>NZ_JBFUFO010000007.1:0-148959 GCF_056403395.1 Variovorax sp. P2_H12 | reverse complement strand
GCCCTCGATCACCAGGACCAGGGCCAGCGCGCTCCAGAAGGTGTCGCTGTCCACTTGACGGCGGCCGTGCTCAGCGACGCGGTGCGTTGCTGCCCGAGCCGGCGCCCTGCATCGCCCGGAAGAACTCCGACGAGGGGTCCAGCACCAGCACGTCGCTCTTCTTGTTGAAGCTCTGCTTGTAGGCGTCCAGGCTGCGATAGAACAGCGCGAACTGCGGATCGCGGCCGAAGGCCTCGGCATAGATGCCGGCGGCACGGCCATCGCCCTCGCCCTTGATCTTCTGCGCGTCGCGGTAGGCATTGGCCACGATCACCTCGCGCTGGCGGTCGGCGTCGGCGCGGATCTTCTCGCCCTCCGCGAAACCGGTCGAACGCAGCTCGTTGGCCACCCGCTTGCGCTCGGCCTCCATGCGGCGGTAGACCGATTCGGTGATGGCCTCCACATAGTCGACCCGCGTGATGCGCACGTCGACGATGTCCACGCCCCACGGCTTGTTGGCSCCCTTCACCACGGCCAGCACCTCGCGCTGGACGTCGGCCATCAGCGCATCGCGGCGCGTGGAGATCAGGTCGCGCACGGTGCGCTTGTTGATGTTCTCCTGGAAGGCGTTGCGCACCACCCGGTTGAGCTGCACCGCGCCGGCGTTCTCGTCCAGGCCGACGTTRCGGATGTACTCCGACGGGTTGCTGATGCGCCAGCGCACGTACCAGTCGATCACCACGCGCTGCTTCTCGGCCGTGAGCATGGGCTCGGGGTCCAGGCTCGACAGCGTCAGCAGGCGCTTGTCGATGTACGAGACGTTCTGGAACGGCGGCGGCAGCTTGAAGTTCAGGCCCGGCTCGGTGATCACTTCCTTGATCTGGCCGAGCGCGTAGACGACGCCGAACTGGCGCTGGTCGACCACGAAGAGCGTGGAACTCAGCAGCGCGAGCGCCACCAGGACCGACGAGACGATGAATCCGATTCTGTTCATATGCTTCCAGTCCTCAGCGCACGTCGCGATCGCGCGAACGGCCATCGCGGGCGCGGGCATCGCCGGCGGACGGCGCCGCCGGACTCCCCGACGACGGCGGCGCGGCAGTGCCCGCGGCGCCGGGGCTGGTGGCATCGCCAGGCGTGCCGGCGGCGCCCTGTCCCGCCTGCTGCATCAGCTTGTCCAGCGGCAGGTACAGCAGGTTGGAGTTCTGCTTGGAGTCGATCAGCACCTTGCTCGTGCTGCTGTAGATCTGCTGCATGGCGTCGGTGTACATGCGGTCGCGCGTGACCTGCGGCGCCTTCTGGTATTCGCTGAGCACCGAGCTGAAGCGCTGCGCGTCGCCCTGCGCCTGTGCGACGATCCGCGCCTTGTAGGCCTCCGACTCTTCCTTGAGCCGCGAGCCGGTACCGGTGGCGCGCGGCACCACGTCGTTGGCGTAGGCCTGCGCCTCGTTCTTGATCCGCTCGCGCTCCTGGCCCGCCTTGAGCACGTCGTCGAACGCGGCCTGCACCTGCTCGGGCGGGCGCACCCCGCCCTGCTGCAGGTTGATCGCCACGATCTCGACGCCCAGGTTGTAGCGGTCCAGGATGGTCTGCATCAGCGTGCGCACGCGCGGCGCGATCTGGTCGCGCTCGTCCGCCAGCGCCGCATCCATGCGCATCTTGCCGACCACCTCGCGCACGGCGGTCTCGGCCACCTGCACCACGGTGTCGGCGGGCGCCTTGCTCTCGAACAGGAAGGCCCGCGCATCGTTGAGCCGGTACTGCACCGCGAACTTGATCTCGACGATGTTCTCGTCCTCGGTCAGCATGGCCGACTCGCGCAGGCCGGTCGAGCGCACGATGGTGTCGCGGCCGACGTCGACCGAGCGGATCTGCGAGGTGACGACGATCTCGTGGCGCTGGATCGGGTACGGCAGCCGCCAGTTGAAGCCGGCCCCCACGGTGGCCTTGTAGCGACCGAACTGCGTGATCACGGCCTGCTGGCCTTCGTTGACGATGAAGAAGCCGGTGCCCAGCCAGATCAGGACCGCCACCACCGCGATCAGGCCGAGCCCGAAGCCCGCGTTCTTCATGTCGGGCCGAAGGCCGCCGCCATTGCCGCCGTCGCCCCGGCCCCAGCGGCCGTCGTTCAGGTTGAACATGGCCGGAAACCGTCTCCACACTGGCTTTGAATTCATTCGTTTCTGTTCTTTGGTCAGTGAACTGGGATTGTGCGCAATCAGTCGGCCGCCCCGTGCAATTCGGCCCCGTCCTCAATGGACATGTCCTCGGTCAGCGACTGCGATCGCCGTGCGAGTTCGGCCCGCAACGCGGGAAGGCCCTCGCCGGTGTGGGCGCTCAGGAAGATGCGGGACACTTGCACACCGTTGACATCGACCTCGTCCTGCAGATGCAGGGGATGCTGCGTGCTTTCAAGGGCGTCCAGCTTGTTGAACACCAGGACCTGCGGCACCGTGTCGGCGTCGATCTCCTTGAGCACCGCCTGGACCTCGGCCATCTGCTCGGGATGGTGCGGGTTCGAGGCATCCACCACGTGCAGCAGCAGGTCGGCATCGACGGCCTCCTGCAACGTCGCCTTGAAAGCGTCGATCAGCCCGTGCGGCAGGTCGCGGATGAAGCCGACGGTATCGGAGATCGACACCTTGCGGCGCGCGTCGCCCAGGTAGAGCTGCCGCGTGGTGGTGTCCAGCGTCGCGAACAACTGATCGGCCGCATAGGCGCGCGCCTTCACCAGCGCATTGAAGAGCGAGGACTTGCCGGCGTTGGTGTAGCCCACCAGCGAAATGTTGAAGGTGTCGCGCCGCTCGCGCTGCCGGCGCTGGGTGCCGCGCTGGCGCTGCACCTTGGCCAGCCGCTCGCGGGTGCGCTTGATCGACTCGCCGATCATCCGGCGGTCGAGTTCGATCTGCTTTTCACCCGGGCCGCCGCGCACACCGGCACCGCCGGTCTGGCGCTCCAGGTGGGACCAGCGCCGCACCAGCCGCGTGCTCAGGTACTGCAGCCGCGCGAGTTCGACCTGCAGCTTGCCTTCGTGCGAACGGGCGCGCTGGGCGAAGATTTCGAGGATCAGGAAAGTGCGGTCGTAGACGGCGATGCCAAGCTGGCGCTCGAGGTTGCGCTGCTGCGCCGGGCTCAGCGACTGGTCGAAGACCACTTCGCTGGCCCGATGCAGCTCGGCCAGTTCTCGGATCTCGTCGGCCTTGCCGCTGCCGACGAACAGGGCGGCGTCGGGCGCCTTGCGCTTGCAGACGAGACGCGCGACGGGCTCCAGGCCCGCGGTCTGCGCGAGCAGGCCGAGTTCCTCGAGTTCGCCGTCGAAATGGGGCAACCCGAAATCCACGCCGACGAGAACGACGGCGCCATCTATCCGGGGGATCAGTTCAGACAAGCGGAATCAGATATGAAAAAGCGCGACGGGTGACCGCCGCGCTCCGCGCCGTTCAGGCGGGGGTGTCGTCGCTCTCGGCAGCCGAGAAGTTGACGGCCCGACCCGGCACGATGGTGGAGATGGCGTGCTTGTAGACCATCTGGGTCACCGTATTGCGAAGCAATACGACGTACTGGTCGAACGACTCGATCTGGCCTTGCAGCTTGATGCCGTTGACCAGATAGATCGAAACCGGCACGTGCTCGCGACGCAGGGTGTTCAGGAACGGGTCTTGAAGAAGCTGCCCTTTATTGCTCACGATATTCTCCGTGTTCAAGAGTTGTTGTTGGACCGGTCACCTTAACACAGCGATTCTGCGTCGCAGCAAATTAGTCCAATGGCCTTTTAAAAATAACGGCACCGAACGCCGGAACTTCCGCGCCTGACGCCGCTCATCGGCGCTCAATGGCAGCCAATTCGCCAGGCGCCGGCGGTCAGTCGTCCTTGCCGGCGTACGGATTGCTCGAGGTCTTGAGCTGGATCCTCAGCGGCGTACCGACCAGGTCGAACTCCTTGCGGAAACGCCCTTCGAGGAAGCGTTTGTAAGCCTCTGTGACGTGTTCCAGCGAATTGCCGTGGATGATGATGATCGGCGGGTTCATGCCACCCTGGTGCGCATAGCGCATTTTCGGACGGAACATGCCCGAGCGCTTCGGCGCCTGGAATTGCACTGCCTCGAGCAGCAACCGCGTCAGGACCGGCGTCGACATCTTGCGGGTGGCCGACTTGTGCGCCTGCACGATCGACTGCCAGACCGGGCCCAGCCCCTGGCGCTTGATGGCCGAGATGAAATGCAGCGATGCGAACTTCAGGAACGGCAGCCGGGTCTCGATCTGGCGCTGGATCTGCTCGCGCTGGTAGCTGTCGACCGCATCCCATTTGTTGATCGCGATCACCACCGCGCGGCCGCTCTCGAGGATGTAGCCGGCGATGTGGGCGTCCTGGTCGGTCACGCCCTGGGTGGCGTCGAGCAGCAGCAGCACCACGTTGGCCGATTCGATGGCCTGCAGCGTCTTGACCACCGAGAACTTCTCGATCGCCTCGAATACCTTGCCCTTGCGGCGCAGGCCGGCGGTGTCGACCAGCTCGAAGCGCTGGCCGTTGCGCTCGAAGGGCACGGAGATCGCATCGCGGGTGGTGCCCGGGAGGTCGAAGGCCACCAGCCGCTCCTCGCCCAGCCAGGTGTTGATCAGGGTCGACTTGCCGACATTGGGGCGGCCTGCGACCGCCAGCTTGATCGGCTTGTTGGGGTCTTCCTCGCCCTCTTCCTCGGGCTCGGGCAGCGCGAGCGGTTCGAGCGCGAGCTCGACCAGGTCGCGAATACCCTGCCCGTGGGCCGCCGAGATGCCATGCACCTCGCCGAAGCCGAGCTCGTAGAAGTCGACCAGCCGGGTCCCGTCGTGCATGCCCTCGGCCTTGTTGGCCACCAGCACACAGGGCTTGCCGAGCCGGCGCAGCTCGTTGGCGATGTCGTGGTCCTGGGCCGACAGCCCTTCGCGCGCGTCGACCACGAAGATCACGACATCGGCCTCGGCCACCGCCTGCCGCGTCTGCTTGGCCATCTCCTTGAAGATGCCGCTGCCGGCGTCGGGCTCGAAGCCACCGGTGTCGATGACGATGAACTCGTGCTTGCCCTGGCGGCCGTTGCCGTAGTGGCGGTCGCGGGTGAGGCCTGCGAAGTCGGCGACGATGGCGTCGCGCGTCTGCGTCAGGCGATTGAACAGGGTCGACTTGCCGACGTTGGGACGCCCGACCAGCGCGATGACCGGCTTCATGGAAGGCGTCCTTTCACTTGATTACTCAGGGCGATAGCCGAACACGCCGCCATTGCGGGTGACGACCACGACCGTGTTGCCGGCCAGAACCGGTGTCGCTGCGATGGCCGAGCCATCGGGATTGAGACGATTCAGCGGCGATCCGTCCTCGCGCGAGAGAACGTGCACCAGCCCGGTGGCGTCGCCGATGATCAGCGATCGTCCGACGGCCAGCGGTGCCGTCAGGATGCGGTGCTTGAGCAGGTCGGCCTGCTGCCAGGCGCGTTCGCCGTCGGCGCGGCGCCAGGCCACCACGGCGCCGTTGTCCTCGGTGCCGTAGACAAAGCGGTCGTCGCCGCCGACGCCGTCGGCGCCCACTGCCGGCTTGGTCCACAGCAAGGTGCCGCGCGAGGTATCGACGCAGCCGACGCTGGCGAAATAAGCCCGCGCGCAGATCACTTCGCCCTGGCGGCTCACGCTGCCGGTCAGGTCGACCAGGCGCTCGACGTCGTTCGTGCCACGCGGTGCTGCGATGGGAGACTCCCAGCGCGACGAGCCGTTCGCGGGATTGATCCCGACCAGCCGGCCGCCAACGCCGGCGATCAGGGTGTCGCCCACCGCCAGCAGGACGCCGGGCTTCTTCAGCACCAGGTTTTCCGCGGTGCGCTGCTGCGACCAGAGGCGACGGCCGCTCTGGCCGTCCCAGGCGCTCGTCGTGCGGTCCGCGGCCTGGACGAAGATCCGGCGGCCGGCCACCAGCGGCGGCGTGTAGGCCTGGGCCGTGAGGCGCTCCTTCCAGAGCACCTTGCCGGCCTCCAGCGCCACCAGCTCGCTGTTGGCCGTGACCACCGCGACCAGCCTGCCGTCGCTGCCGACGCCGGCGGCCAGCGGCGCGCCGACCTTGGCGCGCCAGAGCTCGGTGCCGGCACGGGCGTCGAACACGGCCACGACGCCGTCGCCGCTGGCGACAGCGATCTGATCGCCGTTCACGATGGTCGAGAGCGGGAAGCTCACCGCCGGGATGCGCATGCTCCAGGCCTGCTTGATGCCCATCAGGGCCACGCTGGGCGGCAGTTCGGCGGGCTTCGGCCGCGACGTGCCGACGCACGCCGCGAGCGCCGCGATCAATGCCGCGGCGGCCCCGATGCGCAGCGCGGGCGCCAGGGTCGTATAACGCTTCAGATTCATGGTGTGGTCTTGGCTGGGGATGCCGCGCCGCCGGCCGCCGGAGCCAGGCTCTTCGGGTCGACGCCGACGGCGTTGAGCTTGATTTCGACCAGGCGACGGTAGTCGGTGCCCGGTTCGAAGGCCGCCAGGGCCTTGAGGTACTCGGCCTTGGCCTCGTCGCGCTTGCCCTGCGCAAGGAGGACATCGCCCTTGCGGTCGGCCACCAGTGCGTCGAATTCCTTCGGCACATTGCCCGAGAGCGCCTTCAGCGCCTCGTCGTACTGCTTGGCTTCGAGCAGCTCGGCAGCCAGCCGCAACCGGGCAACCGCCTGGTAGCCCGGGTCGACCGCATGCTCCGAGACCCAGGCCAGCGCACCGCGCGATCCTTCGGCGTTGCCCTTGTCGTAGAGCGCCCGAGCCGCCAGCMGGCCGGCCTGCTGGGCGTAGGCGGTGCTGGCGAACTTGTCCTTCATGTCGGCCAGCGCGCGCTCGATGCGGGCGGTGTCGCCGGCCTGGGCACTGCGCTCGACCTCGTCGTAGAGCGTCGAGGCCTGCAGCGCCTTGCTGCGCTGGAAGTACTGCCAGCCGTTCCAGGCCACGAAGGCGCCGGCCGCGAGCAGCACGACCCAGGTGATCAGGGTGCCGTAGGTGTTCCAGAAATGCTTGAGCTGGTCGAGCTGTTCCTGTTCTTCGAGGTCGAGATGGGTGGCCATGCGCTATGAGTTGTTGGGAGCCGAGGATTGTAGGGTGGCGGCCCAGGTGGCCAGTTCGGCCAGTGGCCGGGCGCTCTGCGCGCCACCGCCGTCGCGCAGCGCCTTGACCGTGACTTCGCCGCGGGCAAGCTCATCGGCGCCGAAGACCAGCGCATGCGACGCACCGCTGGCGTCGGCCTTCTTGAACTGCGACTTGAAGCTGCCGAGGCCGTCGACAGTGGCCGCGTGCATCTGGGCCCGGACACCGGCGTCGCGCAGCTGCTGCAGCGTGCGCAGCGCCACCGGCATCGCGGCGGCGTCGGGCACCACCGCATAGACATCGGGCACCGGCAGCGGGATCTGCGTGCCCTGCTCCTTCACCAGTTCGAGCACGCGCTCGACGCCCAGCGCCCAGCCGACCGCCGGTGCCGCCTTGCCGCCGATCTGCACGATCAGGTCGTCGTAGCGGCCGCCTGCGCAGACGGTGCCCTGCGAGCCGAGCCGGTCGGTCACGAACTCGAAAACGCTGAGGTTGTAGTAGTCCAGGCCGCGCACCAGCCGCGGGTTGATCGTGTACGCGACGCCGTTGGCGTCGAGGATCGCGCGCAGGCCATCGAAGTGCGCCAGCGACTCCGCGCCGAGGAAGTCCATCAGCTTCGGGGCCGACTCGACCACTTCCTTCATGGCCGGGTTCTTGGTGTCGAGGATGCGCAGCGGGTTGCTGTGCAGGCGGCGCTTGCCATCCTCGTCGAGCTTGTCGGCATGCTGCTCGAAGTGCGCGATCAGCTGAGTGCGGTGCAGTGCCCGTTCGGCCGGCTGGCCCAGGCTGTTGAGCTCGAGCCGCACATCCGTCAGTCCGATCGCCTTCCAGAGCGCCGCCGCCAGCAGGATCAGTTCGGCATCGACATCGGGCCCGGCGAAGCCGAGCGCCTCGGCGCCGATCTGGTGGAACTGGCGATAGCGGCCGCGCTGTGGCTTCTCGCGCCGGAACATGGGACCGGTGTACCAGAGGCGCCGCGGGCCCTCGTAGAGCAGGTTGTGTTCGACGACGGCGCGCACGACGCCGGCCGTGTTCTCGGGCCGCATCGCCAGGTGCTCCGCCTGGCCGTGCTTGTCGGACCGGTCCTCGAAGGCGTACATCTCCTTCTCGACAATGTCGGTGACCTCGCCGATGCCGCGCACGAACAGCGCCGTCTGCTCGAGGATGGGCGTGCGGATGTTACGGTACGCGTAGCGCCCCATGAGGTCGCGCACGATGGCTTCGAGCCACTCCCAGCGCGCCGAATCGGGCGGCAATATGTCGTTCATGCCTTTGACGGCACTGATTTTTTCAGCCATGGATGGAGCTCAGGCGACTTCGGAAGCGATGCCGCTGCCGAAGCGTTTTTCAATGTAGGTTTCGACCAGCTGGTGGAATTCGCGGGCGATGTTGTCGCCGCGCAGCGTGAGTGCCTTTTCGCCGTCGATGAAGACCGGCGCGGCGGGGGCTTCGCCGGTGCCCGGCAGGCTGATGCCGATGTCGGCATGCTTGCTTTCGCCCGGACCGTTGACGATGCAGCCCATGACGGCCACCTTCATCGTCTCGACGCCCGGGTACTTGGTGCGCCAGACCGGCATCTGCAGGCGCAGGTAGTCGTCGATCTGCTTGGCCAGTTCCTGGAAGGTGGTGCTGGTGGTGCGGCCGCAGCCCGGGCAGGCGGTGACGCTCGGCACGAACACGCGCAGGCCCAGCGCCTGCAGGATCTCGTTGGCGATCAGCACCTCCTGGGTGCGTGATTCGCCGGGCTGCGGGGTCAGCGACACGCGGATCGTGTCCCCGATGCCTTCCTGCAGCAGGATCGACAGCGCGGTCGCCGAGGCCACCGTGCCCTTGGTGCCCATGCCGGCCTCGGTCAGGCCCAGGTGCAGCGTGTAGTCGCAGCGGCGCGCCAGTTCGCGGTAGACCGAGATCAGATCCTGCACGCCGCTGACCTTGCAGCTCAGGATGATCTGGTTGCCCGGCATGCCCATCGACTCGGCGAGCTTCGCGGAATCGATGGCCGAAGTGACGAGCGCCTCATACATCACCGGCTTGGCGTCCCAGGGTTCGGCGCGCCGGCTGTTGATGTCCATCAGATTGGCCAGCAATTCCTGGTCGAGGCTGCCCCAGTTGACGCCGATGCGCACCGGCTTGTTCCAGCGCATCGCGGCATCGATCATCTGGCCGAACTGGCGGTCGTGCTTGTCGCCCTTGCCGACGTTGCCCGGATTGATGCGGTACTTGCTGAGCGCCTCGGCGCAGGCCGGATAGTCGGTCAGCAAGCGGTGGCCGTTGTAGTGGAAGTCGCCGATCAGCGGCACGTCGATGCCCATGCGGTCGAGCTGCTCGCGGATGTAGGGCACCTGGGCCGCGGCCTCGGGCGTGTTGACCGTGATGCGGACCATCTCGGAGCCGGCGATCGCGAGCTCCTTGACCTGGATCGCGGTGCCGACCGCATCGACCGTGTCGGTGTTGGTCATCGACTGCACGCGCACCGGCGCGTCGCCGCCCACGGTGACCGTGCGCGCCCCCCAGACCACGCGGGCCTGGCGCGAGCGCCGGCCCAGCGGCGCGGCGGGTTCGATCGGCAGGCAGCCGAGGGGATTCGAAATGTCTGTCATGACTGGCCTCAGGATTTGACCTCGAAGCGTGCCACGCCACCAGCGCGCGTGATCGGCGCCAGGTCGAAGGCCTTGCCGCGGACCCGAACATCGACCACCGAGGCGCGGCCGATCACCACCGACAGCGGCAGGCTGCCGGACAGCCCCACCGTTTCGCCGGCCTTGACCGTGCGCCGCAGCAGCTGCTTGCCGCCGGGCTCGGTGACGGTGATCCACGAGTCCTCGCGGGCGATGAACACGACCAGGTCATTGCCGTCGGCGGCGGCCGGCGGCGCAGTGGCGGCCGCAGGCGGCTCGGCCGCGACTGGCGCGACGGCCTCGGCAGGCGGCGCCAGCGGGGCAGCCCCCGGCGCCACCGCCTCGACGGCCGTGCCGGCGGGTGCCGTCGCCGCGACGGGCGCGCTGGCCGATTCGGACGCCGCATCGTCCCGGGAAGTCAGGTGCGCGATCGAAGTGCCGAGCTGGTCGAACACTGACTGCGGCAACCAGAACAACACCGCCGCGCCGACCAGCAGCAACCCCACCACGGCCACCAGGGCCCGGGACGGGCGCCAGCCCGACCCGGAGCCCGAACGCGGCACCGACGAGCGCAAGCTCCTGCTGATGGTGCGGTCGGCCTCTGCCAGGCCCGGCCGCTGGATGCCCGGCAGTTTGGCCAGCACCGGTGCAGGATCGATCCGCAGCGCCCGGCTGACGCTGGCGGCCAGTGCCCGTGCGAACACCGGATCGGGCAGCGACTCGATGTCGTCCGCCTCGAGCGCGGCAAGCTTCTGAGGCGTCACCTTGAGCGCGGCCGCGACCATCTCGAGGTGCAGCCCGTGCGCCTCCCGCGCCTCCCTCAGCATGGCGCCGGCCGTCATGTGGGTGCTGTCGCCTCCCACCAGAGGCACCGCAGCCGAGGCCCCGAATTCACTGGCCCGCTCAATCATTGAAATTCCCGCGTTCGTACGCAATCGCCTCCCGCGACTGGGGGAAGCGCCGTTGCAATTGGCCCGCCAGCTGCGCGACCGATTCGCGGTTGTTGAGCTGGCGTTCGACCTTGATGCCGAGCCACAGCGTCTCGGCGCTGGCAGCCGGGCTGTTGTTGACGCGCCGGATGTAGAACTGGGCCCGCGACCAATCCTGGCGCTGCATCAGTATCGAGGCGAGGTTGTAGCCGATGACCGGATTGCCGGCATCGATCTCGTAGGCCTGCATCAGGCTGCGCTCGGCTTCGGCACGCTGCCCCGCCTTCAGCTGGCAGACGCCCTGCGTCATCAGCGTCTTGGCGCGATCCGCGTAGTTGGGCGCGGCGAGCGCGGCGCTGAACTGCTGCTGGGCATCGGCGTAGCGGTTCTGCTGGCACAGCAGCCAGCCGTAGTTGTGCAGCACGTTGGGCTCGCGCGGGTCGAGCGCGATGGCCCGCCGGAAGCTGTCTTCGGCCTGCGCCGGATCGTCGAGCCGCATGTAGACCAGGCCGCGCAGGTTGTAGGCATCTGCGAAGGTCGGATCGGCCGCCAGCGCCTGCTTGATCTCGTCGAGCGCCACCGTGGTCTGGCCCTGCTGGAAGTAACCGATCGCCAATTCGATGCGCAGCTTGGCACGCTTGCGTCCATTGCTCTCGTCGGAGTCCGTCATGATCGGCGCGTCCTTGCTGGCCGAGGTCTGCAGCACGCCATTCTTGGTGTTGACGCAGCCCGCCAGCAGGAAGGCTGCAGCGACGCCACAGGAGACCTGCAGCATCAGCGCGCGTGCATTCGGAAAGGCCTTGCTCATCGGATCATTGCTCCTGGGCATTGGATGTGGCGGCTCCGTCGCGGGCCGGATGAAGCACCACGATGCGCCGCTGCGCCATGCGCTCGGCCGCATGCGTGCGGTCTTTGACGTCGCCGGCCAACTGGCCGCAGGCGGCGTCGATGTCGTCACCGCGCGTCTTGCGCACGGTGGTCACGATCCCGGCTTCGCTCAGCACCTTGGCGAAGGCCAGGACGCGAGGTTGCGGCGAACGCAGCAGGCCCGACGCCGGGAAAGGATTGAACGGAATCAGGTTGAACTTGCAGGAGACGCCAGCCGAACGCACGAGCTCGAGCAACTGTCGCGCGTGCTCGGGCTGGTCGTTCACGCCGTCCAGCATGCAGTATTCGAAGGTGATGAAATCGCGCGGCGCATGCGCGAGGTAGCGCTTGCAGGCCTCGAGCAGTTCGGCGATCGGGTATTTCCGATTGAGGGGCACGAGGTCGTCGCGCAGCGCATCGTTGGGCGCGTGCAGCGACACCGCGAGCGCGACCGGGCAATCGCCGCCGAGCCGGTCGATCATCGGCACCACGCCGGAGGTCGACACCGTCACGCGGCGGCGCGACAGGCCGTAGGCGTTGTCGTCGAGCATGGTGCGCAGTGCCGGCACCAGCGCCGCGTAGTTCTGCAGCGGTTCGCCCATGCCCATCATCACGACGTTGGAGATCACGCGTTCGCTGCGGCCGAGGTGCTTGCGCAGGAAATGCTCGGCGAACCACAACTGGGCGGTGATCTCGCCGGTCGTCAGGTTGCGGCTGAAGCCCTGGTGTCCGGTCGAGCAGAAGCGGCAGCCGACCGCGCAGCCGGCCTGCGAGGACACGCACAGCGTGCCGCGGTCGTCCTCGGGAATGAACACGGCCTCGACCGCGTTGCCGTCGCCGACGTCGAACAGCCATTTGATGGTGCCGTCCGCCGATTCGTGCTGCGTGAGCACCGGCAGCGGCTCGACCCGGGCCGTGGTCGCGAGCTTCTCGCGCAGCGACTTCGCCAGGTCGGTCATGTGCGCAAAATCCGCAGCACCCCGCTGGTGGATCCAGCGAAACAGCTGCGTCGCGCGGAAACGCTTCTCGCCCAGCCGTTCGCAGAACGCGGCCAATCCCTCCAGATCGAAGTCGAGCAGGTTGGCCGTGGTCATATCAAACCCAAGTTGCGAACACCCACGCAGGTCCCGACGCGCCCGCAGGCACGCCATTCCAGGAACACCGCGGAACCGGCTTTGCCGGGCCGCTGGTGTTGCCCCCGGCGAGGGGGTGGGCGGCTACACGCAGTGAGCCAACCTGGGGGAGAGCCATTTATCGGGCGTAGACGTTCAGGCCAGCGAAGAAGAACGCGATCTCGACCTGTGCGGTCTCAGGGGCGTCGGAACCATGCACCGCGTTGGCATCGATGCTGTCGGCGAAGTCGGCGCGGATGGTGCCGGGGGCGGCCTTCTTGGGGTCGGTGGCGCCCATCAGGTCGCGGTTCTTGGCGATGGCGTTCTCGCCCTCGAGCGCCTGCACGAACACCGGGCCGGAGATCATGAATTCGACCAGATCCTTGAAGAAGGGGCGCTCCTTGTGGACGGCGTAGAACTGTTCGGCTTCGCTGCGCGACAGATGGATCAGCTTGGCTGCCACGATCTTGAGGCCGGCGGCCTCGAAGCGGGAGACGATCTTGCCGACGACGTTCTTGGCGACGGCGTCGGGCTTGATGATGGAGAGAGTGCGTTCGATGGCCATTGAAGTGCTTTCCTGAGAGCTTGAATCTGGATGAGTTCCGTCCGGCTCGCAACACACAGGTTGCGAGCCTTGACAAAGCCTCTGATTTTAACCGGCGCGGCAGTCCCGCTCGCTTTCGCGCAGCGAAAGTCCGCCAGCGGCGTCGAATTTCAGCGACCGCGGCGACGACCGCCCGGCCCGCCGGGACCGCCCTGGCCGCCGAAGCCACCGCCACCGCCGCCCGGCCCACCGCGACGCGGGCCCTGGCGCTGGTCCTTGCGCTGGCGCGAGAAGCTGTCGGCGCCGATGTACCCCAGCGAGGTCTTCATCGGATCGGGTTGGTTGGCGCCGCCGGGCACGCGGTCCTCGCCGCCCTGCCGATTGCGCCCCTGCTGGCCCGGGCCGGGCCCCTGCCCTTGCCGGTCGCCGCGGTTGTTGCGGCGCCCCTGGGGCGGGCCCTTGCCGCCGCCGCGGTCGGGACGCGCGCCCGGACCGTGCGCCAGCGGGTTCGGGATCGGCTCGCGCTCGTCACCCTGCGCGCCGCCGGCGCCGCCGTTGCGATTACCGCGGCGCTTGCGGTTGCGGTTGTTGCGCCCGCCGTTGTCCTGGCCCTGGCCCTTGGGCCCCGCGCCGTGCCGCGGCGGCCGGTCGCCGCCGTTGCCCGCGGCCTGGAACAGCGCCTGGATGTCGCGTTCGTCGAGCTCCATCCAGGCGCCGCGCTTGAGGCCGCGCGGCAACACCATCGCGCCGTAGCGGATGCGGATCAGGCGGCTGACCGCATGACCGACCGACTCGAACAGGCGGCGCACTTCACGGTTGCGCCCTTCGGAGATGGTGACGCGGTACCAGCAGTTGGAACCCTCGCCGCCGCCCTCCTCGATGGTGCCGAACTGGGCCATGCCGTCGTCCAGGCGCACGCCTTCGAGCAGGCGCTTCTTCTCCTCGGCGCTGAGGGCGCCGAGCACGCGCACGGCGTACTCGCGCTCGAGGCCGAAGCGAGGATGCATGAGCTGATTGGCCAGCTCGCCGGAGCTCGTGAAAAGCAGCAGGCCCTCGGTGTTCAGGTCGAGCCGGCCGACCGACTGCCACTTGCCCTGCTGCAGGCGCGGCAGCTTGCGAAACACGGTCGGGCGGTTCTGCGGATCGTCGTGCGTCACGACCTCGCCGACCGGCTTGTGGTAGGCGATCACGCGCGGCGGCGGCGGCGCGATGCGGTAGCGGATCGGCTTGCCGTTGATCTTGACCTGGTCGCCGTACTGGATGCGCTGGCCGATGTGGGCGGGCTCGTTGTTGACCGAGATCCGGCCCTGCAGGATCAGTTGCTCCATCTCGAGCCGCGAGCCCAGGCCGGCCTGCGCCAGCACCTTGTGCAGCTTGGGCGAATCGGCCTCGGGCAGCAGCACGCGCTTGAGCGGCGGCACTTCGGGGCTTTCCTCGTCGGCGTCGAACTGGCCGGAAATGACATCGGCGAAGCGGATCGGCTCGGGCGGCGGCGCATTGCGCTGCTCGCGCTCGGCGGCACGGCGGGCGCGGTCGAGGTCGTCCTCCTCCTCGTCCGGCTCTTCTTCCTCTTCTTCGTCATCGTCCTGCGAACCGGCCTCGGAGGCACGCACTTCAGCCGGCTGCGCCGCGGGCGGCAGCACGGCTTCCTCTTCGGCGATCGCGACCGGCGCTGCAACCGGTTCCTCGGCCGACGGCTCGGCCGGAGCGGCCGCAACTTCCTGCTCTACCGGCTTGGGCTTGCGCGGGCGCCGCTTGCGCGGCGCTGCGGCGCCTTCCACGGGCACTTCGCCCGCGGGCACTTCGGACACAGGTTCGGCCGGCAGCGTGGCTGCGTCATCGGGATCAATGGGGCTCATGGTCGGGTTCCGGAAGGGACAGCGATGGTGTCGGCCTCGTCGGGCGCGGCTTCGGCCTCGACGGGTGGGGAGAAAAGGGACTCCGAAGGCTCGGGGGTCCCGAGGGCTTCGTTTTCGGCTTCGGCCTGGGCTTCGGTCACGAGGCCAGGCTCCGCCGGCGCCTCAGGCCCGGCCACCTCCGTCGGAGGGACAGGCGCCTCGAGCGGCAGATCGTCGATCGGCAGCGAGGACTGGTCCTCGCCCGCGGCCTGGTCGAGCGCGGCGATCAGCGCGCCCTGGTGCGCCGGCGTTTCGATCAACGGCAATTCGTCCAGCGACGCCAGGCCCAGGTCGTCGAGGAACTGGCGCGTCGTCGCGTAGAGTGCCGGTCGGCCGACCGTTTCGCGATGGCCGATGACCTCGACCCAGTTGCGGTCCTCGAGTTGCTTCAGGATCAGCGAGTTGATCGTGACGCCACGGATGTCTTCCATGTCGCCCCGCGTCACCGGCTGCCGGTAGGCAATGATCGCCAGCGTCTCGAGGGCCGCGCGCGTGTAGCGCGGCGGCTTCTCGGGGTGCAGCCGGTCGAGGTGATCGCGCAGTTCGGGGCGGCTCTGGAAGCGCCAGCCGCTGCCGACGCTCACGAGCTCCAGGCCGCGCTGCGACCAGTCTTCCTGCAACTCGAGCAACAGCGACTTGATCGTGTCGGCACCCAGTTCGTCGTCGAACAGCACGCGCAGTTCGCGCACCGGCAACGGCTGGGTCGAACAGATCAAGGCGGTTTCGAGAATGCGCTTGGCATCCGCCGTATTCATGGTTCGCGTTATCCGGGAAAAGGCGCCTCGAGGACGCTTGTTCAGAAGGATGGAAGGAGGCGCTGCCGGCACGCGGCGAAAAGCAACGCAAAACCGGCATCAGGCGGCCGGCGCGGCCCTCGGGGGCCGTCAGGCGCGATTGTAATCCAGGCCCCATTCGGAAAAACCCTGAAGCAGGTCCGGGGGCGGCGGCGAGCGGAACTCCACCGGCTGGTGCGTGACAGGATGCTCGAATCCCAGCCGGAAGGCATGCAGCGCCTGCCGCGCCAGGCCGGCCGCGGGCGCACCGCCGTAGAGCGCATCGCCGACCAGCGGGTGGCCGATCGACGCCATGTGCACCCGGATCTGGTGGGTCCGCCCGGTCTCGAGCGTGCAACGCACCGCACAGCCCTGGTCGTTGCTGTCGAGCACCTCGACCAGCGTGCGGGCCGGCTTGCCCGAATGGCGCTCGAGGTCGACCACCGCCATGCGCAGCCGATTGCGCGGATCGCGCCCGATCGGAGCCTCCACATGGCGCGCGCCGGCGCCCTGCCAGCTGCGATGCGCAAGCGCCAGGTATTGCCGCTTGACCTCGCGCGCGGCGATCAGCGCGACCAGCGCGTCCATCGTCTGGCGGCTGCGCGCGACGACCATCAGCCCGCTGGTGTCCCGGTCGAGCCGGTGCACGATGCCGGCGCGCGGCAGCAGCGCCGCCCGGGGGTCGAGCGCCAGCAGGCCGTTGAGCAGCGTCCCGCTCCAGTGGCCGGGGGCCGGATGGACCACCAGGCCGACCGGCTTGTCGATGATCCGCAGGTGTTCGTCCTCGTACAGCACGCTGAGCGCCATCGGCTCGGCCTTGAAAGCCTGGCTTTGCGGCGTCGGCCGGAGTTCGATCCGCCCGGCCTCGCCGGCATGCACGGTGGCCGAGGACTTGGTCAGCACGCGGCCCTGGATCTCCACCATTCCGGCGTCGATCAGCTGCTGCAGGTAGCTGCGGGAGAACTCCGGCACGAGGTTCGCGAGCGCGCGGTCCAGCCGCTGGCCATGTTCGTCGGGCCCGAACAGGAAGGCGCGTACCTCGCTGGCGGCGGAGAGCTCCGCGCCCTCCTCGTGCTCCGCGGCCTCCGGAGAGTCCACCAGGGGGGTGGCCGATATAATCGAGGGCAACTGTTTCACGAAAGCCTTCTTTGATGTTTCGCGCCAAATTATCGGTGGTCCCCGGCTGGCTGGCCCTGTGCACCGCCGCCTGGCTGGTCGCCGGCTGCTCGACGACAGAAGCCGACAAGACCGCGAACTGGAGCCCCAACCGGATCTACTCGGAAGCCAAGGACGAGACGAACTCGGGCGCCTTCGACAAGGCGGTGCCGCTGCTCGAGAAGCTCGAAGGCCGCGCCGCCGGCACGCCGCTGGCGCAGCAGGCCCAGCTCGACAAGGCCTATGCACAGTGGAAGGCCGGCGACAAGGTGTCGGCCGTCGCCACGCTCGACCGCTTCATGAAGCTGCACCCGGCCAGCCCGGCGATCGACTATGCGCTCTACCTGAAGGGCGTGATCAATTTCAACGACGACCTCGGCATGTTCTCGTGGATGACGCGCCAGGACCTTTCCGAGCGCGACCAGAAGGCCGCCAAGGAATCGTTCGAGTCGTTCAAGGAGCTGGTGACCCGCTTCCCGCAGTCGCGCTACACGCCGGATGCGCGGCTGCGCATGAACTACATCGTCAACTCTCTCGCGCAGTACGAGGTGCACGTGGCGCGCTACTACTACACGCGGGGCGCCTACTTGGCGGCCATCAACCGCGCGCAGCTCGCGCTCGCGGACTATCGCGAAGTGCCTGCGCTCGAGGAGGCGCTGTACATCATGTACATGTCCTACGACAAGCTCGGCATGACCGATCTGCGCGACGACACCCAGCGCGTGCTGACCACCAACTACCCGAAGAGCGAGTACCTGACGCGCGGCTTCCGGGCCAAGGACGACCCTTGGTGGAAGCTCTGGTAGCCATCTGACCGCTCGGCTGTCTCAGGCCGAGGCCGTGCGTGGGGGCAGGCTCAGTTGCCTCTCAATGCGGCGATTTCGGCATCCAGTTCGGTCTCGCCCTCGATCCTGCGCATCGGCGGCAGCGCCGCCAGCAGACGCTTGCCGTAGCCCATCGCGACCAGCCGGGTGTCGCAGATCACCAGCACGCCGCGGTCGGATTCGCGTCGGATCAGCCGGCCGGCACCCTGCTTGAGCGATACCGCGGCCTCGGGCAGCGAATAGTCGCCGAACGCGCTTCGGCCCTGGGATTCCAGCCGCTGCGAGCGCGCCTCGACCAGCGGATCGTTGGGCGGCGGGAACGGCAGCTTGTCGATCACGACCAGCTGAAGGGCATCGCCCGGTGCGTCGAACCCTTCCCAGAACGAGGCCGACGCCACCAGCACGCAACCCGCGCGGCCGTCTCCGGCACCTTCGCGGAACCGATCCATCAGCACGCGTTTGGGCAGCTCGCCCTGGACCAGCACCTCGGGCCGCTGCCCGGCCTCGAGGCGTTCGAACTGCGCCTTCATCGCATCGCCGATGGCGCGCAGCGCGCGCAGCGTGGTCGTCAGCACCAGCGTGCGGCCTCCAAGGGTGGCGGCACCGCGGGCCGCCAGCAGCGCCACCTGCTGGCTGTGCGCGGGGTCATTGGGCTTGGGGAACGCCCGGGGCACGTACAGGGCGGCCTGCTGCGCGTAGTCGAACGGGCTTTGCACCCGCAGCACCTCGGCATCGTCGAGGCCGCAAGGCTCGGTGAACCAGCGCAGCCTCGGGTCGTCGCCGAGCGTGGCCGAGGTGAACACCCAGGCGCGGCCCTCTTCCTCCGGCTCGGCCGTATCGGACTTGAGCACCCGCGTGCGTACCGCCTCGGCGATATCGAGCGGGGATTCGACCAGCCGCAGATGCGTCCCGACATCGACCCAGCGCACCGAACCTGACGCGCAGGGTTCGGCAAAGCGCCGCGCGCGCTGAGACAGCTGCTGCGCGCGATCGTGCAGCCTGACGAAGTCGGGCGACAGCTCGCTGACCGTGTCGAGCCCGCGTGCGGCCTGCTCGAAGGCCTCCTGCAAGGCCTCGAGCGCTTCCTGCCAGGGCTGCGCCGGGATGCCCTCGGGCGAATCACCCGCCCAGCGCAGCTTGGCGCCGGGCCATTGCTTGCCGACCGCCAGGCGCAGTTCGCGGGCGCTCCGCTCGACCGCCGCCACCAGTTGCTGCCAGTCGACCAGTCCGCGCGCCAGCTGCAGCCCGGCCGCCAGCAGGTCGCGGGCGAAATCCAGCGCCTGGCCCGTACCGAGCTGGAGGCCGAGGAACTGCACGCCGGTCTCGTTGAGCTGGTGCGCCTCGTCGAACACCACCACGCGTACCGTCGGCAGCAGTTCCGCCATGCCGGACTCGCGCACCGCGAGATCGGCAAAGAACAAATGGTGGTTGATGACCACCACGTCGGCCGCCATGGCCTCGCGCCGTGCCAGGTTGACATGGCAGGGCTTGAACTGCGGGCATTGCGCACCGAGGCAGTTCTCCCGCGTCGACGTCACCAGCGGGATCAGCGGCGAACGCTCGTCCAGTCCCGGCAGCTCGGCCAGGTCGCCGGTACGGGTGGCCTTGGACCATTGCTCGATCTTGGCCAGCGTGCGCAGCGTGCCGCGCTCGGGCAGCGAATCGTCGTGACGCGCCAGTTCGAGCCGGTGCAGGCACAGGTAGCTGGCACGGCCCTTGAGCAGCGCGGTGCGCACCGGCAGGCCCAGCGCCGTGACCAGCCGCGGCAGATCGCGGCCGAACAGCTGGTCCTGCAGCGTCTTGGTGGCGGTGGACAGCAGCACGCGTTCGCCGCTCAGCAGCGCCGGCACCAGGTACGAAAAAGTCTTGCCGACGCCGGTGCCGGCTTCGACCACCAGCACGCCGCCGCGCTCGATGGTGCGCGCCACGGCCAGCGCCATCTGGGTCTGCCCCTCGCGCTCCCGGAAATGATCGGCGGCATGAGAGAGCACCCCGCCCTGCGCGAAGACCTCGCGCACTTCTTGTTCCAGCGGCATCAGGCGGGCTCTTGGGGGTCGAGCAGGTCGACCAGGCGCGCGATCTGGTCACGCAGGGCCAGACGCCTTTTCTTCAGGCGCCGCAGCAGCAGTTCGTCCTGCGGGACGACGTCGCCCAGCCGGTCGATGGTGGCGTCGAGGTCGGCGTGTTCGATCCGAAGCTCGATCAGCTGGCGGGAAAATGAGTGAAGATTGGAGTCCAAGGGAATCGGTACGAAAAGCGATGCAGGAGCGGCCCGGCCGCGGCTCGCGTTCGCTCGATAATACGACTTCATCGCGTTCGCACGACTTTCATCAAAGACCGCGCCATCGGCGCCCACTGCGCCACATGACACGAGGCTTTCGACTCGCAGCCGCCACCGGTCTCCACAAGGGAGATCGCCCCTACCAGCAGGACCAGGTCCTGATCCTGACCCACCCGCGCGCGCAGGGTTGCGTGCTCGGGGTGGTCGCCGATGGCATGGGCGGGCGCAGCGGCGGGCGCAAGGCGTCCGACCAGGTGCTGTTGACCGCGCGCCAGCTTTTCGCGCGCTACAAGCCCGGGCGCGATGAGCCGGTGGGGATGCTGCGCCAGATGCTCGACGACGCCCATACCGTGATCAAGCTCACGGCCGTGTCCAGCGAGCAGGAGCCGCACAGCACCCTGGCCGCCTTCCTGTTGAATCCGGAGGGCGACTGCGCCTGGATCCACGCGGGCGATACGCGCATCTATCACTTTCATGAAGGCCGCCTGGTCAAGCGGACCAAGGACCACTCGTATGTGCAGGTGCTGGTGGACCGCGGCGAGATCGACGAGGACGAAGCCAGCGTCCATCCGCAGGGCAACATCCTGCTGGGCTGTCTCGGCATGAAGTCCACGCCCCCGCCGGTCGAGGTCCACCTGATCCCTCGGGTGAAGGCCGGCGACGTCCTGATGGCCTGCAGCGACGGGCTGTGGCACTACTTCACTCCGGCTGAAATGGGTGACCTGCTGGCGGCCAAGGCGCCGCGCGAGGCCGTCGAACTGCTGGTCGCCGAGGCCCGCCGGCGCGCGCACGGCGGTGGCGACAACATTTCGGTCGCTGTGCTGAAGCTGGAAGACCTGCCTACGGAGGAGTAGCCGCTGCGGGCTCCGGCAAGGGCGCGGAGCGCGGCTTGGTCCTGGCGGCATTGCGACGTTCGCTTTCCGCACGCTGACGCTCGGCATTCTGCAGCTTCTGCTCGTAGGCCTGGCGTGCCGCCGGCGCCTCGGCGCGTCGACGGGCCGCCTTCGCCTGCTCGTCCGCGTGGGCGCGTTGCTTGGCCTCGAACTGACGTTGCTTCTCGGCCGCCTCGGAGGCCGCCTGGGCGCGGCTGGCGGCATGCTCGGCCGCGCGCTGCTCGCGTTCCTGTTGCGATTTCAGCGATTGCTCGCGCTGCTCTTGCGAGTCCTTCGCGCGCGGATGGGTGTCCTTCTCCTCGAGCTTGTCGAGCGCGGCGGCACCCCGGCGCCGGCGCTCGAAGTCGTTGATCGCGGCTTCCTGTCGCTTGATGTCGTCGGTCGCGAGACGGCGGCGCTGGCGGCTCTCCCTCAGGCAATCCTCGACGGCGAACTTCTTGTAGCAGGCGGCCTGCTCGGTGTTGAAGCGTTCGTCGAGCGCCTTGCGCTCCTGCGCCAGACGGCCACGCTCGGCATCGAGATCGAGATTGCCGGTGGTTGCGCCCAGCTGCGCCCAGCCCGGCGCCGCCGCCAGGCCGATCAGCAATGCAAGGACAGTGTTCTTCATGTCAGTCGTGTGTCGACGGTGCGCCGCTCGAGCGCCAGGAACTCGGTCGACTGCATCTCGTTGAGTCTCGACACCGTGCGAGGAAATTCATGGGCCAGAGGACCTTCGGTGTACAACGCCTCGGGCGGCACTTCAGCCGACATGATCAGTTTCACGCGGCGGTCGTAGAAGACATCGACCAGCCAGGTGAAACGGCGTGCTTCCGAGGCCATCCGCACCGGCATGTAAGGCACGTCGGACAGCAGCACGGTGTGAAACTGGGTCGCGATCTCCAGGTAGTCGTTCTGCGAGCGCGGGCCGCCGCACAGCGTCTTGAAGTCGAACCAGACCACGCCGCCGGCCTTGCGCCGGGCATGGATCTCGCGCGACTCGATGTGCAGCACCGGATTCTCGTCAGCGCTCTCGGCCAAGCGCTCGAAGGCCTTGCGCATCTCCTTGTCGGCCACCGCTCCGTTCGGCGTGAGGTAGAGCCGCACCTGCTCCAGCGTGCGACGCCGGTAGTCGGTGCCGTTGTCCACGCTGAGAACCTCGAGCCGCTGGTTCAGCAAGGCAATCGCCGGCAGGATGCGGTCGCGGTGCAGACCCCCGGGGTAGAGATCGTCGGGTTTGAAATTGGAGGTGGTGACGAAGCCCACGCCGTTCTCGAACAGCGCCGCCAGCAGCCGGTGCAGGATCATCGCGTCGGTGATGTCCGCGACATGGAACTCGTCGAAGCAGATCAGCTTGTAGCGCTTGGAGATCCGGAGGCCGAGTTCGTCCAGCGGATTCACCGTGCCCTGCAGATCGGCCAGCTCGCGATGCACCTCGCGCATGAACTCGTGGAAGTGCAGCCGCGTCTTGCGCCTGAGCGGAACCGCGTTGTAGAAGCAGTCCATCAGGAAGCTCTTGCCGCGGCCGACGCCTCCGTACATGTAGACCCCGCGCGGGATCTCCGGCCGGTTGATCAGCTTCTTGAACGCGTTGGAACGCTGCGCCTTGTAGGCGGCCCACTCGCTGGCGCAGCGGTCGAGGGCTTCCACGGCGCGCAGCTGTGCGGGGTCGCTTTGATAACCCCGCGCAACCAGCTCCGCGTCGTACGCCTGCCTGACAGTAGTCACGACCTCAGAAGTTCAGCGTGCGCTTGTCGACGGCCAGTGCCGCTTCCTTCGTCGCTTCGGACAGCGACGGGTGCGCATGGCAGATGCGCGCGATGTCTTCGGCGCTGGCCTTGAACTCCATCGCCACCACGGCTTCGGAGATCAGCTCGCTGACCATCGGGCCGACCATGTGGACGCCGAGGATCTCGTCGGTGGCCGCATCGGCCAGGAACTTGACCATGCCGGTGGTGTCGCCGAGCGCGCGTGCGCGCCCGTTGGCCAGGAACGGAAAGGTTCCCGCCTTGTACGCGCGGCCGCTGGCCTTGAGCTGCTGCTCGGTCTGGCCGACCCAGGCGATTTCCGGCGAGGTGTAGATCACCCACGGAATCGTGTTGAAGTTCACGTGCCCGTGCTGGCCCGCGAGGCGCTCGGCCACCGCCACGCCCTCTTCCTCGGCCTTGTGCGCGAGCATCGGGCCGCGCACCACGTCGCCGATGGCCCAGACGTTCGGCAGGCTGGTCCTGCATTCCTCGTCGACCACGATCGCACCCCGCTCGTCGAGCTGGAGGCCGACCGCTTCGGCGTTCAGGCCGATGGTGTTGGCCACACGGCCGATCGAGACGATCAGCTTGTCGACCTCGAGGGTCTGCGCGCCGCCCTTGGCGTCGGTGTAGGCGATGCTGACGCCCTTCTTGCCCGACTTGACTTCGCCGACCGTGACGCCGAGCTCGATCTTCAGGCCCTGCTTGGTGAAGGCCTTGTGCGCTTCCTTGGCGATCTGCTCGTCGACCGCGCCGAGGAAGGTCGGCAGCGCTTCGAGCACCGTGACTTCGGCGCCGAGCCGGCGCCAGACCGAACCCATCTCGAGGCCGATCACGCCGGAGCCGATCAGCGCCAGCTTCTTCGGCACGCCCTGGATGCGCAGCGCACCGTCGTTCGAGAGGATGTTCTCCTCGTCGAAAGGCGCACCGGGCAAGGGGCGTGCATTGGAACCCGTCGCGACGATGATCTGCTTGCCGGTGATGCTCTCTTCGGCAGCGCCCGCGACCTTGATCTCGTAGCCGGCGTCGCTCGCCTTCACGAACGAGCCGCGGCCGTGGAAGAACGCCACCTTGTTCTTCTTGAACAGGTAGACGATGCCGTCGTTGTTCTGCTTCACGATCGCGTCCTTGCGCGCCAGCATCTTCGCGACGTCCAGGCCCAGGCCTTCGACCTTGATGCCATGGTCGGCGAAGCTGTGGCCGGCGTGCTCGTAGTGCTCCGAGGACTGCAGCAGCGCTTTCGAGGGAATGCAGCCGATGTTGGTGCAGGTGCCGCCGAGTGCCGGACCGCCCTTGGCGTTCTTCCACTCGTCGATGCAGGCCACGTTGAAGCCTAGCTGCGCCGCGCGGATCGCGGCGATGTAGCCGCCGGGGCCGCCGCCGATCACGACGACGTCAAACTGTTTGGACATTTGGATCTTTCTGTGGGTGATCGTGTTCGTCACCGCGTCCGTCCTCGTTCGCGGCAAGCGAAGCGAGGCCCGTTCGGGAACCACCGCGGAACCGGCTTCGCCGGGCCGCGGGTGGTGCCCCCTCGAGGGGGAGGCGGCTACACGAAGTGAGCAAGCAACGGGGGTGGGTCAGATGTCAAACAGGAGGCGCGACGGATCTTCCAGCGCTTCCTTCATCGCGACCAGGCCCAGCACGGCTTCGCGGCCGTCGATGATGCGGTGGTCGTAGCTCATTGCGAGGTAGTTCATCGGGCGCACGACGATCTGGCCGTTCTCGACCACGGCGCGGTCCTTGGTCGCATGCACGCCCAGGATGGCCGACTGCGGCGGGTTGATGATCGGGGTCGACAGCATCGAGCCGAAGGTGCCTCCGTTCGAAATCGAGAAGGTGCCGCCGGTCATTTCCTCGATGCCCAGCTTGCCGTCCTTGGCCTTCTGGCCGAACTCGGCGATCTTCTTCTCGATGTCGGCAAAGCTCATCTGGTCGGCGTTGCGCAGGATCGGCACCACCAGGCCGCGCGGCGAACCGACCGCGATGCCGATGTCGAAGTAGCCGTGGTAGACGATGTCGTTGCCGTCGACCGAGGCGTTGATCACCGGGTACTTCTTGAGCGCATGCACCGCGGCCTTCACGAAGAAGCTCATGAAGCCGATCTTGACGCCGTGCTCCTTGGTGAACGCGTCCTGGAACTTCTTGCGCATCTCCATGACCGGGGCCATGTTGACTTCGTTGAAGGTGGTCAGGATGGCGTTGGTCGATTGCGACTGCAGCAGGCGCTCGGCGATGCGCGCGCGCAGGCGGCTCATCGGCACGCGTTCTTCGGGACGCTCGCCGAGGTCGGGCGCGCGCGTCGGCGAGGCGACCTGCGGCAGCGCGGCCTTCGGGGCGCCGGTCGGAACGGGCACGGGCGGCGCCACACGGGCGGTGGTGCCGGCGGCCACGGCGCCGAGCACGTCGCCCTTGGTGACGCGGCCGTCGCGGCCGGTGCCGGCGACGTCGCCGGTCGACAGCTTGTTGTCGGCCAGCAGCTTGGCCGCCGCCGGCATCGCGACGTCGGACTTTGAACCCCCGGTGACGGCAGCCGCAGCCGCAGCCGCAGCCGCAGCCGCCGCGGGCGCTGCCACCGGCACGGCGGCCGGCGCCGCTGCGGGCGCGGCCGCGCCGGCCTTGCCTTCGGTGTCGATCTTCGCGATCAACTGCTCGGCGACGACGGTGGCGCCGTCGGCCTGGATGATCTCGGCCAGCACGCCGGCCGCGGGTGCGGGCACCTCGAGCACGACCTTGTCGGTCTCGATCTCGATCAGGATTTCATCGATGGCGACGGCGTCGCCGGGCTTCTTCTTCCACTGCAGCATGGTGGCTTCGGCCACGGACTCGGACAACTGGGGGACTTTGACTTCTACGATGGACATTTCTATGTGCTCGTTTCGTGTTTTCTTGTGAAGGTGGATCAGAGCGATCTTGTTACTTGGTCAGCACGAAGCCCTTGAGCTTGCCGAACGCGCCGTCGACCAGCGCCTTTTGCTGTTCCTGGTGCAGGTGCGAGTAGCCGACCGCGGGCGATGCCGAGGCGGCACGGCCGGAGTAGCCCAGCTTCTGGCCTTCCTGCATGTTCTCGTGGATGTAGTGCTGCACGAAGAACCAGGCCCCCTGGTTCTGCGGCTCGTCCTGCGACCACACCACGTCCACGAGATTGGGGTACTTCTTCAGTTCGGCGGCGAAGGCCTTGTGCGGGAAGGGATAGAGCTGCTCGACGCGGATGATCGCCACGTCGTCGATGTCCTTTTCCTCGCGCTTCTTGGCCAGGTCGTAGTAGACCTTGCCCGAGCAGGCGATGACGCGCTTGACCTTCTCGGCCTTCAGGTCCTTGCTGTCCGGGATGACGGTCTGGAAACTGCCCTTGGTGAACTCGGCCAGCGGCGACGTCGCATCCTTGTTCCGCAACAGCGACTTCGGCGTCATGATGATCAGGGGCTTGCGCAGGTTGCGCACCATCTGGCGACGCAGCACATGGAAGATCTGGCTCGCCGTCGTCGGCTGGACCACCTGCATGTTGGTGTCGGCAGCCAATTGCATGAAGCGCTCGAGGCGCGCCGAGCTGTGCTCCGGTCCCTGGCCCTCATAGCCGTGCGGCAACATCAGCGTGATGCCGTTGACGCGGCCCCACTTGACTTCGCCGGAGGCGATGAACTGGTCGATCACGACCTGCGCGCCGTTCACGAAGTCGCCGAATTGCGCTTCCCAGATCACCAGCGTGTTCGGGTCGTTCGAGGCATAGCCGTATTCGAACGCGAGCACCGCTTCTTCGGACAGGATCGAGTCGATGACGACGAACGGCGCCTGGTTCTCGGCCACGTTCTGCAGCGGCACATAGGTGCCTTCGTCGAACTTCTCGCGGTTCTGGTCGTGCAGCACCGCGTGGCGGTGCGTGAAGGTGCCGCGACCGCAGTCTTCGCCCGACAGGCGGACCGGATAGCCGCTGGCCACCAGCGAGGCAAAAGCCATGTGCTCGCCCATGCCCCAATCGATGTTGACGTCGCCGCGACCCATCGCCGCGCGATCGTCCAGCACCTTCTTGACCAGCGGGTGCACCGTGAAGCCTTCAGGCGCCTTGGTGATGCGCTCGGCCAGCCGCTTCCATTCGGCGGTCGGGATCGCGGTGTCGCCGGCGTCGGTCCACTTCTTGTTGAGGAAGGGGCTCCAGTCGACCGCGTACTTGCTCTTGAAGTTGGTCAGCACCGGGTCGGAGGTGTTCTTGCCGGCGTCGAAGGCCGCGCGCTGGGCCTTGACCAGATCGTCACCGAGCGTGGCGCCCAGGCCTTGGGCGGCCAGCTTGTCGGCGTAGAGCTTGCGCGTGCCGGGATGCTGCGCGATCTTCTTGTACATCAGCGGCTGCGTGAGCGCCGGCGTGTCCTGTTCGTTGTGCCCGAGCTTGCGGAAGCAGACGATGTCGACCACCACGTCCTTCTGGAATTCCATGCGGAATTCGAGGGCGAGCTGGGTTGCGAGCACCACGGCTTCGGGGTCGTCGCCGTTCACGTGCAGCACCGGCGCCTCGATCATCTTGACGATGTCGGTGCAATACAGCGTCGAGCGGCTGTCGCGCGGGTCGCTGGTGGTGAAGCCGATCTGGTTGTTGATCACGATGTGCACCGTGCCGCCGGTGGAGTAGCCGCGCGTTTCGGCCAGCGCCAGCGTTTCCATCACGACGCCCTGGCCTGCGAAGGCCGCGTCGCCGTGCACGATCACCGGCAGCACCTGCTTGCCGAGCGGGTCGGCGCGGCGGTCCATGCGGGCGCGCACCGAGCCCTCGACCACCGGATTCACGATCTCGAGGTGCGAGGGGTTGAAGGCCAGGCTCAGGTGCACCGGCCCGCCGCCCGTGGTCACGTCGGAGCTGAAGCCCTGGTGGTACTTGACGTCACCGCTGGGCAGGTCTTCGGGGGCCGTGTGGTCGAACTCCGCGAACAGGTCGGCCGGCAGCTTGCCGAGCGAGTTGACCAGCACGTTGAGGCGGCCGCGGTGCGCCATGCCGATGACGATTTCCTGCACGCCCTTGATGCCGGCCTGGTTGATCAGCTCGTCCATCGAGACGATGAAGCTCTCGCCGCCTTCGAGCGAGAAGCGCTTCTGGCCGACGTACTTGGTGTGCAGGAAACGCTCGAGGCCTTCGGCGGCGGTCAGCCGCTCGAGCACGCGCTTCTTCTGCTCGGCGGAGAGCTGCGGATTGGTGCGGGCGCTTTCGAGCCGCTGCTGCCACCAGCGCTTCTGCGCCTGGTCGGTCATGTACATGTACTCGGCGCCGATGGTGCCGCAGTAGGTTTCGCGCAGCGCGTTGAGCAGGTCGCGCAGCGACATCGTCTCCTTGCCGAAGAAGGTGTTGCTGGTGTTGAACACGGTCTCGAGGTCGGCGTCGGCGAAGCCGTAGAACGAGGGCTCGAGCTCCGGGATCGCGGGACGCTCGGCGCGCTTGAGCGGATCGAGGTCGGCCCAGCGGGCGCCGACGTTGCGATAGGCGGCGATCAGTTGCTGGACCGCGGTGCGCTTGCGGCCGAGCTCGGAGTCGGCGCCGCTGGCCACCACCACCTTGGTGGTGCCCTGCTTGGCGCGCTCGGCGAAGGCGTTGACCACCGGCAGGTGGGGCACGTCCTTGGTGTTGCTGCCGTCGGTGGCGGGCACGTTCTGGAGCGCGTCGAAGTACGCACGCCAGTTGTCGGGCACGCTGCCGGGATTGGAGAGGTAGTTTTCGTACATCTCTTCGACATAGGGCGCATTGCCGCCGAAGAGGTAGGTGTTGCCTTGGTAGGCGCTGTAGACGGACGAAGCCGTCGACGAGGAATCGCTCATATTCCGCTGACCTTCGCTTCCCTGAAGGAAGCACTAGCTGGTTTAAGAAACCTTCCGCGACACGGCTGAACCGATTGGCGGATGCGACTGTGGCTGGGGAAGGGCCTGAGTACTGCCGCATTGTGCCATTGATGTGGAAACCCCCCAGGTTGCCCGCACTTCGTGTCGGGCGCCCACCCCCCTGCTGGGGGCAACGCCGGCGGCCCGGCGAAGCCGGTTCCGCGGTGTTTCACCAACGGGCCGGGCTTCGCCGGCCGGGAGCGATCAAGCCCCCCGGTCGCCACAATCAGCAAACGACGAGATCCGTGTGTCCGAAGCCTTTCGAGTAATCGAGAACGGAAATGACCGTGGGTGTAACGCGAAACAGGCGGACCTCGTCCGGGCCCGGCATCTTCATCGGCAGAGGCCCTGCGTCGGGGTATTTCAGCGGCAGCATGCGCAGGACTTTCTCCGCTTCTGCCCGATCATCCACCGCCCGCGCACGGGCGGCCATCGACAGGCCGGTGATCGCCATCAATTCCGCCGTGTCGTGATCGATCGTCAGCGAGAGCCGGTCATCTCGCGCCAGGTTTCTTGCCTTCTGACTGTCCAGCCCGCAGAGAAAATACAGGGTCAGGCCTTCGTTCACATAGCCGACGGTCGTTGCCTGCGGCCAGCCATCCGGACGCAGCGTCGCGACTGTCATGATTCGATGCTGATCCAGCAGCGCCAGGATCTTCTTTCTGATTTCGTCGTCCATGTATCACCTTCACGAACGTCAAGAGGGAGCGTTCAAGGCGGATATTCTGGGATGGTTCGGCCGCGCGGCCTTGATTGCGATCAACGCCTGAGCATCTGCTTTTCGGTGGGTCAAACGCTTGTCGCGCAGCCGCGCGCGAGCTTAGTGGCGGGGTCATGCAAGAGGCGTCATTCAAGACCGACCATCCGGTCGCTCTATTGATCTGGATCAAGGCCGCGAACGGACCCCGCTCCTAGAGTTAACCCTGATGCCCAGGCACAAGAACTCTCCCGTGACACGCTGCAGGCCGGTGGGCGTCTCGGCCGATACGCATTGATGAACCCGATCGCCACCTTCCGGGCGTGCCGGCAGCGCTGCGCGTCCGGCTGGCTGCTCGCCGCGGCCGCGCTGCTGTCGGCCGGCTGTGCATCGATGGCCCCTCCCTACGCAACGCCGCCGCTGCCGGTGGCCAAAAGCTACCCGGCCGATACGCCCGCTGCGCCGGAAGTCGGCGCGCACGCCGCCGAGGTCGGCTGGCGCGGGTACTTCACCGAACCGCGCCTGCAGCAGCTGATCGCGCAGGCCCTGGAGAACAATCGCGACCTGCGCATCGCCATCCTGCGGGTGCAGGAGGCCCGCGCCGTCTATGGCATTCAACGCGCCGACAGCTGGCCGACCGTCGGCCTCGGCGCCGACGCCAGCCGCTCGCGCGTGCCGCGCGACCTCAGTTTCACGGGGGAGCCGCTGGTTTCCAGCCAGTATCAGGTCGGACTCGGGGTGAACGCCTGGGAACTGGACTTCTGGGGCCGGGTGCGCAGCTTGCAGGACGCCGCGCTGCAAAACTACCTGGCCACCGATGCCGGCCGCCGCGCCGCCACCCTGTTGCTGGTCGCACAGGTCGCCGACGGCTACCTTTCGCTGCGGGCGCTCGATGAACGCATCGTGCTGGCCCAGCACACGATCGCCACCCGCGAGGAATCGCTGCGCATCTTCACGCGGCGCTTCGAAGTCGGCTCGACCTCGAAGTTCGACCTGACCCAGATGCGCACGCTGCTCGACCAGGCACAGGCGCTGAACGTCCAACTCCAGCGCAGCCGCGCCGATCTGGCCCACGCGCTGACATTCCTGGTCGGCGCGCCGGTCGATCTGGCCCCGTCTTCAGGTCGGCTGGACGCGCTGGCCTTCGAGCAGCCACTGCGCGTGGGCCTGCCGTCGGACCTGCTGGCCGATCGCCCCGATATCGCCGCCGCCGAACATCGGCTGCGCGCCGCCGGAGCCGATATCGGAGCGGCTCGCGCGGCCTTCTTTCCGCGCATCACACTGACCGGCAACTTCGGCACGGCCAGCGCCGAGCTCGACGGCCTGTTCGTCTCCGGCAGCCAGGCCTGGGCTTTCGCGCCCAGCCTGACGCTGCCGATCTTCGATGGCGGCAGGCGCCAGTCGACACTCGACCTGACCGTCGTGCGCAGCGACATCGCGGTCGCCGCCTACGAAAGGACCGTCCAGACCGCGTTCCGCGAGGTCTCCGACGCCTTGTCCGCGCGCGAATGGCTGGCCCGGCAGGTGCAGATCCAGCAGTCGACCCTGGCCACGCAAACCGAGCGCGCCCGGCTGGCAAACCTTCGCTATCGCAACGGCGCCACGGCCTTTCTCGAAGTGCTCGACGCGCAGCGCGACCTTCTGGACGTCGAGCAGCAACTGGTGCAGACGCGCCGCGCGCTGCTGTCGGCCGACGTGAGCCTGTACACCGCGCTCGGCGGCGGTTCGCAGGAACTGGCGGCAGCGCCGCCCCTCGCCGGTCACGCGGCCCACTGAGAGCATCTGGCACGCATCATGACCCTCACACCCAAGAACAAGCTGATTGCCGCACTGGTCGTGGCGGCCGTCGCGGCGGCTGGCTACTACGGCTGGACGCGGCTGAAGCCGTCCGGTCCCGGCGCAGGCTTCGTCAGCGGCAACGGCCGCATCGAAGCCACCGAGATCGACGTGGCGACCAAGCTCGCGGGCCGCGTCTCCGAGATCCTGGTCGGCGAAGGCGACTTCGTGGCCGCCGGCCAGCCCCTGGCGAAGATGCAGATCCAGGTGCTGGAAGCGCAGCGCGACGAAGCCAACGCCAACCGGCAGCAGGCGATCAACGCGGTCGCGAGCGCCCAGGCCCAGGTCGCCGTGCGCGAGAGCGACAAGCTGGCCGCGCAGGCCTTGGTGGCGCAGCGCGAGAGCGAACTCGATGCCGCGCAGCGGCGCCTGGCGCGTTCGGAAACCCTGTCGCGCGAGGGCGCTTCGTCGGAGCAGGAACTCGACGACGACCGCGCCCGCGTGCGCAGCGTGCAGGCCGCAGTGGGCGCCGCCAAGGCCCAGGTGAACGCGGCGCAGGCGGCGATCGATGCGGTGAAGGCGCAGCTCGTGGGCGCCCGTTCGGTGGTCACGGCGGCCGAGGCCACGGTCAGGCGGGTGGAGGCCGATATCGCCGACAGCGAGCTCAAGGCCCCGCGCGACGGCCGCGTGCAGTACCGCATCGCGCAGCCTGGCGAGGTGCTGGGCGGCGGTGGCAAGGTGCTGAACCTGGTCGACCTGTCGGACGTCTACATGACCTTCTTCCTGCCGGAGACCGTGGCCGGCAAGGTGGCACTGGGCAGCGAAGTGCGCGTGCTGCTCGACGCGGCGCCGGGCTACGTGATTCCGGCCAAGGTGTCCTTCGTGGCCGCCACGGCGCAGTTCACGCCCAAGACGGTGGAGACCGAGAGCGAGCGGCAGAAGCTGATGTTCCGCGTCAAGGCGCAGTTCGACCGCGAGCTGCTGAAGAAGCACCTGACGCAGGTCAAGACGGGACTGCCCGGCGTGGCGTGGCTCAAGATCGACGCGCAGGCCGCATGGCCTGCCGAGCTGGCGGTCAAGATTCCCCAATGAGCCGCCCGGTCGCGCGGATCGTCGGCCTCGGCCAGCGTTATGGCAAGACCGTGGCGCTGGACGGCATCGACCTGGAGATCCCGGCCGGGCGCATGGTCGGCCTGATCGGCCCCGACGGGGTCGGCAAGTCCAGCCTGCTGTCGCTGCTCGCAGGGGCGCGCGCGGTGCAGCAAGGCACGGTCGAGGCGCTCGGCGGCGACATGGCCGGCAAGCGCCACCGCGACGAGGTCTGCCCGCGCATCGCCTACATGCCGCAGGGGCTGGGCAAGAACCTCTACCCGACCTTGTCGGTCGAGGAAAACCTGCAGTTCTTCGGCCGGCTGTTCGGCCACGATCGCGCCGAGCGGCGCCGGCGCATCGACGAGCTCACCCGCAGCACCGGCCTGCAGCCCTTCCTGGCGCGGCCGGCCGGCAAGCTCTCGGGCGGGATGAAGCAGAAGCTGGGCCTGTGCTGCGCGCTGATCCACGACCCGGACCTGCTGATCCTCGACGAGCCCACCACCGGCGTCGACCCGCTGGCGCGGGCGCAGTTCTGGGACCTGATCGCGCGCATCCGCGGCGAGCGCGCCGGCATGAGCGTGATCGTCGCCACCGCCTACATGGACGAGGCGCAGCGCTTCGACTGGCTGGTGGCGATGGACGACGGCAAGGTGCTGTCCACCGGCACGCCGCAAGAGCTGCTCGACCGCACCGGTACCACCTCGCTGGAGGCGGCCTTCATCGGGCTGCTGCCGGAGGCCAAGAGGCGCGGCCACACGGAAGTGACCATCCCGCCACTGCCGCAAGGCGATGGCGGCGACCACGTCGCCATCGAGGCCAGGGACCTGACCATGCGCTTCGGCGATTTCGTCGCCGTGGACCATGTCAGCTTCCGCATCCGCCGCGGCGAGATCTTCGGCTTCCTCGGCTCCAACGGCTGCGGCAAGTCGACCACCATGAAGATGCTGACCGGCCTGCTGCCGGCCAGCGAGGGCCAGGCCTGGCTGTTCGGCCACGAGGTGGATCCGCGGGACATCGACACCCGCCGCCGCGTGGGCTACATGTCGCAGGCCTTCTCGCTGTACACCGAGCAGACCGTGCGGCAGAACCTGGTGCTGCATGCGCGGCTGTTCCAGGTCCCCGAGCCGCAAGTGCCGGCGCGGGTGCAGCAGATGGTCGAGCGTTTCGAGCTGCAGGAGGCACTCGACGCGCTGCCCGACGAACTGCCGCTGGGCATCCGCCAGCGCCTGTCCCTGGCGGTCGCGATGGTGCATCAGCCCGAACTGCTCATCCTCGACGAGCCGACGTCGGGCGTGGACCCGGTCGCACGCGACAATTTCTGGCGCCTGCTGATCGAGCTGTCGCGCCGCGACCGGGTGACGATCTTCATCTCGACGCACTTCATGAACGAGGCCGAGCGCTGCGATCGCATCTCCCTGATGCACGCCGGCCGCGTGCTGGTCAGCGACACGCCCGCCGGCATCATTCGCGCGCGCGGCGCCGCTTCGCTCGAACAGGCCTTCATCGGCTTGCTGGTCGATGCCGGTGGCGGCGCCTCGGCGCCAACCGCCGAGGCAGCGCCTTCCGGGCCGCCCGCCGCGGCCGCGCCACTGGCGCCGCACCCGCGCCGGCGCCGCTTCAGCTTCAACCGCATGTTCAGCTACCTGTGGCGCGAGGCGCTGGAACTGCAGCGCGATCCGGTGCGCGGCACGCTGGCGCTGGTCGGCTCGATGGTGCTGATGTTCGTCATCGGCTACGGCATCAGCCTCGACGTGGAAGACCTGCGCTACGCGGTACTCGACCGCGACCAGACCGGGCTGAGCCAGAACTACGCGCTCAATCTGTCCGGGTCGAGGTACTTCATCGAGCAGCCGCCGATTGCCGACTACGCCGAACTCGACCGCCGCATGCGCAGCGGTGAACTGTCGCTGGCGATCGAGATCCCGCCCGGCTTCGCCCGCGACATCCAGCGCGGCACGCCGGTACAGGTCGGCGCCTGGGTCGATGGCGCGATGCCGCAGCGCGCCGAGACCGTGCGCGGCTATGTGCTGGGCATGCACCAGGGGTGGCTCGTCGACCAGGCCACGCATCGGCTCGGCGTGACCCTCGCGAGCGCGGCCACCATCGAGACCCGCTTTCGCTACAACCCCGACGTCAGGAGCCTGCCGGCGATGATCCCGGCGGTGATCCCGCTGCTGCTGCTGATGCTGCCGGCCATGCTGACCGCGCTGTCGGTGGTGCGCGAGAAAGAGCTGGGTTCGATCATCAACCTGTATGTCACGCCGGTCACGCGTGCCGAGTTTCTGCTGGGCAAGCAGATTCCCTACATCGCGCTCGCCATGCTGAACTTCCTGCTGATGACGCTGCTCGCGGTGACCGTGTTCGGGGTGCCGGTCAAGGGCAGCTTCTTCGCCCTGGCATTGACGACCCTCGTCTACTGCGTGGTCTCGACGGGCATCGGCCTGCTGGCCTCGACCTTCACGCGCAGCCAGATCGCGGCGATGTTCTTCACCATGATCAGCACCATCCTGCCGGCGGTGCAGTTCGCCGGCATGATCAACCCGATTTCCTCCCTCGAAGGCGCCGGCAGGCTGATCGGCGAGATCTACCCGGCCACCTACATGCTGGTCATCAGCCGTGGCGTGTTCAGCAAGGCGCTGGAACTTTCCGATCTTCACGGCGCGTTCTGGCCGCTGCTGGTCACGGTGCCGGTCGTGCTCGGAGTGACCATCGGCCTGCTCAAGAAGCAGGACAGCTGAACATGCCCCGGATCGCCAACATCTACCGCCTGGGCATCAAGGAGCTGTGGAGCCTGGCGCGCGACCCGGTCATGCTGGTGCTGATCGTCTTCGCCTTCACCGGGATGGTCTACAGCGCCGCGACCGCCATGCCCGAGTCCCTGCACAAGGCGCCGATCGCCATCGTCGACGAGGACGGCTCGCCGCTGTCGTCGCGCATCGCGTCGGCCTTCTATCCGCCGCGGTTCACGCCACCGTCGATGATCTCGCTCGGCGAGGTGGACGCCGGCATGGATGCCGGCCGGTACACCTTCGCGCTGAACATCCCGCCCAACTTCCAGCGCGACGTGCTGGCCGGCAAGTCGCCGGCGCTGCAGCTCAACGTCGATGCCACCCGCATGAGCCAGGCCTTCACGGGCAGCGGCTACATCCAGCAGATCGTGCTGTCCGAGGTCAACGAGTTCGTGCAGCGCTATCGCGGCACTGCCGTGGCGCCGGTGGACCTTGCGCTGCGCATGCGATTCAATCCGAACCTGACCCAGCCGTGGTTCGGTGCGCTGATGGAGATCATCAACAACGTCACGATGCTGTCGATCATCCTGACCGGCGCGGCGCTGATCCGCGAGCGCGAACACGGCACCATCGAGCATCTGCTGGTGATGCCGGTCACGCCGGCGGAGATCATGCTGAGCAAGGTCTGGTCGATGGGGCTGGTGGTGCTGCTGGCGGCGACCTTGTCGCTGATGCTCGTGGTCCGGGGCCTGCTTCAGGTGCCGATCGAAGGCTCGATCATCTTGTTCCTGGCCGGCGCCGCGCTGCACCTGTTCGCCACCACCTCGATGGGCATCTACATGGCGACGTTGGCGCGCAACATGCCGCAATTCGGCATGCTGCTGATACTGACCCTGCTGCCGCTGCAACTGCTTTCCGGCGGCGTGACCCCGCGCGAGAGCATGCCCGAACTGGTGCAGAACCTGATGCTGCTCGCGCCGACCACGCACTTCGTGGAACTGGGGCAGGCCATTCTCTACCGCGGTGCGGGCATCGCGGTGGTATGGAAGCCGTTCCTGTGCCTGCTGGTGATCGGCACCGCCCTGTTCGCCCTGTCGCTGGCGCGCTTTCGCAAGACCATCAGCCAGATGGCCTGAGTCCGGCGGGAAGCCGCAAGCACCCAGGGCCTGTTCACACTATTTCCGGGGACCCTGACCCTCTTTTCGAATTCCCCGGAAAGTGGCATCCTGACCCCCCGCGGGTGCTCGTCAGCCCGTCCCTGGAGGTAGGCATGGCCGCTCGGTCGATCGCATCCTTGTCCCTGGGTTTCGGCTTGGTCTCCATACCGGTCAAGCTGTATTCGGCCACCGAAAGCAGTGGCACGGTCAAGTTCAACCTGCTGGCCAAGGACGGCTCGCGCGTGAAGCAGCAATACGTGTCCGAGAAAGATCCCAGGGTCATCGTGCCGCGCTCCGAGATGATCAAGGGCTACGAGTTCGAGAAGGACCGCTACGTGCTCTTCACCCCCGAAGAACTCAAGGCGGTGGAAGAAAGTGCGAGCCATGCGATCGACATCGTGAGCTTCATCCCCGAGAAGGCGGTCGACCCCCTCTACTACGACAAGGCCTACTTCCTCACGCCCGACAAGCGCGGCGCGAAATCCTATGCGTTGTTGCGTGCGGCGATGCGCAAGAGCGGCCGCTGCGCGCTCGCGAAATGGGCCTGGAAGGGCAAGCAGTACGTGGTCCAGGTGCGGGCGGCAGAGGATGGGCTGGTGCTGCAGCAGTTGCTCTATGCCGACGAGGTGCGCTCGCTCAAGGAGCTCGAGATCGAGGAGGTCAAGCCGTCGGACGCGGAAGTGAAGCTGGCGCTCCAGCTCATCGACCAGATCGCCCAGGACAGCTACGACCCGGCGCAGTACGTCGACGAGGAAAAGCAGCGCATCCTGGCCGCCATCGATGCCAAGATCGCCGGCAAGCAGGTGGTCGCGGCAGAAGAACGCGAGCCGGACTCGGGCGGCCAGATCATCGATCTCACCGAGATGCTGCGCGCCAGCCTGGCACGCGGCGGTAGCAAGCGCCCGGCGCCTGCGCCGGCGCAAGCCGTGACGGCGCTGGCCTCGAAGGAGCGCAAGGGCGTGAAGCGGGCCAGCACGCCTACTACCGAGGTCGCGCCGCCGGCGCGTGCGCGATCAAGGAAGTGAGCCCGCTGCCGCCGGAGACGCCGCACACGCTGCGCGGGATCCAGGAAATGCTGGGCCTGTCGCGCAGCGCGGTGTCGCGCTTGATCGCCAACGGCTTCGTCAGCCCGTCGCGCGGGCCGAGGAACGAGTACCGCTTTTCGTTCCGCGACGTCGTGCTGCTGCGCACCGCTCACAAGCTGCAACTGGCCGACATCCCGACGCGCAGGATCGTGCGCGCCCTGCAGCGGCTGAAAGCCACGCTGCCTGCCGAGCTGCCCCTGAGCGGGCTGCGGATCACGGCCGTCGGCAGCACGGTCGCGGTGCACGAACGCGGCAGTCGATGGGAAGCGGAATCGGGCCAGTTGCTGATGGATTTCGAGGTCGCGCCGAGGCCCGGCTCCGTCGCCTTCGTGGAGCGCGGGCCGGCGGCAGACCCGGCGCTGGTGCAGACATCGGCCGACGCCCTGTTCGCGCGGGCCGAAGCGCTCGAGGCCAGTGATCAAGGTGCGGCCGAGCGCGCCTACCGCCAGCTGCTCGACGCGTCGCCAGACCATGCCGACGGCTATCTGAACCTCGGCGCGATGCTGTGCGAAGCCGGCCGCGACGCCGAGGCCGTGGCGCTCTACGACACGGCCCTGGCGCGCTGTCCCGATGTGGCCCTGCTGCACTTCAATCGCGCGGTGGCCTTGGAGGACCTCGGCCGCTACCCAGAGGCCCTTCAAAGCTACGACCGCTGCCTGGTGTTGGAGCCCTGCATCGGTGATGCGCACTTCAATGCCGCGAGGCTGCACGACCATCTGGGAGACAAGCAACAGGCCATTCGCCATTTCAGCGCCTATCGCCGCCTTCAAAAGAAATGAACGGATCTGGCTTTTTGGCGACTCGGCCGCATGCCGTTAGAACTATCGACCGCCTGCCGATGCGGAAAAGCGACCCAGGCCCGACTTTGTGCGCACGGGGCCGGTTCGCGCTCGCAAATCCGACCCCAAAGCGCGGGTCTGCCGGCAAAATTGCTTATCTATGAAAACGATCCTCGAGAGCGGACCCGAAGCGGCGGATGACTGGGCCACGCGCATCGCCACCGTGACGGCGCATGCCGACGTGCGCGACAACGGCCTGATCGCGGGCTCGATCGGCAGCCTGCTGCGCGTGGTGCGCGAGCAGCTCAATCTCGAGGTGGTCTTCGTCGGCGAGTTCGTCGACGGCCATCGCGTGTTCCGCCACATCTCTTCGAAGGCCGACGATGCGGTCATCAAGCCAGGCCAGTTCCACCCGCTGGACGAAACCATCTGCCAACGCATCGTCGACGGCCGGATGCCGTCGATCGTGCACGACGTCGCGAGAGTCCGCTCGGACTACGGTCTGGCCGGCTATTACGAGGCGCTCGGCGGCCACATCGGGGTGCCGGTGCGCCTCTCGGATGGCACGCTGTACGGCATGCTGTGCGGATTCAGCTTCGAGGCCTGCCCCCATCTGGACCCGCGCGACGTGAGGCGGCTCGAGATGGCCGCGAATGCCACGGCCCGCCTGATCGCGCAGGCCGAAGGGCGCGACGTCGACTTGCTGGTTCCGGCCCACTGATCGGCTGCGGGCCCGGGCGACGTTGGGCCCCAAACGTCAAAAGCTGTATCCCCTTCGACGCTCCGATCCGCCGAATGGCGGATACACATCCGCGTCCGCCGGGCCCAGACTGACTGCCCGGCGTTTGGCAACGGAACCCATGAACCCAGACTTCCACACCCTCGGCGCAGCGGCGGCGGCTCGCCGCGGATGACGCCGATCCCTCCCGTGCCCGCCATCGTCTGCGTGCGCCGCAAGTCGGCGCTGCTCGCCGCCATCTCCCTGTTGCTGGTCGCGCTCGGCTGGCAGGGCCATGCGATGGGCTACCCGATGGGCATGACGCTGCTGGCCGCTTCCACGGTGCAGGCCATGATCTGCTGCGCGATGTTCCGCAACCGGCTGCTGAAGGCGATGGTTGCAGCCAATTTCCTGCTCTTCCTTTTCCACGCGATCGTCATCAGCCATTTCCTGGGGCAAGACAGCGCGCCGATCATCTTCCATTTCGCAGACTTCGGCTGCGCCGTCGTCGGCGGCGCCTCGCTCGTGTTCACACCGATCGAGACCATGGCCTTGATCGTGCGCGAGGCCTATCTCCGGCGTCCGCGGCCGCGCACCCCGCCCTGATCCCTATCGGATCAAGGCCTGCAGGTCCCTGAAGCGTGGATGCTCGGCCGTCCGCAGCCATTCGAATCCGACCATCTCCGTGGTCACGAGCTCGGCGCCCGCGCCGGCCAGCCGGTCGAAGGCCGCGTCGCGGTTGCGCTCGGTGCGCGAGCTGCAGGCGTCGGTCACGACCCAGACTTCGAATTCGTCCTCGATCAGGTCGAGCGCGGTCTGCAGCAGGCACACATGGGCCTCGCAACCGGCGATCACGATCGTGTTGCGCTCCTCGGCCGCGGCCGGCTTCTGCAGGTGCTTGGGCAGGCTGCGCGCGTTGCCCTGCGGTGCCTTCGCCGGCGCCCGCAGCCATTCGCCGAGGCCCTCCTCGGCACCGCTGAAATGCATCTTGGCCAGCGTGCGCTGGCACAGGGCGCGGATGTCGGGCAGGTTCTCGCCGAGCTTCGACGGGTTCTGCTCCGTGCCCCAGACCGGGACCTCCACCAGCCGGGCGATCTCGCCGAGCCGGACCGCGTTCTTCGCGACGGCCTCGGCCTCGAAGATGGCGGGCATCAGGCGCGCCTGGTAGTCGACCAGAACCAGTTGGGATTGCGATGCATCGAGCAGCATGGGGAAACTCTTTCGGGGAAATACGTTGGAAGCCCCTAGACCGTACCACCGAACAGACCGTCGACCGTTGCCGAAGCTCTCAGGCTTTCAGTCCGGCAACAAGCGGATCAGCTTGCCGTTGGATTCGTCGGTCAACACATAGAGCAGGCCGTCGGGCCCCTGCCTCACGTCGCGGATGCGCGCCCTGCCGCCTTCGAGCAGCTTGTGCTCGGCCGTGACCTTGCCGTCCTTGAGTTCGATCCGGTCGAGGTAGCCGAACTTCAGCGATCCGATGAAAAGGCCGCCCTTCCAGCCGGCACCGTAGCGCTCGCTGGTCAGGAAGGCCATTCCAGAGGGCGCGATCGAAGGCACCCAGTAGTGCAGCGGCTGCTCCATGCCCTCCTTCTGCGTGATGCCGTCGCCGATCCTGCCGCCGCCATAGTTCTCGCCATAGGTGATCACCGGCCAGCCGTAGTTTCGGCCGGCCTGCGGGATGTTGATCTCATCGCCGCCTTGGGGCCCATGCTCGTGCATCCACAGGGTTCCGTCGGGCGCCAGCGTCGCACCCTGGCCGTTGCGGTGGCCGTAACTCCAGATCTCCGGCAGCGCGCCCGCGCGACCGACGAAGGGATTGTCGGCAGGCACCGACCCGTCCTTGCCGATGCGCACGATCTTGCCCAGGTGGTTGTCGAGCCTCTGGGCGTCTTCCTTGCGGCTGAAGCGATCACCGAGCGTGAGGAACAGCGTGCCGTCCTTGGCCTCGACGATGCGGCAACCGAAGTGGTTCCGGCTCGCCACCTTGGGTTTCTGGCTGAAGATGACGCTGACGCCTTCGAGCCGGCTGCCATCGGCAGACAGCCGGCCCCGCGCCAGCGCCGTGCCGTTGGCCGCCCCCCCCGCCTCCGGCTCGGAAAAGCAGAAGTACAGCGTGCGGTTCCGGGCGAAGGCCGAATCGACCTGCACATCCAGCAGCCCGCCCTGCCCACCCGCCGCGATCGGTGGCAAACCGGCCACCGGCGCACCCAGCTTGCCATCGGCAGTGACGACCCGGAGCCGCCCGGGCCTCTCGGTCACGAGGAAGCGCCCGTCAGGAAGAAAAGCCAGGCCCCAGGGGCTCTCGAGGCCTGAGGCGACAACCTCCGGCCGCGGCTCGGCGTGCGCGACGCCCATCGCCGCCACGGCACCGATCAGGAGACGGGACGACCACCTGCAGACGATCCGGTGCAACAGCACTTTCATGCTTTCCTTCGAAACGGCGAATTCTGGAGCAGCGCCATTTCAACCCGAATTGCAAATCTTTTGCATTACATCGAGCCAAACACTTATCACCCATAACGGTGACTTTTACATTTGGGGATGTGAGAAAAGGAAAAAATTCTTTTCCCGACAATCATTTACATGCAAAATCCCGAATCCGCATGAAATTGACACCCCTGAGTGTCGTCCATATCCTACGCGCCATGCGATTTTTACTCCTCTCCGCCAGCCTGCTGCTCGCCTTTGCAGCCCACGCAGCACCGCAGCTGGACCGGACCGATGACCACCCTGCCGAAGCGCTGACCGTGGACAGGGGCCTGCTGGGTCAGTTCCAGCAGGTTCGCCAGACGGTTGCCGCCCGCACCTCCGATCTTGTGGTCACGGCCATCGGCTTCCTGGGCGTTCCGTACCGCCGCGGCGGCAACACCGTCGAGACCGGCTTCGACTGCAGCGGCTTCGTCCGCGCCATGTACAACCAGACGGTGGGCCACCTGCTGCCGCGCCGTGCCGAAGAGCAGGCCGCCGCCACCGAGAAGATCGACCGCAGCGAACTCAAGCCCGGCGACCTGGTGTTCTTCAACACCATGCGCCGCGCCTTCAGCCATGTGGGCATCTATGTCGGCGAAGGCAAGTTCATCCATTCACCGAAGCCGGGTGCGCAAGTCCGGGTCGAGGACATGAGCGGCAGCTACTGGCAGCGTCGCTTCAGCGGCGCGCGCCGGGTCGCCGCAGCGCAGGACGAGGGCAAGACCTCGGGCGAATAGTCCCAGCCCAAGCCGCACGAAAAAAACCCGCGCCAGGCGGGATTTTTTTTGGGTCGGCCCTTCCAGGAATACCGCGAATCCGGCTTTGCCGGTCCGCCGGTATCGCCCCCTGCAAGGGGGTGGGCGGCTACACGAAGTGAGCCCACCTGGGGGTCATCGCTTGATCGGCGGCAGGTCCGTGCAATGGCCGTGCACCGCCTCCGCGGCCAGGCCGATGCTCTCGCCCAGCGTCGGATGCGGATGGATGGTCTTGCCGATGTCGTAGGCATCGGACCCCATCTCGATCGCCAGCGCGATCTCGCCGATCATGTCGCCGGCATGGGTGCCGACGATGCCGCCGCCGACGATGCGATGCGTTTCGGCATCGAACAGCAGCTTGGTGAAGCCCTCGTCGCGGCCGTTGGCGATCGCCCGGCCCGAGGCCGTCCAGGGGAACAGGCCCTTCTCGATCTTCACGCCCTCGGCCTTGGCCTGGTCCTCCGTGAGGCCAACCCAGGCGACTTCGGGATCGGTGTAGGCCACACTCGGGATCACGCGGGCATTGAAGGCCGCGCTGGACAGTTCCTTGTCGCCCTTCTGCTCGCCGGCGATCACCTCGGCCGCCACGTGCGCCTCGTGCACCGCCTTGTGCTCCAGCATCGGCTGGCCGACGATGTCGCCGACCGCGAAGATGTGGGGCACGTTGGTGCGCATCTGGATGTCGACCGGGATGAAGCCGCGGTCGCTGACGTTGACGCCGGCCTTCTCGGCGCCGATTTTCTTGCCGTTGGGGCTGCGGCCGACGGCCTGCAGCACCAGGTCGTAGAGCTGCGGTTCCTTCGGCGCCTGCTCGCCTTCGAAGGTCACGCGGATGCCGTCCTTGGTGGCCTCGGCCCCGACGGTCTTGGTCTTGAGCATGATGTTGTCGAAGCGCGGCGCGTTGAGCTTCTGCCAGACCTTGACGAGGTCGCGGTCGGCGCCCTGCATCAGGCCGTCGAGCATCTCGACCACATCGAGCCGCGCGCCCAGCGTCGAATAGACCGAGCCCATCTCGAGGCCGATGATGCCGCCGCCCAGGATCAGCATGCGCTTGGGATCGACACCGAGCTCGAGCGCGCCGGTGGAGTCGACCACCCGCGGGTCCTTCGGCATGAACGGCAGGTGCACGGCCTGCGAACCTGCCGCGATCACGCAATGGCGGAACTTGACCGTCTGCGACTTGTCGGTCGTCTGGCGGCCGTCGCCCGTGACTTCCTGCACCTTGACGTGGAAAGCATCGATGAACTCGCCGACGCCGCGCACCGTCGTCACCTTGCGCATCTTGGCCATCGCGGCCAGGCCGCCCGTGAGCTTGGCCACGACCTTGTTCTTGCGGCCGAGCAGCTTGCTGCGGTCGATGGTCGGCGCGCCGTAGCTGACGCCGAGATCGGCGAAGTGCTTGACCTCGTCGATCACCGCGGCGACGTGCAGCAGCGCCTTCGACGGGATGCAGCCGACATTCAGGCAGACGCCGCCGAGCGTCGCGTAGCGCTCGACCAGGATCACCTTGAGCCCGAGGTCGGCCGCGCGGAACGCGGCCGAATAGCCGCCGGGGCCGGCACCGAGCACCAGCAGATCGCAGTCGAAATCGACCGAGCCGGCATAGCTCGATGCGGCGGCCGGTGCCGGTGCCGGCGTCGCCGCAGCGGCGGCCTGCTTCGGCGCGGATGCCGGCGCGGCAGCGGGCGCTGCCGGTGCGGGCGCCGGTGCAGCGGCAGCGCCCTCGACCGCGTCCAGCGTCAGCACCACCGAGCCCTCCTTGACCTTGTCGCCGACTTTCACGGCCACCGACTTGACCACCCCGGCATGGGAGGACGGAATCTCCATCGAGGCCTTGTCCGATTCCACCGTGATCAGCGACTGCTCGGCCTTCACCGTGTCGCCGGCCTTCACCAGCACCTCGATCACCGCGACTTCATCGAAATCGCCGATGTCGGGCACCTTGACTTGTAGTTCGCTCATTTGGACACCTTGAGTTTGAGTGTGAGAGAGTCGACCGGTCCGGCCGAATTGCGATCGAATTCGCAGGCCGCGGCCACGCCGGCCTCGGCGACGTCGCGCGCCGACCGCGCCTTGTCGTAGACCGCGTGCATGGCGCCGAGCGCAAAGCTGCGTCCCGAGCCGATGCTCCAGAACTGCTTGAACTCGAACACTTCGCGGTAGCTGTAGATACCGTAGATGCCGCTCGCGTTGGCCAGCAGCATCGTGAACTGGCTCGACTCGTAGGGCTCGTGCTCGTCTTCCTTGGTCTGCAGGAAGAAGGAATCCTTCAGCACCGGATGCAGCAGCGTGAAGGTGCGGAAGATCTCGTCCTTGCTGCCGAAGCGCAGCGCCTCCGTGGGCTGCGCAGCCAAGGCGTGCTGCAGCACCAGGAAATGCGCCGCAGCGCCGGCCACCGCGAACATGCTCTCGCCCGCCGCGTCCTTGACCATGAACAGCTTCTGATTGGCTTCGGCGCGATGCGACAGCCGCGTGTCGCCGAAGGTCACCAGCGAATCCGCCGCCATCACGACCTGGCCGCCCTTGCGGACAGCCACCACGGTCGTCATAGGGGCTCGCGCCGGGCCGCCCCAAGGGAGCCGCCCCCTTCAGGGGGAAGCGCCACAGGCGCCTCGGGGGTCATAGCAGCACCCGTCGGAAGTCCGCGAGCACCTGGCCCAGGTAGGCGTTGAATCGTGCCGCCGCGGCGCCGTCGATCACGCGATGGTCATAGGACAGCGACAGCGGCAACGTCAGGCGCGGCACGAACTGCTTGCCGTCCCACACCGGCTTCATCTGGCCCTTGGACAGGCCCAGGATGGCCACCTCGGGCGCATTGATGATCGGGGTGAAGTGCGTGCCGCCGATGCCGCCGAGCGAGCTGATCGAGATGCAGCCGCCCTGCATGTCGGCCGAGCCGAGCTTGCCGTCGCGCGCCTTCTTGGCGAGCTCGCCCATTTCCTGGCTGATCTGCAGCACGCCCTTCTTGTCGGCGTCTTTCAGCACCGGCACCACCAGGCCGTTCGGCGTATCGGCCGCGAAGCCGATGTTGTAGTACTGCTTATAGACCAGCTGGTCGCCGTCCAGGCTGGTGTTGAAGTCCGGAAACTTCTTCAGCGCCGAGACCACCGCCTTGATCACGAAGGCCAGCATCGTCACCTTGACGCCCGACTTCTCGTTCTCCTTGTTGGTCGCCACGCGGAAGGCCTCGAGCTCGGTGATGTCGGCCTCGTCGTTGTTCGTGACGTGCGGGATCATCACCCAGTTGCGATGCAGGTTGGCGCCGCTGAGCTTCTTGATGCGCGACAGGTCGCGGCGCTCCACGGTGCCGAACTTGGTGAAATCGACCTTGGGCCAGGGAATCAGGCCCAGGGCTTCGCCGCCGCCACCCGCAGGAGCCTTGGCGCCGACAGCCTTGGTCGTGGCCGCACCGCTCATCACCGCCCGGGTGAAGCTCTGGACGTCTTCCTGGGTGATGCGCCCCTTGGGGCCGCTGCCCTTGACTTCCTCGAGCGGCACGCCGAGTTCGCGCGCGAACTTGCGCACCGAGGGCGAGGCATGCGGCAGCTTGCCACTGGGCGCGACCGTGGGGTCGTGCGCCGGTGCGGCGGCGGCCGGCGCGGCGGCGGCGGGTGCCGGTGCGCTCGCCACCGCGGGTGCGGCGGCTGCAGCTGCCTGCGCCGGAGCTGTGGCCGGCGCTGCCGAAGCCGCGCCCGCACTGCCTTCGATCACCGCGATCAGGTCGCCGATGTTGACCGTGTCGCCCACCTTGACCTTGAGCTCCTTGAGCACGCCGGCCGCGGAGGACGGGATCTCCATCGACGCCTTGTCCGACTCCACCGTGATCAGCGACTGCTCCACCTTGATCGTGTCGCCGGGCTTCACCAGCACCTCGATCACGGCGACGTCCTTGAAGTCGCCGATGTCGGGCACCTTGATGTCGATCGGTCCGGCCGCGGCCGCCGGTGCCGGGGCAGGCGCCGGCGCCGCTGCGGAGGCCGTTGCCGGTGCAGCGGCCGCCGCGGGAGCAGGTGCCGCGGCAGGCGCCGCCGCACCCTCGCCTTCGAGCACCAGCACCACCGAGCCTTCCTTGACCTTGCTGCCGACCTCGACCTTGAGTTCCTTCACGACGCCGGCCTGGCTCGACGGGATCTCCATCGAGGCCTTGTCCGACTCCACCGTGATCAGCGACTGCTCGGCCTTCACCGTGTCGCCGACCTTGACCAGCACCTCGATCACCGCGACCTCGTCGAAGTCGCCGATGTCCGGCACCTTGATTTCCACTGTTGCCATATCGTGTGTCTCCCGCCCTTCGGGCGCCGTTGATTGGTGTTATGCGTAGAGCGGGTTGATCTTCTCGGCGTTGATGCCGTACTTCTTGATTGCGTCTGCCACCTTCTGGGCCGGCACGGTGCCGTCCTCGGCCAGCGCCTTCAGCGCCGCCACCACGATGAAGTGGCGGTTGACCTCGAAGTGCTCGCGCAGCTTGTTGCGGAAGTCGCTGCGGCCGAAGCCGTCGGTGCCGAGCACCTTGTAGTTGCGGCCCTTCGGGATGAACGGGCGGATCTGCTCCGCATAGGCCTTCATGTAGTCGGTCGACGCCACGACCGGGCCGGCGCTGGCCGACAACTGCTGCGCAACGAACGAGACGCGCGCCGTTTCGGTCGGATGCAGCAGGTTCCAGCGATCGGCCTCCTGGCCGTCGCGCGTCAGCTCGTTGAAGCTCGGGCAGCTCCAGACCGCGGCGCTCACGCCCCAGTCCTTCTCGAGCAGTTCCTGGGCCGCGAAGCTCTCGCGCAGGATGGTGCCGCTGCCCAGCAACTGCACCGAAGGCGACTTGGCCTTGAGCGCCGGCGCCTGCTTGCACAGGTACATGCCCTTGATGATCTGCTCCTCGGTGCCGGGCTGCAGGCCGGGCATCGGGTAGTTCTCGTTGAGCAGCGTGATGTAGTAGTAGACGTTGTCCTGCTTCTCGACCATGCGCTTGAGGCCGTGGTGCAGGATCACGCCGACCTCGTGCGAGAAGGTCGGGTCGTAGCTGACGCAGTTCGGGATCGTGTTGGCCAGGATGTGGCTGTGGCCGTCCTCGTGCTGCAGGCCTTCGCCGTTCAGCGTGGTGCGTCCCGAGGTGCCGCCGAGCAGGAAGCCGCGTGCCTGCATGTCGCCGGCCGCCCAGGCCAGGTCGCCGATGCGCTGGAAGCCGAACATCGAGTAGTAGACATAGAACGGCACCATGATCCGGTTGTTGGTGCTGTACGAGGTGGCAGCCGCGATCCAGCTCGACATGCCGCCGGCCTCGTTGATGCCTTCCTGCAGGATCTGGCCGGCCTTGTCCTCGCGGTAGTACATGACCTGGTCCTTGTCGACCGGCGTGTACTGCTGCCCCGCGGGGTTGTAGATGCCGATCTGGCGGAACAGGCCTTCCATGCCGAAGGTGCGGGCTTCGTCGACCAGGATCGGCACCACACGCGGACCCAGCGCCTGGTCGCGCAGCAGCTGCGTGAGGAAGCGCACATAGGCCTGCGTGGTCGAGATCTCGCGCCCTTCGGCGGTCGGCTCCAGCACGGCCTTGAAGGTCTCGAGCGACGGCACCGTGAAGCTCTCGTCGGCCTTCACGCGGCGATGCGGCAGGTAGCCGCCGAGGGCCTTGCGGCGCTCGTGCAGGTACTTCATCTCGGGCGTGTCGTCGGCCGGCTTGTAGAACGGCAGGTCGGCGATCTGGCTGTCCGGGATCGGGATATTGAAGCGATCGCGGAAGGCCCTGATGTCCTCGTCGCCGAGCTTCTTGGTCTGGTGGACCGTGTTCTTGCCTTCGCCGATCTTGCCCATGCCGAAGCCCTTGACCGTCTTGACCAGCAGCACGGTCGGCTGGCCCTGGTGCTTGACGGCGGCGTCGAAGGCGGCATAGACCTTCTGCGAATCGTGGCCGCCGCGGCGCAGGTTCCAGATCTCGTCGTCGCTCATCTTGGCGACCATCTCGAGCGTGCGCGGATCGCGGCCGAAGAAGTGCTTGCGCACATAGGCGCCGTCGTTGGCCTTGAACGACTGGTAGTCGCCGTCGTTGGTCTCCATCATGATCTTGCGCAGCGCGCCGTCCTTGTCGCGCGCCAGCAGCGGATCCCAGTTGCTGCCCCAGATCAGCTTGATCACGTTCCAGCCCGAGCCGCGGAATTCGCCCTCGAGCTCCTGGATGATCTTGCCGTTGCCGCGCACCGGGCCGTCCAGGCGCTGCAGGTTGCAGTTGATCACGAAGACCAGGTTGTCGAGGTTCTCGCGCGCCGCCAGGCTGATCGCGCCGAGCGACTCGACCTCGTCCATTTCGCCGTCGCCGCAGAACACCCAGACCTTGCGGTTCTCGGTGTTGGCGATGCCGCGGGCGTGCAGGTACTTGAGGAAACGGGCCTGGTAGATCGCCATCAGCGGGCCCAGGCCCATAGAGACGGTCGGGAACTGCCAGAACTCGGGCATCAGCTTCGGATGCGGGTAGCTCGACAGGCCCTTGCCGTCGACTTCCTGGCGGAAGTTCAGCAGCTGTTCTTCGGTCAGGCGGCCCTCGAGATAGGCGCGGGCATAGATGCCGGGCGACACATGGCCCTGGATATAGAGGCAGTCGCCGCCGTGGTTCTCGCTCTCGGCATGCCAGAAGTGGTTGAAGCCGGCGCCGAACATGCTGGCCAGCGAGGCGAAGGAGCCGATGTGGCCGCCGAGGTCGCCGCCTTCGGGCGGGTGGTGGCGGTTGGCCTTGACGACCATCGCCATCGCATTCCAGCGCATGTAGGAGCGCAGGCGCTCCTCGATTTCGGCGTTGCCCGGCGAGCGCTCCTCCTGGACGGTCTCGATGGTGTTCACATAGGCCGTATTGGCCGAGAACGGTTTGTCGATGCTGTTCTGGCGCGCGTGCTCGAGCAGTTGCTCAAGCAGGAAGTGCGCACGCTCGGGCCCCTCGCTCTCGATGACGGCCGACAGGGCGTCCATCCATTCACGCGTCTCCTGCGCGTCCAGGTCGTTCGCGGCCGAGCCGAACAGGTTCTCGGGATTTGCCGACATGTTTGTCTCCTTTGTGAGGGGGGTGTGGCTGTAATTTAGTGCCGTATCCGGCAGCGCGCGGAGTTTCGCACAGAATTCTTTGAATTTCAAATGGTGCTTACTGATTTCTTATTATGAAATTCACCAATGAAATGTGGCCGCACATCGGTCCCTGACACTCGCCTGCCGCCGCTCGATGGCAGGGGCCATCACCTAAACTTGGCCGATGCCCCTTTCCTCTCCGATCGCGGTCGCCCGCAGCGCCGCATCGCCGCTGTCGTGGTGGCGCCGCKGGTGGCGCCGCCAGACGCCGGTGCTGCAGGACGCCGTGGCGATGCTCGCGCCGCTGGCCGCCGTGCTGCTGTTCCTCGCGGCCATCGTGTCGGCGTTCTGGTACTTGCGCGCCGAGGAAGTGGAACGGGTCCAGGAGTCGGTGAAGCGCGATGTGGAGTACGCCCAGCAACGCGTGCGCTTGCGGCTGCTGGAGCGCCAGGAGCAGCTGATGCGGCTCGCGCGCGACGCCTCCAACCGCGAAATCGACCCCGCCGAGTTCACCAGCCGCGCGGAGTCGCTGGTGAGCCAGTTCCCGGAGTTGCAGTCGGTCAGCTGGATCGACGATCGCCGCCGCTTCAAGGCCAATTACGCCGCGCCGAGCGTCCATCCGGCGCTCCAGCATGCGATCGGCGAGGTGCTGCGACCGGGCGACATCGAGAGCAACTACGCGCTGGCGCGCGAGCTGCGCCAGCCGGTCTTCTCGCAGCCGCTGGCCGGCGGCGAGCCGCCGCCGATGCTGGGGCTCTATATCCCGTTGTTCGACCAGGGCCTGTTCGCCGGGATGCTGCTCGGAGAGTTCTCGATCGATGGACTGCTGCGCTACGGCATGCCGTCCGAGGTCTCGGCGCGCTACGCGGTCTCGCTGCTCGACGCCAAGGGCGGCCTGATCGCCGGCAACACGGTCGCCAACCCGCGCGGCGCCGGTACGCGGCTGCTGCCCTGGACGGCGCGCACCAACGAGTACGAAGTCCCGGTCTCTCCCGTGGGCAACGCGCTGGTGCTGAGGGCGCAGGCCTACCGCACCTCGCAGGGCGTGGTCGGCAACGGCCTCTTCTGGCTGGTCGGCGCGCTCAGCGTGCTCACCAGCTGGATGCTGATCGGCACCTGGCGCCACACGCGCAGGCGGCTGCAGGCGCAGCAGGCGCTGGTCGCCGAGACCAACTTCCGGCGCGCGATGGAGAACTCCATGCTGACCGGCATGCGCGTGCTCGACCTCGAAGGCCGCATCACCTATGTCAACGCGGCCTTCTGCGCCATGACCGGCTGGAGCGAGAACGAGCTGGTCGGCCAGACCCCGCCCTTCCCCTACTGGCTTGAATCCGACCGCGAGGTCATGAACGAGCGGCTCGAGGAAGAGCTGCACGGGCGCGCCCTGCCCGGCGGCTTCCAGGTCCGGGTGAAACGCCGCAACGGCAGCGTCTTCAACGCCCGGCTCTATGTCTCGCCGCTGATCGACGCCCGCGGCCACCAGACCGGCTGGATGACCTCGATGACCGACATCACCGAGCCGACCCGGATCCGCGAGCAGCTGTCGGCCTCCTACGAGCGCTTCACCACTGTGCTGGAAGCGCTGGACGCCTCGGTCTCGGTGGCCCCGCTGGGCAGCGAGGAGCTGCTGTTCGCCAACAAGCTCTACCGGCTCTGGTTCGGCTCCAACACGGTCGGCCACCTCGGCATGGTGGCGCAGGCCGGCGTGCCGGCGACCCAGGCGCGCGATGAAGAACTGGACGACGTCGACTCCTTCGCCGGACTGCCGATCGACCAGCTCACCGCCGCCCAGCCGGCCAACAACGAGATCTTCGTTCCGGAGCTCGGCAAGTGGCTCGAGGTGCGCTCGCGCTACCTGACCTGGGTCGACGGCCGGCTGGCCCAGCTGGTGATCGCCACCGACATCACGCCGCGGCGCGACGCCGAAGACCTGGCAGCGGCCCAGGCCGACCGGGCCCACGCCGCCAGTCGGCTGATCACCATGGGCGAGATGGCCTCCAGCGTCGCGCACGAGCTCAACCAGCCGCTGACCGCGATCACCAACTACTGCAACGGCATGGTGTCGCGCATCAAGGGCCAGCAGATCGATTCGGACGCCCTGCTCGCGGCACTCGAGAAGACCTCGAAGCAGGCCCAGCGCGCCGGCCAGATCATCCAGCGCATCCGCTCCTTCGTGAAGCGCAGCGAGCCCAACCGGACGCCGGCCGAGGTCTCGACCATGGTCAGCGAGGCGGTCGAACTGGCCGGCATCGAGTTGCGCCGGCGCAACGTGCGCCTGAACCACTACGTGGCCGCGCGGCTGCCGATCCTGCGGGTTGACCCGATCCTGATCGAGCAGGTGATGGTCAACCTGCTGAAGAACGCGGCCGAGTCGATCGACCTGGCCAACCGGCCGCTGGCGCGCCGCAGCGTCGAACTGCGGGTGCTGCCCAAGACCATCGACGGCCAGCCCGCGGTCGAGTTCTCGGTCCAGGACACCGGCATGGGTCTGGCCCCCGAAGTGATGGAAAGGCTCTACGAGGCCTTCTTCTCCACCAAGCCCGAGGGCATGGGGATCGGCCTCAATTTGTGCCGCACCATCGTCGAGTCGCACCGCGGCCGGATGCAGGCGGAGAACATCTACAATGGGCCGGATGTGGTCGGATGCCGTTTTTCCTTCTGGTTACCGGTGTTGGACGCTATCGATTCCGTAGCAAGCAACGAGGCGAAAGTACCTGCATGAGTTTGATTCCGAAGAAGGGCACGGTCTATGTCGTCGATGACGACGAAGCAGTCCGCGATTCGTTGCAATGGCTGCTCGAGGGCAAGGACTACCGAGTCCGCTGCTTCGATTCGGCCGAATCCTTCCTGTCGCGCTACGACCCGCGCGAGGTGGCCTGCCTGATCGTCGACATCCGCATGGCCGGCATGTCCGGCATCGAGCTCCAGGACCGGCTGATCGAGCGCCGCTCGCCGCTGCCGATCGTGGTCATCACCGGCCATGGCGACGTGCCGATGGCGGTCGACAGCATGAAGAAGGGTGCGATGGATTTCATCCAGAAGCCCTTCAACGACGAGGCGCTGGTGACGCTGGTCGAGCGCATGCTCGAACACGCGCGCGGCGCCTTCGCGCAGCACCAGCAGTCGGCCAGCCGCGACGCCCTGCTGTCCAAGCTCACCGGCCGCGAGGCCCAGGTGCTCGAGCGCATCGTCGCCGGCCGCCTCAACAAGCAGATCGCCGACGACCTCGGCATCAGCATCAAGACGGTGGAGGCGCACCGCGCCAATATCATGGAAAAGCTCAACGCCAACACCGTGGCCGACCTGCTGAAAATCGCCCTCGGACAGGCGGCGACGCCGGCCAAGGCCTAGCCCGGCCGCCCCGGCGCTCCCGACCGACCTCACGCCTGCGCAAGCGGGCGTTTCCATTTCTGAAGATCGAAAAAACGATGACAGCTCAACTGATCGACGGCAACGCCCTCTCCAAGACGCTCCGCACCGAGGTCGCGGCCCGCGCCGCCGCGCTCAAGGCCCGCGGCGTGGTCCCCGGCCTGGCGGTGGTGCTGGTCGGCGAAAACCCCGCCAGCCAGGTCTACGTGCGCAACAAGGTCAAGGCCTGCCAGGACAGCGGCCTGCACTCGGTGCTCGAGAAGTACCCGGCCGACCTGAGCGAGGCCGACCTGCTGGCCCGCGTCGACGCGCTCAACAACGACCCGTCGATCCACGGCATCCTGGTGCAGCTCCCGCTGCCCGCGCACATCGACGCGCAGAAGGTGATCGAGGCGATCGCACCGTCCAAGGATGTCGATGGCTTCCACGTCGCCAGCGCCGGTGCCCTGATGACCGGCTCGCCCGGCTTCTGGCCCTGCACGCCCTACGGCTGCATGAAGATGCTCGAGTCGATCGGCTTCGAGCTGCGCGGCAAGCACGCGGTGGTCATCGGCCGCAGCAACATCGTCGGCAAGCCGATGGCGCTGATGCTGCTGGCCAGGAGCGCCACGGTCACCATCTGCCACAGTGCGACCGCCGACCTGGGCGCCATCACGCGCCAGGCCGACGTGGTGGTCGCAGCCGTGGGCAAGCGCAATGTGCTCACGGCCGACATGGTCAAGCCGGGCGCGGTCGTGATCGACGTCGGCATGAACCGCAACGACGAAGGCAAGCTCTGCGGGGACGTCGACTTCGCCGGCGTGCGCGAGGTCGCGGGCTGGATCACGCCGGTGCCCGGCGGCGTCGGCCCGATGACCATCACGATGCTGCTGGTCAACACCCTCGAGGCCGCCGAACGCGCGGCCGCCAGCACCACTTGAACTCGCGCCGTCCGTCCGCCATCTGAACAAGACCATGACCAATCCGCTCCTCGACTTCAACGACCTCCCGCTGTTCGACCAGATCCGGCCGGAGCATGTCGCCCCGGCGGTCGACACCCTGCTCGCCGACGCCGAGTCGGCGCTGCAGGAAGTGACCGCGCCCGGATTCCCGGCCGACTGGACCGCGATCGCGAAGGTCCTGGACGTGGCCTCGGAGCGCCTCAGCCGCGCCTGGGGCGCGGTCGGCCATCTCAATGCGGTCGCCGACACGCCCGAGCTGCGCGCCGCCTACAACGACGCGATGCCGCGCGTCACCGCCTTCTGGACCCGGCTGGGTTCGGACGAACAGCTCTACGCCAAGTACAAGTCGATCGACCCGGCGACGCTCAACCCCGAACAGCGCCAGGCGCACCGCTATGCGATCCGCAACTTCGTGCTCGGCGGCGCCGAACTGCAGGGTGCGGCCAAGGCTCGTTTCGCGGAGATCCAGGAGCGCCAGGCCGAGCTGAGCCAGAAGTTCAGCGAGAACGCGCTCGACGCCACCGATGCCTTCGCCTGGTATGCGGAGCTCGCAGATCTCGACGGCCTGCCGGAGGACGTCATCAGCGCCGCCCGCTCGGCCGCCGAAGCCGAGGGCAAGGACGGCTACAAGCTCACGCTCAAGATGCCCTGCTACCTGCCGGTCATGCAGTTCGCGAAGAGCAGTGCGCTGCGCGAGCGGCTCTATCGCGCCTACGTCACGCGCGCCAGCGAATTCGGCGACCCCGCCTTCGACAACACCGCGCTGATCCGCGAGATCCTGGCGCTGCGCCAGGAGGAGGCCAAGCTTCTCGGCTACCCCAATTTCGGCGAGCTCTCGATCGTGCCGAAGATGGCCGAATCGGCCGACCAGGTGATCAAGTTCCTGCGCGATCTCGCCGCCAAGGCCAGGCCCTACGGCGAGCGCGACCTGGCCGACCTTCGCAGCTTCGCGGTGCAGCACCTGGGCCTCGCCGATCCGCAACCCTGGGACTGGAGCTACATCGGCGAAAAGCTCAAGGAAGCGCGTTACGCCTTCAGCGAGCAGGAGGTCAAGCAGTACTTCCCCGCGCCGAAGGTGATGGCCGGCCTGTTCAAGATCGTCGAAACCCTGTTCGAGGTCTCGATCCGGCGCGACACGGCGCCGGTCTGGCACCCGAGCGTGGAGTTCTATCGCATCGAGCGCGCCGGCCAGAAGGTCGGCCAGTTCTACCTCGACCCGTCGGCCCGTGCCGCCAAGCGCGGCGGCGCCTGGATGGACGACGTGCGCGCGCGCTGGCTTCGCCCCGACACCGGCGCGCTGCAGACGCCGGTGGCGCAATTGGTCTGCAACTTCGCCGAAGGCGTCGACGGCAAGCCGCCGCTGCTGACGCACGACGACGTGACCACCCTGTTCCACGAATTCGGTCATGGCCTGCACCACATGCTGACCCGGATCAACGAGCGCGACGTCTCGGGCATCAGCGGCGTCGAGTGGGATGCGGTCGAGTTGCCGAGCCAGTTCATGGAGAACTTCTGCTGGGAATGGGACGTGCTCGCGCACATGACCTCTCAAGTCGACACCGGCGCGCCGCTGCCGCGCGCCCTGTTCGACAAGATGACGGCCGCGAAGAACTTCCAGAGCGGCCTGCAGACCCTGCGCCAGATCGAGTTCTCGCTCTTCGACATGCTGCTGCACACCGGCTACGACGCCGCCAGCGCCCAGCCGGGCGATGTGATGGCGCTGCTGGCCAAGGTGCGCGACGAGGTCGCGGTGATGCCCTCGCCGGCCTTCAGCCGCACGCCGAACACCTTCAGCCACATCTTCTCGGGCGGCTATGCGGCCGGCTACTACAGCTACAAGTGGGCCGAGGTGCTCAGCGCGGACGCCTACGCGGCTTTCGAGGAGACCGCCGGCGCCAATGGCGAGCCGAGCATCGAGACCGGCCGCAAGTACCGCGAGGCCATCCTCGAAGCCGGCGGCAGCCGCAGCGCGATGGAATCCTTCAAGGCCTTCCGCGGCCGCGAACCGCAACTGGACGCCTTGCTTCGACACCAGGGAATGGCCGAGGCGCAACCAGCCTGAGATACTTCGCTCCATCCGATTTCGGGAAATCATCGATGAAGCTCAACGCCGCCCTCGCGGGCCTCACCCTGCTGCTGGTCGCCGGCGCCACGCTGGCGCAGCCGGTCTATCGCAACGTCGACAAGAACGGCAAGGTCACCTTTTCCGACCAGCCGCCGAGTGCCAACGCTGCTCCGGCGGCTCCGGCACGGGCCGGCGGCAGCTCGGGCGCCGGCGCCGGCACCGGCCTGCCCTACGAACTGCGGCAGGTCGTGCAGCGCTATCCGGTGACGCTCTACACCGGCGAGGCATGCAGTCCCTGCGACGCCGGCCGCTCGCTGCTGATCACGCGCGGCGTGCCCTTCGACGAACGGACCGTCAAATCCAACGAGGACGTCGACGCGCTGCAGCGCCTGAGCGGCCAGGCCTCGCTGCCGCTGCTGACCATCGGCTCGCAGCAGCTCAAGGGCTTTGCGGATTCGGAGTGGTCGCAATACCTCGACGCCGCGGGCTACCCCAAGAGCTCGCAATTGCCGGCCAGCTATCGCAATGCGCCGGCTCGGCCCCTGGTGGCCCTGCAACCCGCGGCCGAGCCCGCGCCGGCCGCTGCTGCACCGGCGCCTGCCGAGGCCCCGCCGCCAGCCAGCGGGCCGAGCCCGAGCAACCCCGCCGGCATCAAGTTCTAGGGCGGCAGGCTCAGTCAGTCGAAGCGCAGCGTCCGCACGCCCGACGCGGTGCCCAGCAGGCACACATTGGCGCGCTGGCGCGCGAACACGCCCACGGTGACAACGCCCGCCCACTGGTTCACTTCGCTCTCGAAATCGAGCGGATCCGTGATTCGCAGGCCGGTCACGTCGATGATGTGCTGGCCGTTGTCGGTGACCAGCGGAACGCCGTCCTTCTCGCGCACCTGCGCCAGGCCGCCCAGGCGTGCGAACTGCCGAATCACCCGCCGTGCCGCCATCGGGACCACCTCCACCGGCAGGGGAAATGCGCCGAGCGTGTTCACGAGCTTGGAGGCATCGGCGATGCAGACGAAACGCTTGGACTGCGCGGCGACGATCTTCTCGCGCGTGAGCGCCGCGCCGCCACCCTTGATCATGTAACCGCGGCCGTCGATCTCGTCGGCGCCGTCGATATAGACCGCCAGTTCCTCGACCTCGTTGCTGTCAAACACCGGGATGCCCAGCGCCCGCAGGCGTTCGGTCGAGGCCACCGAGCTCGACACGGCGCCGCGGATCTCGCCCTTGAGGCTTGCCAGCGCATCAATGAACTTGTTGACCGTCGAGCCGGTGCCCACCCCGACGATCTCGCCCTTGACCACGTAGTCCAGCGCGGCGCGGCCCACCTGGGCCTTGAGTTCGTCCTGGGTCGGGGCGGGAACAGGTGCGGTGGAGGTCATCGGGGAGAATCCTGGGCTGATTGAAGTCTGAAGCCGAGAATTATCCGATGCTCCTGCCGTTACCCTCCTCTCTTTACGGGCTTGCCCGCCCCTTCCTGTTCGGCGTCGACCCCGAACGGGCCCATGAACTGACCCTCGACGCACTGGCAAGGACCCAGAACACGCCACTGGCCTGCGCCTATGCGGCGCCTCGCGTGGCCGACCGGGTCACGCTCGCCGGGCTCTCGTTCCCGAACCGCATCGGCCTCGCCGCGGGCCTCGACAAGAACGCCCGCTGCATCGACGCCTTCGCCGCCATGGGTTTCGGCTTCGTCGAGGTCGGAACGGTCACGCCCCAGCCGCAGCCGGGCAATCCGAGGCCGCGCATCTTCCGCCTGCCGCAGCGCGACGCGCTGATCAACCGGCTCGGCTTCAACAACGAAGGCCTGGCGGCCTTCATCGCCAACGTCCAGCGCGCGCGCTTCCGGCGCGACACCTCGAAGCCACCCATGCTGCTGGGCCTCAATATCGGCAAGAACGCGGCCACGCCGATCGAGCGCGCGGTGGACGACTACCTGATCTGCCTGGACGGCGTCTATTCGCACGCCGACTACGTCGTGGTCAACATCTCGAGCCCGAACACCGCCAACCTGCGCTCGCTGCAAAGCGATGAAGCGCTCGACGCGCTGCTGGGCGCCGTGGCGGACAAACGCGAGGCGCTGGCCGCGCGCCAGAACAAGCGGGTCCCGCTGTTCGTGAAGATCGCACCCGATCTCGACGAGGCCCAGGTCAAGGTGATCGCGGCGACGCTGCTGCGCCATGGCATGGACGGCGTCGTCGCGACCAACACCACCCTGGCGCGCGATGCCGTGGCGGGCCTGCCCCATGCGGAGGAATCGGGCGGGCTTTCGGGCGCGCCGGTGCGGGAGGCCAGCAACCGCGTGATCGGCCAATTGCGCGCCGCACTCGGACCGAAGTTCCCGATCATCGGCGCCGGCGGAGTGCTCAGCGCGGCCGACGCCGTGGAAAAAATCGAGGCCGGGGCCAACCTGGTGCAGATCTACACCGGCCTCATCTATCGCGGACCGGCATTGGTGCGCCAGGCGGCCCAGGCGCTGCGCGAGCGCAAGGCCTGAGCCGGCGCGCTCACCGCATGCGCCAGAGCACGGGAGCCACCACCGACGCCCAGCGCACCAGCCGGCGCGGACCCAGTACGGCGATGACCGCAGCGGTCGCCACGCCGGTGGCGACCGGATGCTCGCGCGCAATGCGCAACGCCGCCGCGGTGGCGGTCTCGTTCGGGACCGGTGCCTCGCCGGCGCCGCTCGAAGCCGCCTGGAGTGTCGCAATCCGCTGACGCTGGCGCTCGATGCGGGCAAGCAGCTGATCGCGGTCAAGCGCCACGGATACGGGCGGCGCCTCTTCTTCGTCGTCATGAGGGCCGAAGCGGTCATGGACCCATTCGAGATCGCGCTCGAAGATCTCACGCGCCGGCGCGAAGGCCGACGACTCGCGCAGCGTCCCCAGGAGCGCCAGCACGGCAGCCACCCAGAGCCCGACCCAGATCAGCGCCAAGACCCAGGCCGCCGTATTCCGATGCGGCGTATCCCAGAAGTGAACCACGATCGCGACCGACAGCAGCGCGATGGCAACGGTGGTCAGCCCGATGACAGCGATCCCCAGACCCATGACCAGCCGCAGGCGCTTCTTCTCTTCATCCCAGGCCAGTCTCAGGAGCTGTGCACGATCCTCGGCGGCCAGTGCACCTTCACCGGCGAGGATGCGCAGGCGCCGCAGACGGGATTTCAGGCCGAACAGGGACGCCAGGCTCATGACGCAGCCTCGGCGCCCACCTTCTGCGCGCCGCGGAGGCCGCGCTCAGCGGCGGCCAAGCAGCAGACCCACCAGCACGCCCACGGCCAATGCGGCGCCGGCGATCTGCCACGGCTCGTCATGCGCATAAGCATTGGCCGAGGTGGCGGCTTCACGAGCCTTCTGGGCGGCGATCCGACTCTTCTCGGCGGCGATCTCGCGCGCAATCGCCAACTTGCTGTCGACGCGCTGGCGAAGCGCCTTGATGTGCGGCACGGCGTCCAGATCCTTGCTGGCGAGCACGTTGCGGACGTCGCTCGCAATGTCTTCGGCCACGGCGTTCGCCGCAGCTTCGAGGTTGGTGGATGCAGTCATCGAAAAAAGTCCTCCTCAGGCAGGCCGGCACCGCGCCGGCGACACCACGCCGACAAAACGGCGTGCCGTTCCATGGTACATGCCCGCGCCGGCCTACGAAAGCAGCACGGACACGTGATGGGCGATCGCCAGGCTGCTGGTCAACCCCGGCGACTCGATCCCGAACAGGTTGACCAGTCCCCGCACGCCGTGCGCCTCGGGGCCCTGGATCAGGAAGTCGGCGGCAGCTTCGCCGGGTCCCGAAATCTTGGGGCGGATGCCTGCATAGCCCGGGACCAGCGCAGCGTCCGGCAGCGCCGGCCAGTACTTGCGCACCTCGGCGTAGAAGCCCTCGCCGCGCGCCGCGTCCACGACCAGATCATCGGGCGAAGCCACCCACTGCACGTCCGGACCGAACTTGGCCTGGCCGCCCAGATCGAGCGTGAGGTGCACGCCCAGGCCCGCGGCCTCGGGCACCGGGTAGATCAGTCGTTGGAAGGGGGAACGGCCGGCCAGCGTGAAGTAGCTGCCTTTCGCGAAATAGGCCGTCGGCACCGAAGCGGCCGGCAGACCCTCGAACTGCCGCGCGAGCAGCGGCGCAGCGAGGCCGGCCGCATTCACGACGGTGTTGCAGCGCAGGGCGGTGCCGTCGCGCGACTTCAGCACGATGTCGTTGCCGCGGCACTCGGCACCGACGACCTCGGATTTCAGCGCCACCAGGCCGCCGGCGTGCTCCAGATCCCCCTGCAGGCTCAGCATCAGCGCATGGCTGTCCACGATGCCGGTGCTCGGCGAATGCAGAGCGGCCAGGCATTCGAGCTGTGGCTCCATGGCACGCGCCTGCTCGCGCGTGAGCAGCGCCAGGTCGTCCACGCCATTGGCGCGGGCCTTGGCGGCAATCGCCTCGAGCTGCCCGAGCTGGGCCTCGCTGGTGGCGACGATCAGTTTGCCGCAGCGCCGGTGCGGCAGGCCGCGCTCGCCGGCGTAGGCGTAGAGCCGCTCTTTGCCGTCGACGCACAGCTGCGCCTTCAGCGAGCCTTGGGGATAGTAGATGCCTGCGTGGATCACTTCGCTGTTGCGCGAACTGGTGCCGGTGCCGATCGCCCCTTCGGACTCCAGCACGATGACCTCACGGCCTTGCAACGCAAGGGCCCGGGCCACGGCCAGCCCCACCACACCGGCGCCGATGACGGCGCAATCGAATTCGTCCATCCCGCAAGCTTAAGCGGGATGGCGCCGAGCCCGGCGTGGCAACGAAGAGAATTGATGGTGGGCGGTGGAGGCTTCGAACCTCCGACCCCAGCAGTGTGAATGCTGTGCTCTACCCCTGAGCTAACCGCCCCCGGCGCACGAAGCTGATGCCGTGCGCCATCTGGATTCATTCGCACCGTGTAGTGCGAAGCCTGCGATTATGCCACAGCTTTTTCGCTCATCGGCCGAAAGAGCGTGCGGCCGCTGCTGGACTTGTCCAGTTGCAACAGAACTTCCTCGTGTTCGGCCAGCTCGTGCTCGGTCGCGACCAGCACCGGCAGCTCGAAGGTGCTCAGGTCGACCGCGACCACGGCGCCGTGCACGGGCTCGTTCGACGCGACGTCGATCAGCAGCGCATCCTGGCCGCGCGTGAGGTTGATGTACACGTCGGCCAGCAGCTGCGCGTCGAGTTTGGCGCCGTGGAAAGTGCGGTTCGAGCGATCGATGCCGAAGCGGTCGCACAGCGCATCGAGCGAGTTGCGCTTGCCCGGGTACACCGCCTTCGCCATCGCCAGCGTGTCGGTCACTTCCCCGACGAAACTGCGCAGCGGCGGCAGGCCGGCGAGCTCGAACTCCCGGTTGAGAAAGCCGACGTCGAAGGCCGCGTTGTGGATGATCAGCTCGGCATCGCGCAGGTACTCGACGATATCGCCGGCCAGCATCGCGAACTTCGGCTTGTCGCGCAGGAAGTCGGTGGTCAACCCGTGCACCTTGAGCGCGTCCTCGTGGCTCTCGCGCTCGGGGTTGAAATAGATGTGCAGGTCGTTGCCCGTGAGCTTGCGGTTGAACAGCTCCACGCATCCGAGTTCGATGATGCGGTCGCCGTTGTCCGCCGACAGGCCCGTGGTTTCTGTGTCCAGGACGATCAGTCGGCTCATCAGTGGTTCTCTTTGGCGTGGTTGATCGAGTATTTCGGAATCTCGATCGTCAGGTCGTCCTGCGCGAGGATTGCCTGGCAGCTCAGGCGCGACTGCGGCTCCAGGCCCCAGGCGCGGTCCAGCAGGTCTTCCTCGCTCTCCTGCGCTTCATTGAGCGAATCGATGCCCTTGCGCACGACGACGTGGCAGGTGGTGCAGGCGCAGCTCATCTCGCACGCATGCTCGATGTTGATGTGGTTCTCGAGCAGGGCCTCGCAGATCGAGGTGCCGGCCGGCGCGGAGATCTCGGCGCCTTGCGGGCAGTATTCGGGATGGGGAAGGATCTTGATCGTGGGCATGTTCTAGAGAGATTCGATCTGTCGGCCGGCGAGCGCGCGCGCGATGCCCGCATTCATGCGCTCGGCGGCAAAGGCTTCGGTGCCGTCGGCCAGCGCCTTGGTGGCGGCTTCGACCACCGCGGCATCCTCGGCGGAGCGCGCGTCGCGCAGCGCCGCCATCAGCGCCTCGATCGCGGCGCGCTCCGCGTCCGACAGCAGCGCGCCGTCGGCATCGAGCGCGCTTTGCGTCGCCAGCAGCATGCGGTCGGCATCGACGCGGGCTTCGACCAGCGCGCGCGCCTGCATGTCCTGCTGCGCAGTCGCAAAGCTGTCCCGCAGCATGGTGGCGATCTGGTCGTCGGAAAGACCATAGGACGGCTTGACCGCGACGCTCGCCTCGACGCCGCTGCCCTGCTCCTTCGCCGTGACGCTGAGCAGGCCGTCGGCATCGACCGTGAAGGTCACGCGGATGCGCGCCGCGCCCGCGGCCATCGGCGGGATGCCGCGCAGCTCGAAGCGCGCCAGGCTGCGGCAGTCGGCGACCAGGTCGCGCTCGCCCTGCACCACGTGCAGCGCCAGCGCGGTCTGGCCGTCCTTGTAGGTCGTGAAGTCCTGCGCCATCGCGGTCGGAATGGTCTGATTGCGCGGCACGATCCGCTCGACCAGGCCGCCCATCGTCTCGATGCCCAGCGACAGCGGGATCACGTCGAGCAGCAGCAGGTCGTCGGCGCCGCCGTTGCCGGCCAGCTGGTTGGCCTGGATCGCCGCGCCGAGGGCGACGACCTGGTCGGGATCGAGATTGGTCAGCGGCTCGCGGCCGAAGCACTCGGCCACCGCCCGGCGGATCTGGGGCATGCGGGTGGCGCCGCCGACCAGCACGATGCCTTTCAGCTCGCCCTGCGGCAGCCGCGCATCGCGCAACGCGCGGCGCACGGCCGCGATGGTGCGCGCGGTCAGGCTCGCCGTGGCGGCTTCGAACTGCTCGCGCCGTATGTCGACGCGGACTTCCTCGCCCGACAGGCTGGCGCTGAAGAGGGTGCCTTGGGCGTCCGTCAGAGCCTCCTTGGCGGCCCGGGCTGCCACCAGCAGGGCGGCCCGGTCGGCATCGCTGCGCGCCGCGAGCCCGCTTTGCGACAGCACGAAGTCGGCCAACGCATGGTCGTAGTCGTCGCCGCCCAGCGCCGAGTCGCCGCCCGTCGCGATGACCTCGAAGACGCCTTGCGTGAGCCGCAGGATGGAGATGTCGAAGGTGCCGCCGCCGAGGTCGTAGACCGCGTAGACACCTTCGCTCGCATTGTCCAGACCGTAGGCGATCGCAGCCGCGGTCGGTTCGCTGATGAGCCTCAGCACGTTCAGCCCCGCGAGCTGGGCCGCGTCCTTGGTGGCCTGCCGCTGGCCCTCGTCGAAGTACGCCGGCACCGTGATCACGACGCCATGGAGTTCGTCGTCGAAGGTGTCTTCGGCCCGATAGCGCAAGGTCGCGAGGATCTCGGCGCTGACTTCGATCGGGGACTTCTCGCCGGCCGCTGTCCGCACCTTGACCATGCCGCCCTCGCCCGTGAGGCGATAGGCCATCGCCTCGCGGTTGGCGATGTCCGACAAGCCACGGCCCATCAGCCGCTTGACCGAAGTGATGACATTGGAAGGATCGGCGGCCCGCGCCGCCACCGCTTCGAAGCCGATCTGCCGGCGATCGGCGTCGAGGTAGCGCACCGCCGAGGGCAGCAGCACGCGGCCTTCGGCGTCAGGCAGGCATTCGGCGACGCCGTTGCGTACCGCCGCCACGAGCGAATGCGTGGTGCCGAGGTCGATGCCGACGGCGATGCGGCGCTGATGCGGATCGGGCGCCTGGCCCGGTTCTGAAATCTGGAGCAATGCCATCAGGCCTCCTCGAGGTGATGGACGGAGGAATGAGTCATGCCGCTATTGTCCCCACTGATCGGCCCGGGCCTCGATGTCCTCGGCAAAACGCTCTATGAACATGAGGGCTCTCACCTGCCGCACCGCTTCGGCGTAATCGCCCTTTTCGTCGATCAGCCAGTCGAGCGAGGACAGCGCGCGCGCGCGGCCGGCCTCGACTTCGCTGCGCAGCTTGTCGAGCGCGGCGGCGTCGCCCGCCTCGTCGAGCTCCTCGCGCCACTCCATCTGGCTCATCAGGAACTCGGGCGGCATCGCGGTGTTGGTTTCGGCGTTCAGGCGCGCGCCGTGGAGCTCGCACAGGTAGGTCGCGCGCTTGATCGGATTCTTGAGCCGCTGGTAGGCCTCGTTGATGCGCACCGACCACTGCATCGCAATGCGCTGGGCCGCGGCGCCCTGGGCCGCGAAACGGTCGGGATGGGCTTCGCGCTGCAGTTCCTTCCAGCGCGCATCGAGCGCGGCCCGGTCCTGCGCGAAGCGCGCCGGCACGGCGAACAGCTCGAAATCAGTGTCGTTCAGGTTCATGGCGATAAAAAGCCGCCAGCACATGACATGGTGGCGGCTCGGGCACGAGGCCGGTCGGGATCAAATGCGGAAGCTTTCGCCGCAGCCGCAGCGGTCGCGTTCGTTCGGATTGTTGAACTTGAAGCCCTCGTTGAGGCCTTCGCGCACGAAGTCGAGCTGCGTGCCGTCGATGTAGGCCAGGCTCTTCGGGTCGACCAGCACCTTGATGCCATGGTCCTCGAAAACCACGTCCTCGGGCGCGAACTCGTCCACGTATTCGAGCTTGTAGGCCAGGCCCGAGCAGCCGGTGGTCTTGACGCCCAGCCGCACGCCCACGCCCTTGCCTCGTTTGCCGAGGTAGCGGGAGACGTGGCGCGCAGCCGATTCGGTCAGGGTCACAGCCATGTCAGTGGACGGCTTCGGGGGCCTTGGCGCCTACGCCATGTTTGGCCTTGTAGTCGCTGACGGCCGCCTTGATCGCATCTTCGGCCAGGATCGAGCAGTGGATCTTGACCGGCGGCAGGGCCAGTTCTTCGGCGATCTGCGCGTTCTTGAGCGCAGCCGCTTCGTCGAGCGTCTTGCCCTTGACCCATTCGGTCACGAGCGAGGACGAGGCGATCGCAGAGCCGCAACCGTAGGTCTTGAAACGCGCGTCTTCGATCACGCCGGTTTCGGGGTTGACCTTGATCTGCAGCTTCATGACGTCGCCGCAGGCCGGTGCGCCGACCATGCCGGTGCCTACCGAATCGTCGCCCTTCTCGAACGAGCCGACGTTGCGGGGATTTTCGTAGTGGTCGATGACCTTGGATGAGTAAGCCATGGGGTACCTCTTTGAATATTCAGTGAGCCGACCACTGGATCGTGCTGATGTCGATGCCGTCCTGGAACATCTCCCACAGCGGGCTCAGCTCACGGAGCTTGGCGACGTTGTGCCTGATGGTCGAGATCGCGTAGTCGATTTCCTCTTCGGTCGTGAAGCGGCCGATCGTCATGCGCAGGCTGCTGTGGGCCAGTTCGTCGCTGCGGCCGAGCGCGCGCAGCACATAGCTCGGCTCGAGGCTGGCCGAGGTGCAGGCCGACCCGCTCGACACCGCCAGGCCCTTGATGCCCATGATCAGCGACTCGCCTTCGACGTAGTTGAAGCTCATGTTCAGGTTGTGCGGCACGCGGTGTTCGAGATGGCCGTTGATGAAGACCTGTTCGACATCCTTCAGGCCGTCGAGCAGGCGCTTCTGCAGCGCGCTCGCCTTGGCGATGTCTTCCTTCATCTCGAGCCTGGCAAGGCGGAAAGCCTCGCCCATGCCCACGATCTGGTGTGTCGGCAAGGTGCCCGAGCGCATGCCGCGCTCGTGGCCGCCGCCGTGCATCTGGGCCTCGAGCCGCACGCGCGGCTTGCGGCGCACGTACAGCGCACCAATGCCCTTGGGGCCGTAGGTCTTGTGCGAAGCCAGGCTCATGAGGTCGATCGGCAGCGTCTTGACGTCGATCTCGACCTTGCCCGTGGCCTGAGCCGCATCGACGTGGAAGATCACGCCCTTTTCGCGGCAGATGTTGCCGAGCGCCACCATGTCCTGGACGACGCCGATCTCGTTGTTCACGAACATCACGCTCGCGAGGATGGTGTCGGGGCGGATGGCCGCCTTGAAGGCCTCGAGGTCGAGCAGACCGTCTTCCTGGACATCCAGGTACGTCACCTCGAAACCCTGGCGTTCGAGCTCGCGCATGGTGTCGAGCACCGCCTTGTGCTCGGTCTTCACCGTGATCAGGTGCTTGCCCTTGCCCTTGTAGAAATGCGCGGCCCCCTTGATCGCGAGGTTGTTCGACTCGGTGGCGCCGGAGGTCCAGACGATCTCGCGGGGGTCGGCGCCGATCAGGTCAGCGACGTCGGCACGCGACTTCTCGACCGCTTCTTCGGCTTCCCAGCCCCAGGCGTGGCTGCGCGACGCCGGGTTGCCGAAATGCTCGCGCAACCAGGGAATCATCGCATCGACGACGCGAGGATCCACCGGCGTGGTGGCGCCGTAGTCGAGATAGATCGGGAAATGAGGAGTGACGTCCATGGCTGGCTCAGGCTGGCGTGGGGTTGATCTTTTGGGGGGTCGAGGCGGCTGGATCGGCGCCCGAAGGCGCCGCCGGATCAGGATTTGGCGAAGGCGTTGCCCAGTGCGAACACGGAGTTCGGCGCGTTGACGCGGATCGGCTTGACCACCGGCTGCGCCGAGATCGCGCGCTTGACGGCCGGCTTGTTCTCGATCTGCACGCCCTTGGCGATCTGGTCGTCGACCAGCTTCTGCAGCGTGACGGAATCGAGGAACTCGACCATGCGCTGATTGAGCGAGGCCCACAGTTCGTGCGTCATGCAGCGGCCCGCTTCGCCGAGGCAGTTTTCCTTGCCGCCGCACTGGGTGGCATCGATCGGCTCGTCGACCGAGACGATGATGTCGGCCACCGTGATGTCGGCCGCCTTGCGGCCGAGCGAGTAGCCGCCGCCAGGGCCGCGGGTCGACTCGACCAGTTCGTGGCGGCGCAGCTTGCCGAACAGCTGTTCGAGGTAGGACAGCGAGATCTGCTGCCGCTGGCTGATCGCAGCCAGCGTGACCGGACCGGTGTTCTGGCGCAGTGCCAAGTCGATCATGGCCGTGACCGCAAAGCGGCCTTTGGTAGTGAGACGCATCGCAAGCTCCTTGAGTGCTTACCGTTGAAATGACACCAGGCCTGGAGGCCGCGGTGACGTCGTCTCCGCCCTGCCCGCCTCCTGCTCCATAGGTGAACCTTTGGGTTGGAGTCGGCCCTTTATCGCGAAGTTCTTTTGTTCTTGAGTGTTTCGGTCAAGTATAGCAGAAGCCCCTGCGGCCCGCTGGGGTAAACCCGGGGGCATGGCTCGCCCCCAAGGTTGGCTCACTGCGTGTAGCCCCGGCCGGGACGCAAACTCAAATGTTGTCGTGGCCGGGGCCGCCGAAGGCCTGCTCCCGGAGTTCCGCCAATTGGTCGCGGACGCGGGCGGCCTTCTCGAATTCGAGATTTCGGGCGTGCTCCAGCATGAGCTTTTCGAGCCGCTTGATCTCGCGCGCGATGTCCTTTTCGGACATGTCCTCGACCTTGGCGCGCTCCAGTTCGCGCTTGGCCGCCTCCTTGCCCGATTTTTCGCTGTAGACGCCGTCGATGAGGTCTCGCACCTGCTTCACGATGCTGCGCGGCGTGATGCCGTGAGCCAGGTTGTGGGCCATCTGGCGCTCGCGCCGCCGCTGGGTTTCGCCGATGGCCTTCTTCATCGATTCGGTCATGCGGTCGGCATAGAGGATCGCCTTGCCGTTCAAGTTGCGTGCCGCCCGCCCGATGGTCTGGATCAGCGAGCGTTCGGCGCGCAGGAAGCCTTCCTTGTCGGCATCGAGGATCGCGACCAGCGACACCTCGGGGATGTCCAGGCCCTCGCGCAGCAGGTTGATGCCGACCAGCACGTCGAAGGTGCCGAGCCGCAGGTCGCGCAGGATCTCGACCCGCTCGACCGTGTCGACGTCGCTGTGCAGGTAGCGCACCTTGACGCCGTTGTCGCCCAGGTAGTCGGTGAGCTGCTCGGCCATCCGCTTGGTCAGCGTGGTGATCAGCACCCGCTCGTTCTTGTCGACCCGCAGGCGGATCTCCTGCAGCACGTCGTCGACCTGGTGGGTGGCGGGGCGGACCTCGACCTCGGGGTCGATCAGGCCGGTCGGGCGCACCAGCTGTTCGACCACGTTGCCGGCATTGTCTTTCTCGTACTGCGCGGGCGTCGCCGAGACGAAGATGCACTGGCGCATGCGCTTCTCGAACTCCTCGAACTTGAGCGGCCGGTTGTCCAGCGCCGAAGGCAGCCGGAAGCCGTACTCGACCAGCGTGGTCTTGCGCGCCCGGTCGCCGCTGTACATGCCGTTGAGCTGGCCGATCATCTGGTGGCTCTCGTCGAGGAACATCAACGCGTCCTTCGGCAGGTAGTCGGTCAGCGTGGCCGGCGGCTCGCCCGGCGCCGCGCCCGACAGGTGGCGCGTGTAGTTCTCGATGCCCTTGCAGTGGCCGATCTCGGCCAGCATCTCGAGGTCGAAGCGGGTGCGCTGCTCGATCCGCTGCGCCTCCACCAGCTTGCCCTCGGAGACGAAGTGCTTCAGCCGTTCGTCGAGTTCGAGCTTGATGGTCTCGACCGCGCTCAGGACCTTGTCGCGCGGCGTCACGTAGTGGCTCGACGGGTAGACGGTGAAGCGCGGGATCTTCTGCCGGATCCGCCCGGTCAGCGGGTCGAACAGCTGCAGCGACTCGATCTCGTCGTCGAACAGCTCGATGCGGATCGCCAGCTCGCTGTGCTCGGCCGGGAAGACGTCGATGGTGTCGCCGCGCACCCGGAAGGTGCCGCGCGAGAAATCCTGCTCGTTGCGCGTGTACTGCATGCGGATCAGCCGGCCGATGACGTCGCGCTGGCCGATCTTGTCGCCCACTCGCATGATGAAGCGCATCTGCGTGTAATCCTCGGGCGTGCCGATGCCGTAGATGGCGCTCACGGTGGCCACGATCACGGTGTCGCGCCGCTCCAGCACGCTCTTGGTGGCCGACAGCCGCATCTGCTCGATGTGCTCGTTGATCGAGCTGTCCTTCTCGATGAACAGGTCGCGCTGCGGCACGTAGGCCTCGGGCTGGTAGTAGTCGTAGTAGCTGACGAAGTACTCGACCGCGTTCTTCGGGAAAAACTCGCGGAATTCGCTATAGAGCTGGGCCGCCAGGGTCTTGTTGGGCGCGAACACGATCGCCGGGCGGCCCAGCCGCGCGATCACGTTGGCCATGGTGAAGGTCTTGCCCGAGCCGGTCACGCCGAGCAGGGTCTGGAACACCTCGCCGTCCTGGATGCCCTCGACCAGCCCGGCGATGGCCGCCGGCTGGTCGCCGGCCGGCGGATAAGGCAGGTAGAGCTCGAACGGAGAACCCGGGAAGGTGACGAATTCGCCCTGCCGGGCAGGGCCCACGGGATCGGCGTGTTGCGGTTCGGGAATGACTTCGGTGGTATCTGGCATGGCGTGGACTCGGGGAGATGGTGGCGCGACCGGTAAAATTCAAGCCAACCGGGCAGCGTAACGCAGGACCCGGCTTCACGTGAACCGATCATCCAAAGGACTTTCCATGTCAATGTTCACCGCCGTCGAGATGGCGCCTCGCGACCCGATCCTGGGCCTCAACGAGCAATATGCGGCCGACGGCAATCCGAAAAAGGTCAACCTCGGCGTGGGCGTGTACTACGACGACAACGGCAAGCTGCCGCTGCTCGCGTGCGTGCAGGCCGCGGAAGAGGACATGATGAAGGCGCCCAGCGCCCGCGGCTACCTGCCGATCGACGGCATCGCCGCCTATGACAACGCGGTCAAGGGCCTGGTCTTCGGCGCCGACAGCGAACCGGTGACATCCGGCCGCGTCGCCACCATCCAGGCGATCGGCGGCACCGGCGGCCTGAAGGTCGGCGCCGACTTCCTCAAGAAGCTGAGCCCGCAAGCCAAGGTGCTGATCAGCGACCCGAGCTGGGAAAACCACCGGGCGCTGTTCACCAATGCCGGCTTCGAGGTCCAGAGCTACCCCTACTACGACGCCGCCAAGCGCGGGATCGACTTCGAAGGCATGCTGGCGGCCCTGAAGGCGGCCCCCGCGGGCACCATCGTCGTGCTGCACGCCTGCTGCCACAACCCGACCGGCTACGACATCACGCCGGCCCAGTGGGACCAGGTCATTGCGGCGGTCAAGGCGAAGCAGCTGACCCCCTTCCTCGACATGGCCTACCAGGGCTTCGGCCACGGCATCCAGGAAGACGGCGCCGTGATCGGCAAGTTCGTCGAAGCCGGCCTCACGTTCTTCGTCTCGACCTCGTTCTCCAAGAGCTTCAGCCTCTACGGCGAGCGCGTGGGCGCCCTCTCGGTGCTGTGCGAAAGCAAGGATGAAGCGGCGCGCGTGCTGTCGCAGCTCAAGATCGCGATCCGCACCAACTACAGCAACCCGCCGATCCACGGCGGCGCGGTGGTGGCGGCGGTGCTCAACGACCCGGCACGGCGCGCTGTCTGGGAAGCGGAGCTGACCGAGATGCGGGTGCGCATCAAGGCAATGCGCCAGAAGCTGGTCGACGGCCTCAAGGCCGCCGGCGTGACGCAGGACATGAGCTTCATCACCTCGCAGATCGGCATGTTCAGCTACTCGGGCCTGACCAAGGACCAGATGGTGCGCCTGCGCGAAGAGTTCGGCGTCTACGGCACCGACACCGGCCGCATGTGCGTGGCGGCGCTCAACAGCAAGAACATCGACTACGTTTGCCAGAGCATCGCCAAGGTCCTCTGACGGGCCTGCAGGATCGCTTCGTCGGGGACGCGCTGCGCAACCCGAACAACCGGGCGATCCTCGAGGGCCTGCCCGCGCTGGCCCTGCCCGATGCCTGGCTGGTGGCCGGCTGCCTGTTCCAGAGCGTCTGGAACCTGCGCTGCGGACGCCCCCCGGAGGCCGGCATCCGCGACTACGACCTGTTCTACTTCGACGCCGCCGACCTGTCGGCCGAAGCGGAGCAGCGTGTCGACGAACGGGTGCGGCGGCACTTCTCGGGGCTGCCCGTCACCATCGAGACCAAGAACCAGGCCAGGGTCCACACCTGGTATGCGGACTATTTCGGCGCCAGCTACGCGCCTTCGCTGTGCTCGCGCGACGGCATCGACCGATTCCTGGTCGACTGCACCTGCGTCGGGCTGCAGCCGCAGGCAGGCGGCCCGCTGCTTTACGCACCCTTCGGCCTTCAGGGGCTCTACGCAGGGGTCCTTCGGCCCAATTCTCGCTGCCATCAGCCACGCCTCTATGCCGCCAAGGCAGCGGATTACCGGTCGCGATGGCCCTGGCTCACGGTCCTGGACGCCACCTCGCCGCAGTCCTGAACGCGGCAATCGGACGAATATCACGACGGCATCGGCTGAATCGGGCGGCCACTCTACTTCCGGTCAAGCGCTGCTGATATATTGCATTGCAACAACTCCCTGGCCACCCCGATGCTCTACCAACTCTACGAAGCGCAGCGTTCCCTCATGGAGCCCTTCGCCGACTTCGCGCAGGCCGCTTCCAAGCTCTACAGCCAGGGCGCGGCCTTCGGCCAGGCGCCGATGGCGCAGCGCATGGCTGCCGGCTACGACCTGCTGTACCGGCTGGGCAAGGACTACGAGAAGCCGGAATTCGGCATCAAGACGGTCATGGTGGATGGCCACGACGTGGTGATCCACGAGAGCGTAGAGATCGAGAAGCCCTTCTGCCAGCTGCGCCGGTTCAAGCGCTTCACGGACGAGCCGGACACCCTGCAGACGCTCAAGAGCCAGCCGGTGGTGCTGATCGTGGCGCCGCTGTCGGGGCACTACGCCACGCTGCTGCGCGACACCGTGCGCACCATGCTGCAGGGCCACAAGGTGTACATCACCGACTGGACCAACGCGCGCCTGGTGCCGCTGTCCGAAGGCGAATTCCATCTCGACGACTACGTCAACTACGTCGAGGACTTCATCCGCTACCTGCAGGCCGAGTACGGCAACTGCCACGTGATCAGCGTCTGCCAGCCCACGGTGCCGGTGCTGGCGGCGGTGTCGCTGATGGCCAGCCGCGGCGAAAAGACGCCACTGTCGATGACCATGATGGGAGGCCCGATCGACGCCCGCAAGTCGCCGACCGCGGTCAACAACCTGGCGATGAACAAGAGTTTCGAGTGGTTCGAGAACAACGTGATCTACCGCGTCCCGGACGGCTTTCCGGGCGCAGGCCGCCGTGTCTACCCGGGCTTCCTGCAGCACACCGGCTTCGTGGCGATGAACCCGGACCGCCACGCCAGCAGCCACTACGACTACTTCAAGGACCTGATCAAGGGCGACGGCGCCAGCACCGAGGCGCATCGCAAGTTCTATGACGAGTACAACGCGGTGCTCGACATGGATGCGGACTACTACCTCGAAACGATCCGCACGGTGTTCCAGAAGTTCGACCTCGTGAACGGCACCTGGGAGGTGAAGAACGCCGACGGCGTGCGCGAAACGGTGCGGCCGCAGGACATCCATTCGCTCGGCCTCCTGACGGTCGAGGGCGAACTCGACGACATCTCCGGCTCCGGCCAGACCCGCGCCGCGCATGACCTGTGCACCGGTGTCTCCGCCAAGGAGCAGCGGCATTTCGAGGTCAAGGGCGCAGGCCACTACGGCATCTTCAGCGGACGCCGCTGGCGCGACCAGGTCTACCCGGAGGTCCGGGACTTCATCGCGGCGCACGACAAGCCGCAGAAACGCGCCGGCCGCGCGATCCTGGCTGCGGAAGACACGATCAAGGCCAGCCCGGCGCGCAAGAAGCCAGTGACGGTGGCGGCGCGCAAGACGCCGGTGACTCGGCGCTCGAGCGCCGTCAAGCGCAAGACCGCATGAGATCGTGACCCCGACGGCCGCACACCTGCTGGAGGCGCTGCCGCAGACGCAGTGCACGCGCTGCGGCTACCCCGATTGCGCCGGCTACGCCGAGGCCATTGCGGCCCATGAGGCCGACATCAACCAATGCCCGCCCGGCGGTGCCGAAGGCGTGCAGCGTCTCGCGCGGCTCACGGGCAGCCCCGTCCGGCCGATCGATCCACAGTTCGGCACCGAGGGGCCGCGCGCCCTGGCCGTGATCGACGAGGCCTGGTGCATCGGCTGCACCCTCTGCCTCGACGCCTGCCCCACCGATGCCATCGTGGGCATTCACAAGCGCATGCACACCGTGATCGACGCGCACTGCACGGGCTGCGAACTGTGCATCCCGGCCTGTCCGGTCGACTGCATCTCGCTGGAGACGGTCACGCCGGGCCGAAGCGGCTGGCAGGCCTGGTCGCAGGAACAGGCCGATCATGCGCGCGCCCGCTACCAGGCGCACGCCAGCCGCCGAGCCCAAGGAGCGCCCTCGGCCGCACCGGCGAAGGACGCGCGAACTGACGCGCCCGACGCCACCGATCGCAAGCGCGCGATCGTCGAAGCGGCGCTGGCCCGTGCCCGCGCGGCAGCCAAGGACTTGCGCCGCCCATGAGCCGTCGATGAGCGTCGACACCCTGCTCCTCTTCGCCTTCGCTTCCATCGCGCTCGCGATCACGCCCGGCCCCACCATGCTGCTGGCGCTCTCCAACGGCATCTCGGGCGGCATGCGTGCCGCCGCCTGGGGCATCGCCGGTGCCTCGCTGGGCAGCTGCATCGTGATCACCACGGTCGCGCTGGGCCTGGGTTCGCTGCTGGCGGCCTCGGAGTGGCTCTTCCATGCAATCCGCGTCGCCGGGGTGCTCTACCTCGCCTGGCTCGGCATCAAGCTCTGGCGCACACCGCCGGCCGACGTCGGAGCCGCGCTGGCCGCCTCCTCGGCCCGGCCGCTGCGCGGCCGGCTGGCGCTGCTGCGCAGCCTGGCGGTGGCCTTGTCGAACCCGAAATCGCTGCTGTTCTTCGCGGCCTTCCTGCCGCAGTTCGTCGATACCGCGCACCGCCAGGCGCCGCAATACCTGACGCTTGGCGCGATCTTCGTCGGCATCGACACGCTGGTGATGCTCGGCTACGCGACGGCCGGCACCCAGGCCGTGCGCTGGCTCTCGCAGGGCAGCCTGCGCGCGCTCAACCGCGGCTGCGCGGCGGGGATGTGGCTGCTGGCAGCGACCCTGGCGATCTGGCGCCGCCCAGGCGCCTGAGGCCACGCGGCTTCAGCCCGCCGCCAACGCTGCGAAGGCGGCCACGACCTCAGGCGGCGCCTGCACCAGTTCGATCAACACACCCTCGCCCGCGATCGGGAATTCGTCGTTGCTCTTCGGGTGCAGGAAACAGATGTCGAAACCGGCGGCGCCCTGGCGGATGCCGCCCGGCGCGAAACGCACGCCCTGCGCCGTGAGCCATTCGACGGCCACGGGCAGGTCGTCGATCCACAGCCCCACGTGGTTCAGCGGCGTGGTGTGGACCGCGGGTTTCTTCTCGGGGTCCAGCGGCTGCATCAGGTCGACCTCGACCTTGAAGGGGCCGCTGCCGATCGCGCAGATGTCCTCGTCGACGTTCTCGCGTTCGCTCTTGAACGTGCCCGTGACCTCCAGACCCAGCATCTCGACCCACAGCTTCTGCAGCCGGCCCTTGTCCGGGCCGCCGATCGCGATCTGCTGGATGCCCAGCACCTTGAATGGACGCGTCATGCGCATGCTCCCTGTTCAACGGTCGAACGGGCCTGGAGACCCAGCTTGGCCAGCAACTTCACATCGGCCTCGACATCGGGGTTGCCCGTGACCAGCAGCTTGTCGCCGTAGAAGATCGAATTCGCGCCGGCCAGGAAGCACAGCGCCTGGACCGCGTCGCCCAATTGCTGGCGGCCGGCCGACAGACGCACGCGCGCCTTCGGCATCGTGATGCGCGCGACCGCGATCATGCGAACGAAATCGAGCGGATCGATCGGTTCCGAATCGGCCAGCGGCGTGCCGGGCACGCGCACCAGGCTGTTGATCGGCACCGACTCCGGATAGGGGTCGAGGTTGGCGAGCTGGGCGATCAGCCCTGCGCGATGCACCGGCGCCTCGCCCATGCCCACGATGCCGCCGCAACAGACGCTGATGCCGGCCGCGCGCACGTGCGCCAGCGTGTCGAGCCGGTCCTGGTAGCTGCGGGTGTCGACGATGTCGCTGTAGTACTCGGGTGCGGTGTCGAGGTTGTGGTTGTAGTAGTCCAGCCCCGCGGCCTTGAGCTGCAGCGCGTGCTGCGGCTCGAGCATGCCGAGCGTGGCACAGGTCTGCAGGCCCAGGCCCTTCACGGCCTCGACCAGCACCGCGACCTTCTCGACGTCGCGGTCCTTGGGTGCGCGCCAGGCGGCGCCCATGCAGAAGCGCGTCGCGCCCGCATCCTTGGCGGCCTGCGCAGCGCGCAGCACCTCGTCGACCTCCATCAGCTTCTGCGCCTGGACGCCAGTGTCGAACTCGGCCGACTGCGGGCAATAGCCGCAGTTCTCGGGGCAGCCGCCGGTCTTGACCGACAGCAGCGTGGCCAGTTCGATATCCGCTGCGGGGAAATGCGCGCGATGCACCGTCTGCGCCTGGAACAACAGGTCGTTGAAGGGCTTGTCGAGCAGGGCCTGGACCGCCTCGACGCTCCACGGGCCGGTGGGTGCGGCGGGCTTCACCGCCGGACGGTGCAGGGTGACGGCCTTCGCGGCCGGAAATTCGTTGGCGCCCATTTACGCAAACTCCATGATCACCTGATCGACCGACAGCGATTCACCCTTGGCCGCAGAGATGCTTCCGACCACGCCGTCCTGCGTCGCGAACAGCACGTTCTCCATCTTCATCGCCTCGATGACCGCGAGCTTCTCGCCGGCCTGCACCTGTTGGCCCGGCTGCACCGAGACCTCGACCAGCAGGCCCGGCATCGGCGACATCAGGAACTTGCTCAGGTCCGGCGGTGCCTTGTACGGCATCAGCGCGAGCAGCCGCGCACCGAGCGGCGACAGCACCATCGCCTCGATCTGCGTTCCGTTGTGCACGACGCGCAGCGCCAGCGGATTCTTGCCGGCGCCGCGTTCGACCTGCGCGGTGAAGACACGGTCATTGACCATGCCTTCGACCCGGATGCTGCCGAGCGGCGCCCTGCTGTCGATCTTGTAGGCGTGGCCGCCCACCGCCACCGCGCTGGAGCCGGAGTGGCCGTGGAAATCGGTGACCGACACGGGCTTGTGCGCATGCATGCCCTTGTCGTCCATCACGACCACCACGAACTGCTCGCCCACCTTCACGCCATGGCCCTCGAGCTGGCCGCTGATGCCGGAGGCGCGCGCCCGGTAGCGGCGGTGCATGTAGGCCGCCAGCGCGACCAGGAAATCGGGATCGTCGTGCGGCACGTCCTCGGCATGGAAGCCGCGGCCGTAGTGCTCGGCGATGAAGCCGGTGTTGAAGTCGCCGCTGACGAACTTCGGATGCGCGAGCAGCGCCGCCTGGAACGGAATGTTGCTGCTGATGCCCCGGATCACGAAACCGTTGAGCGCCTCGCGCATCAGCGCGATGGCGTGCGCGCGGTCGCGGCCGTGCACGATCAGCTTGGCGATCATCGAGTCGTAGAACATCGGGATCTCGCCGCCGTCGTAGACGCCGGTGTCGACCCGCACGCCGTACAGCTGCTCGGTGTCGGCGGAGAACATGGTCTCCTTCGGCGGCTGGAAACGGACCAGCCGGCCGGTCGAGGGCAGGAAGTTGCGGAACGGATCCTCGGCGTTGATGCGGCACTCGATGGCCCAGCCCTCGCGCTTGACGTCCTTCTGCGCCAGCGGCAGCTTCTCGCCGGCGGCAACGCGGATCATGAGCTCGACCAGGTCGAGGCCGGTGATCGCCTCGGTCACCGGATGCTCCACCTGCAGCCGGGTGTTCATCTCGAGAAAGTAGAAGCTCTGGTCCCGGCCGACCACGAATTCGACCGTGCCCGCGCTCTGGTAGTTCACGGCCTTGGCCAGCGCCACGGCCTGCTCGCCCATCGCCTTGCGCGTCGCCTCGCTGATGAAGGGCGACGGCGCCTCCTCGATCACCTTCTGATGGCGGCGCTGGATCGAGCATTCACGCTCGTTGAGGTAGATCACGTTGCCGTGAGAGTCGCCCAGCACCTGGATCTCGATGTGGCGCGGCTCCTCGACGAACTTCTCGATGAACACGCGGTCGTCGCCGAAGCTGTTGCGCGCCTCGTTGCGGCAGGAGGTGAAGCCTTCGAACGCGTCCTTGTCGTTGAAGGCCACGCGCAGGCCCTTGCCGCCGCCGCCGGCCGAGGCCTTGATCATCACCGGGTAGCCGATGTCCTTGGCGATCTCCACGGCGCGCTCGGCGGTCTCGATGGCGTCGTTCCAGCCCGGGATGGTGTTGACCTTGGCCTCGCTCGCGAGCTTCTTCGAGGCGATCTTGTCGCCCATCGCCGCGATCGAATAGTGCTTGGGGCCGATGAAGATGATGCCCTCCTCCTCGACCTTGCGGGCGAAGGCCTCGTTCTCCGACAGGAAGCCGTAGCCCGGGTGCACGGCTTCGGCCCCGGTCTTCTTGCAGGCTGCGATGATGCGGTCGGCCTGCAAGTAGCTGTCGCGGCTGGCCGAAGCGCCGATGTGCACCGCCTCGTCGGCGAGCTCGACATGGCGCGCGTCCTTGTCGGCATCGGAATAGACGGCCACCGTGAGGATGCCCATCTTCCTGGCGGTCTTGATGACTCTGCAGGCGATCTCGCCGCGGTTGGCAATCAGGATCTTCTTGAACATGTTGTGGTCTCCCGATCTCAGAGGGGAATGTTGCCGTGCTTGCGCCACGGATTCTCGAGTTTCTTCTCGCGCAGCATCACCAGGCTGCGGCAGATCCGCTTGCGCGTCTCGCTCGGCAGGATCACGTCGTCGATGTAGCCGCGGGTGCCGGCCACGTAGGGATTGGCGAAGCGCGCCTTGTACTCGGCCTCGCGCGCCGCCAGCTTCTCGGGATCGTTCTTGTCCTCGCGGAAGATGATCTCGACCGCGCCCTTGGCCCCCATCACCGCGATCTCGGCGCGCGGCCAGGCCAGGTTGACGTCGCCGCGCAGGTGCTTCGAGGCCATCACGTCGTAGGCGCCGCCGTAGGCCTTGCGCGTGATCACCGTGATCTTCGGCACCGTGCACTCGGCGTAGGCGTAGAGCAGCTTGGCGCCGTGCTTGATGATGCCGCCGTACTCTTGGGCTGTGCCGGGCATGAAGCCGGGCACGTCGACGAAGGTCACGACCGGGATGTTGAAGGCATCGCAGAAGCGCACGAAGCGCGCCGCCTTGATCGACGACTTGATGTCCAGGCAACCGGCCAGCACCAGCGGCTGGTTGGCGACGATGCCCACGCTCTGGCCTTCCATGCGCGCGAAGCCGATCACGATGTTCTTCGCGTAGTCGGGCTGCAACTCGAAGAAGTCGCCGTCGTCGACCACCTTCGTGATCAGCTCCTTCATGTCGTAGGGCTTGTTGGGGTTGTCGGGCACCAGGGTGTCGAGCGACAGGTCAGCGCGCTCGGCCGGGTCGCCGCTCGGGCGCACCGGTGGCTTCTCGCGGTTGTTGAGCGGCAGGTAGTTGTAGAGCCGGCGCAGCATCATCAGCGCCTCGACGTCGTTCTCGAAGGCCATGTCGGCCACGCCGCTCTTGGTGGTGTGGGTCGAGGCGCCGCCGAGTTCCTCGGCCGTCACGTCCTCGTGCGTCACCGTCTTCACGACCTCGGGGCCGGTGACGAACATGTAGCTGCTGTCCTTCACCATGAAGATGAAGTCGGTCATGGCCGGCGAATACACCGCGCCGCCCGCGCACGGGCCCATGATCATGCTGATCTGCGGCACCACGCCCGAGGCCATCACGTTGCGCTGGAACACGTCGGCATAGCCGCCCAGCGACGCCACGCCCTCCTGGATGCGGGCGCCGCCCGAATCGTTGAGGCCGATGACCGGCGCGCCGACCTTCATGGCCTGGTCCATCACCTTGCAGATCTTCTCGGCGTGGGCCTCGCTGAGGGCGCCGCCGAAGACCGTGAAGTCCTGGCTGAAGATGAAGACCAGGCGGCCGTTGATCATGCCGTAGCCCGTGACCACGCCATCGCCCGGGATCTTGTTGTCGGCCATGCCGAAGTCGCTCGAGCGGTGCTCGACGAACATGTCCCATTCCTCGAAGGTGTTGTCGTCGAGCAGGAGTTCGATGCGCTCGCGCGCGGTCAGCTTGCCCTTGGCATGCTGGGCGTCGATGCGCTTCTGGCCGCCGCCGAGGCGCGCCTGGGCGCGGCGTTTTTCGAGTTGTTCGAGGATTTCTTTCATGACGTTCCGTCGTAAGAGTTGATCTTTTTGGAAGGGACTACCGCAGGCTACGCCTGTCCGGCCTGCGCGGCGAGCAGTTGGCGCGCCGCGGTCGATGCGGGCAGCGTCCCGGCCGCCACCTGGGCCACCGTCTGCGGCAGCAATTCGCGTACCTGCGGATGCTGGCGGAAAGCCTGCTTGAGACCGGCATCCACGCGCTCCCACATCCAGGCCAGCGCCTGCTTCTCGCGCCGCGTGTCGAAGCGGCCGTTGGCCGCCTGCAGCGCCTTGAACTCCAGCACCGCGGCCCAGAAGCCATCGACGCCGGTGCCCAGCAGCGCGCTGAGCTGGATCACCTTGGGCAACCAGAAGCGCACTTCGGCTTCGGGTGTGCCCGGCGTGGCGTGGGCCGCATGCATGACTTGCGCGTGCGCCGGATTGCCGTGATGGCCGAAAAGCCGCAGCGCGGAGGTGATCTGGGCCTGCGCGCGCGTCGCCGCGTCGCGGTCGATGTCGGCCTTGTTGATCACCACCAGGTCGGCCAGTTCCATCACGCCCTTCTTGATCGCCTGCAGGTCGTCGCCGGCATTGGGCAACTGCAGCAGCACGAACATGTCGGTCATGCCCGAGACCGCGGTCTCGCTCTGGCCGACGCCGACCGTCTCGACGATCACGATGTCGTAGCCGGCGGCCTCGCAGACCAGCATCGCCTCGCGTGTCTTCTCGGCCACGCCGCCCAGCGTGCCGCTCGAGGGGCTGGGCCGGATGTAGGCGCGCTCATCCATCGAGAGCCGCTCCATGCGCGTCTTGTCGCCGAGGATGGAGCCGCCCGAGACGGTGGACGACGGATCGATGGTGAGCACCGCGACGCGGTGGCCCTGATCGATCAGGTAGAGCCCCAAGGTCTCGATGAAGGTCGACTTGCCGACCCCGGGCACGCCCGAGATGCCGAGGCGAAAGGACTTGCCGGTATGCGGCAACAGGGCCGTGAGCAGCGCATCGGCCTGCGCACGATGGTCGACGCGGGTCGATTCGAGCAGCGTGATCGCCTTGGCGATCGCGCGGCGCTGCAGCGGCCCCTCGGCCGCCAGCAGCGCTTCCACCGTGACCGGTGCCTTGGCGGGCAGCATCTTCAGGCCGCAACCGCCGCGCGAATCTGCTCGAGCACGTCCTTGGCGCTCGCCGGGATCGGGGTGCCCGGTCCGTAGATGCCCTTGACGCCGGCGTCATAGAGGAAATCGTAGTCCTGGCGCGGAATCACGCCGCCCACGAAGACGATGATGTCGTCGGCGCCCTGCTTCTTGAGTTCCGCGATGATCGCCGGCACGAGGGTCTTGTGGCCGGCGGCCAGTGTGCTGACGCCCACCGCATGGACGTCGTTCTCGATCGCCTGGCGGGCGCATTCCTCGGGGGTCTGGAACAGCGGGCCCATGTCGACGTCGAAACCGAGGTCGGCAAAGGCGGTCGCGACCACCTTCGCGCCGCGGTCGTGGCCGTCCTGGCCCAGCTTGGAGATCATCACGCGCGGCCGCCGGCCCTGTGCCTCCGCGAAGGCGGCGATCTCGTGCTGCAGCGCCTCCCAGCCTTCGGCCGAGTCGTAGGCCGCGGCGTAGACGCCGGTGACCTTCTGCGTGTCGGCGCGGTGGCGGCCATAGATCTTCTCGAGCGCATCGCTGATCTCGCCGACCGTGGCGCGCAGGCGCACCGCCTGGATGCTGAGGTCGAGCAGATTGCCCTGGCCGCTTTCCGCTGCCGCGGTCAGCGCGTCGAGCGCGCCCTGGACGGCGGCGCTGTCGCGCTTCTCGCGGATCGCCTTGAGCTTGGCGACCTGGCCGTCGCGCACCTTCATGTTGTCGATCGACAGGCTGTCGATCGCGTCCTCGGACTTGAGCTTGTACTTGTTGACGCCCACGATCACATCCTTGCCCGAGTCGATGCGCGCCTGCTTGTCGGCCGCGGCGGCCTCGATCTTGAGCTTGGCCCAGCCGCTGTCGACGGCCCGGGTCATGCCGCCCATCGCCTCGACCTCCTCGATGATGGTCCAGGCCGCATCGGCCATGTCCTGGGTGAGCTTCTCCATCATGTAGCTGCCGGCCCAGGGGTCGATCACGCTCGTGATGTGGGTCTCTTCCTGGATGATGAGCTGCGTGTTGCGCGCGATGCGCGAGCTGAATTCGGTCGGCAGTGCGATCGCCTCGTCGAGCGCGTTGGTGTGCAGGCTCTGGGTGCCGCCGAACACCGCGGCCATCGCCTCGATGGTGGTGCGCACGACGTTGTTGTACGGGTCCTGCTCGGTCAGCGACCAGCCCGAGGTCTGGCAATGGGTGCGCAGCATCAGGCTCTTGGGGTTCTTCGGCTCGAACTCCTTCATGATCCGGCACCACAGCAGGCGCGCGGCGCGCATCTTGGCGACTTCGAGGTAGAAGTTCATGCCGATGGCCCAGAAGAAGCTGAGCCGTCCCGCGAAGCCGTCGACGTCGAGGCCCTTGGCCAGCGCGGTCTTCACGTATTCCTTGCCGTCGGCCAGCGTGAACGCGAGCTCGAGCGCCTGGTTGGCGCCGGCTTCCTGCATGTGATAGCCGCTGATCGAGATCGAGTTGAACTTGGGCATGTTCTGCGCCGTGTACTCGATGATGTCGCCGATGATCCGCATGCTCGGCGCCGGCGGGAAAATGTAGGTGTTGCGGACCATGAACTCCTTGAGGATGTCGTTCTGGATGGTTCCGCTCAGCTGGTCCTGCGCCACGCCCTGCTCTTCCGCCGCGACCACGTAGCCCGCCAGCACCGGCAGCACCGCGCCGTTCATGGTCATCGAGACGCTGACCTTGTCGAGCGGGATCTGGTCGAACAGGATCTTCATGTCCTCGACCGAGTCGATCGCCACGCCGGCCTTGCCGACGTCGCCGGTGACGCGCGGATGGTCGCTGTCGTAGCCGCGGTGGGTGGCGAGGTCGAAGGCCACGCTGACGCCCTGGCCGCCGGCCGCCAGCGCCTTGCGGTAGAAGGCATTCGATTCCTCGGCGGTCGAGAAGCCCGCGTACTGGCGGATGGTCCACGGCCGTACCGCATACATCGTGGCCTGCGGGCCGCGCAGGTAGGGCTCGAAGCCGGGCAAGGTGTCGGTGTACTTGAGCCCCTGCAGGTCGGCCGCCGTATAGAGCGGCTTGACCGTGATGCCGTCCGGCGTGACCCAGTTCAACGCTTCGAGGTTGCCGCCCGGTGCGGACTTGGCGGCCGCCTTGGTCCAGGCTTCGAGGGTCGCAGGCGAGAAGGTGTATTCGGTTTTGCTCATGGGCGCCGCTTTGGAAATCATGCGAGGTTCGAGGAGTGCCTGCACTGTTGCAGGACAGCGCCCCGGAGTCTACCTCATCTGTAATTATTAATTCAAAGAACAAACATGCGGTACATTTCAGCCATGTCCGCTGTCACCCTCACCCCGCGCGCCCTCTACGAAGAGGTGGCGGAACTGCTGCGCCAGCGCATCTTCAGCCGCGAACTCGAACCCGGCGGCTGGATCGACGAACTCAAGCTGGCCGAGGAATACGGCATCAGCCGCACGCCGTTGCGCGAGGCGCTGAAGGTGCTGGCGGCCGAGGGGCTGGTGACGATGAAGGTGCGGCGTGGTGCCTACGTGACCGAGGTGTCCGAGAAGGATCTGTCGGACGTCTACCACCTGCTGAGCCTGCTCGAGAGCGACGCCGCCGGCGTGGTCGCCGGTCACGCCACCGATGCCGAACTGGCCGATCTCGAACATCTGCATGTGGAGCTCGAAGCCGCGGCGACGCCGGGCCATGTCGATCGCGAGCACTTTTTCGCCCTCAACGAGCGCTTCCACATGCGCCTTCTCGCGATCGCGAACAACCGTTGGCGCGACCAGATGGTGGCCGACCTGCGCAAGGTGATGAAGCTCAACCGCCACAACTCGCTGTTGAAGGCCGGGCGCATCGGCGAGTCGCTGCGCGAACACCGGGCCATCATGGCGGCGATCAAGGCACGCGATCCGCAGGCCGCCATGGCCCGGACGCAGGAGCATTTCCGCAACGGGCTCGAAGCGGCGAACTGAGCTCGCCCCCAGGTTGGGCTCACTGCGTGTAGCCCGCCCACCCCTGCCGGGGGCAACACCGGCGGACTGGCAAAGCCAGATCCGCGGTGTTTCACGAAGGGGCCTGGCTGCGCCGGCCGGGGGAACTTCGGGTTTTGTGTTCAGGCCGGCTGGTCAACCGTCTCGTGCGCCAGGGCCATGACCTCATGCGGCGCGCGGGTCTTGAGCTTGTGGTCGCTCCACACCTGGCGCCAGCGGCGGGCGCCGGGCAGGCCGTTGCGCAGGCCCAGCATGTGGCGGGCGATGTTGGACCACGGGGTGCCGTGCTCGGCGGCTTCGCGGGCCATGTAGTCGCACATCTGGCGCTCGACCTCCTCCCGCGTCAGCGTCGACGGCGGCTCGCCGTAGAACACCGCATCCCACTCGGCCAGCCACCAGGGGTTGTGATAGGCCTCGCGGCCGATCATGACGCCGTCGAGCAGTCGCAGGTGTGCCTGCATCTGCGCGTTGTCGGCGAAGCCGCCGTTGATCGAGAACGCGAGCGCGGGGAAATCATGCTTGAGCCGATGCACCAGCTCGTAGCGCAGCGGCGGCACCTCGCGGTTCTGCTTCGGCGACAGGCCCTTGAGCCAGGCGTTGCGGGCATGCACGATGAAGGTCTCGCAGCCCGCCTCGCTGACCTTGCCCACGAAGTCGCGCACAAAGTCGTAGCTCTCGATCTTGTCGATGCCGATGCGGTGCTTGACCGTGACCGGCACGTCGACCACGTCGACCATCGCCTTCACGCAGTCGGCCACCAGCTGCGGCTCGTTCATCAGGCAGGCACCGAAGGCGCCGCGCTGCACCCGCTCGCTGGGGCAGCCGCAGTTGATGTTGATCTCGTCGTAACCCCAATCCTCGCCCAGCTTCGCGCAATGCGCGAGATCGGCGGGTTCGCTGCCGCCGAGCTGCAGCGCCACCGGATGCTCCTCGGCGTTGAAACGCAGATGGCGCGGCACATCGCCGTGGATCAGCGCGCCGGTCGTCACCATTTCGGTGTAGAGCAGCGCACGACGCGTGAGCAGGCGATGGAGGAAGCGGCAATGGCGATCGGTCCAGTCCATCATCGGAGCCACGCTGATGACAGTCTGTTGAAGCTCTTGATTCATAAGGGTTTTTTACTCTTTCCGATCGGGCGCATGGCCTTATTTTCTCAGCTACCGACGACGCGCTGCGGGTAGCGGCACGCCCGCCAGCCCAGCTTGAACCCGCATATGGATCGGCGCATCATCGGGCGTCCCTGTCGCCGACCAACAAGAACCGGGGGTGCGCCATGTCCTGTACTGCACGCTGGATGTCCGAGTCGCGCCCCAACCTGCTCTCCTTCGCCGCCCTGGCGCTGGCGCTTTCGGGCTGCGGGGGAGGAGGCAACAACGCCGGGACGATCGCGGCCATCGCCGAGGCGAAGCCTGCCACCGTCGTCGCCGTGCGCAACGGTGTCTCACCCTTCATCGCCTTCGTGGACCTGGAACTGCCCCCGCCCGTTGCCGAGCAGTTGGCCCTGGTGCACTACCGCATCGAGTCCAAGCCGGGCAGCGTCGCGCGCCCGGTCGACGTCAACTATGCGATGAGCTACCTGGAGCGCCGCGGCCATGCCTCCGCCGGTGGCGCCACGGTCACGGTTCCGGTGTTCGGCCTCTACGCGAACTACGCCAACCAGGTGAACATCGACCTCCGGCTCGCCAGCGGATCGCAGCAGCAACTGCGCGTCGAGATCGCCACCGCGGCCTACGCCGATCCGAACGGCATCTATGACCGGCCGAACATCCTGAAACCGCGCACGGCGGGCGACTCGCTGTCCTTCGACTATTTCTACATCAAGTCCGCTTTGGGCAGTCCGGTGGTCGTCGACACCGACGGCCAGCTGCGCTGGGTGGTGCCCGCGAAGACAGGTTCGCTCACATCGATGTTCCATGGCAACCGGTTCATCGTCGGCGACAACAAGTCGCTTCGGCTGCTGCGTCTTGAACTCGACGGCACTGCGAACGAGGCGTTCCTGAGCGCAACGGGCCTCACCAACTTTCACCACAACATCGATCCCGGCAAGGTCGGCCTGCTCGCCGAGATGGATGCCCAGGGCAACGGCGTGGCCGCCATCGAAAGCACGCTGGCCGAGATCGACCCGGACGCCGGCACGGTGTTGAAGCAGTGGGATCTGGCGGACAGCCTGTCGCGCTTCATGCAGAGCCACAGCGATGACCCGGCCTTGTTCGTGCGACCGGGCATCGACTGGTTCCACATGAATGCCGCGACCTACGATCCGAGCGACGACACGCTGATCGTCTCCAGCCGCGAGAACTTTGTCGTGAAGATCGACTACGCCAGCGGCGACCTGGTCTGGATTCTGGGTGATCCGACCAAGTACTGGCACGGTTTTCAGTCCCTTGCGGCCCGGAGTCTGACTCTGAGGGCCGGCGGGCTGTATCCGATCGGGCAGCACTCGGTGTCGATGACGCACGACGGACTGCTGCAGATGTTCGACAACGGCCTGGGCTCGCTCAATCAACCCGCCGGCGCGCCGGCCGGCGAGACCCGCAGCTACAGTGCCGTATCGGCCTATGCGATCGATGCCGCCGGCCGGACCGCGGTCGAAGCCCGACGCTTCGACCACGGGCAGAGCATCTTTTCCGGTGTCTGCTCCAGCGCCTATCAGGCTCCGGCGGGTGCTTCCATGCTGATCAGCTATGCGGTCGCCGACAACGCCACGCACGCACGCCTGGTCGGGCTGGATGAGAGCCAGAACGTGGCATTCGACTTCGAATATGCGAGCTCGGGATGCAACACGAGCTGGAACGCACGACCGATTCCGTTCGAAGCGATGCGCTTCGACAAGACCGCAGTGCCGGCCACCTGAGGGCCTCTCGTTCATCGGCCGTCGAATGACTTGACATCGCGCTGCTGGAAAAGGCCCGCGACGGCGCCTGAACTCTCGCACTCGCACATCCGCAGTTGCCCAGATCAGGGATGACACCGATCGTTCGGTGCATCGAAGTATCGAAACAGGCAAAGGAAGTACCAAACCCGGAAATTCGCGTCTCCACAATCGTTGCACGGCGACCCCAATCGTCGATCAGAAGGAGACAGTCATGAAGCGTTTTCTGAAGGCGGGCCTGGTGCTCGCGCTCGCCGGTGCCGGGCTGGCCCAGGCCGCGACCGAACTCGTGATCGCGACCGTGAACAACGGCCACATGATCGAGATGCAGAAACTCGGCAAGTTCTTCGAGCAGGCCCATCCGGACATCAAGCTCAAGTGGGTCACGCTCGAGGAGGGCACGCTGCGCCAGCGCGTGACCACCGACATCGCGACCAAGGGCGGCCAGTTCGACGTCATGACGATCGGCATGTACGAGACGCCGATCTGGGCCAAGAAGGGTTGGCTCAAGCCGATCGCGACCGATGCCGGCTACGACGTCGACGACCTGCTGCCCGCGATGCGCAACGGCCTCTCGGCCGACGGCAAGCTCTACGCCTCGCCCTTCTACGGCGAGAGCTCGATGCTGATGTACCGCAAGGACCTGGCCGACAAGGTCGGCTTCAAGATGCCCGAGCAGCCGACCTGGGCCCAGGTGAAGGAGCTCGCCGGCAAGATCCACGACCCGAAGGCCGGCGTCTACGGCATGTGCCTGCGCGGCAAGCCGGGCTGGGGCGACAACATGGCGCTGCTCACGACGATGGTCAACACCCACGGCGGCCAGTGGTTCGACATGGCCTGGAAGCCGCAGATCGACACCAAGCCGTGGCATGACGCGATCGGCTTCTACGTCGACCTCATGAAGGCCTACGGCCCGCCCGGCGCCTCGGCCAACAGCTTCAACGAGAACCTGGCGCTGTTCAACGAGGGCAAGTGCGGCATGTGGGTCGACGCGACCATCGCGGCCTCCTTCGTGAGCGACCCGAAGCAGTCGAAGGTGGCCGACAAGGTGGCCTTCGCGCAAGCGCCTGTGGCCGTCACGCCCAAGGGCGCGAACTGGCTCTGGGCCTGGGCGCTGGCGATTCCCGCCGGCTCGCAGAAGGTCGACGCCGCTCAGGCCTTCGTCAAGTGGGCAACCTCCAAGGACTACATCCAGCTCGTGGCCAAGGAAGAAGGCTGGGGCTCGGTGCCGACCGGCACGCGCAAGTCGACCTACGCCTCGCCCGAGTTCATGAAGGCGGCGCGCTTCGCCGAGGCCGAGAAGAAGGCCATCGACACCGCCAATGCCAACGACAGCACCTTGCCCAAGTCGCCTTACGTCGGCGTGCAGTACGCGGCCATTCCGGAGTTCCAGGCGATCGGCGTCGCGGTCGGCCAGCAGATGAGCGCGGCGCTCGCCGGCAAGGTCACGGTCGACCAGGCCTTGAAGACCTCGCAGACCGCGGCCGAGCGCGAGATGACCAAGGCCGGGTACTACAAGTAGCAGCCGCCCCCCTCCCCCGACAGGGGGAGGCGCGGGACAAAAACAAAGGTCTGCCATGAACCGACTTCTGCCCCGTGCGCTGATGGCGCCGGCCGTGGTCACGCTCGTCCTCTGGATGCTGGTGCCGCTGCTGATGTCGATCTATTTCTCGTTCGTCAACTACAACCTGATGCAGCCGGGCGAACGCACCTTCGCCCGCTTCGAGAACTTCCACTACTTCATCACCGACCCGGACTTCTGGCCCGCGGTGTGGAACACGCTGCTGTTGATCGGCAGCGTGATCGTGATCACGGTGGTGCTCGGCGTGCTGCTGGCGCTGCTGGTCAACGAACCGTTTCCGGGCCGCGGCATCGTGCGCGTGCTGCTGATCTCGCCCTTCTTCGTCATGCCCACGGTGAACGCGCTGCTATGGAAGCACATGATGATGAATCCGATCTACGGCGTGCTGGCCGATCTGTGGCGCAGCTTCGGCGCGACGCCGGTCGACTGGCTGACCGACCTGCCGCTGTTCTCCGTGATCGTCATGGTGGCCTGGCAGTGGCTGCCTTTCGCCTGCCTGATCTTCATCACCTCGCTGCAGTCGCTGGACCGCGAGCAGATGGAGGCGGCGCGCATGGACGGCGCCAGCGCGATCCAGCGCTTCGGCTACCTCACGCTGCCCCACCTGGGCCGGCCGATGGCGGTGGTGATCATGATCGAGATGATCTTCCTGCTGTCGATCTTCGCCGAGATCGCGGTCACCACCAATGGCGGGCCGGGCAACGCGAGCACCAACCTCACCTACCTGATCTTCAAGCAGTCGCTGATGAACTTCGACGTCGGCGTGGCGTCGGCGGGCGCGCTGTTCGCGGTGGTGCTGGCCAACATCGTGGCCGCCTTCCTGATCCGGATCATCGGCAAGAACCTCGACTGAGGAGCGACGCATGCAAACCGAACATGTCCTCTTCCTGGCACTGCGAACCGTCGGCGCCTGGGCCCTCGCGCTGCTGCTGTTCTTCCCGCTCGGCTGGCTGGTGCTGACCTCGTTCAAGACCGAGCTGCAGGCGATCCACGTGCCGCCGCTGTTCGTCTTCGAGCCCACGCTGGACAACTTCACCGAGGTGCAGCGGCGCAGCGACTACCTGCTGTTCGCGCGCAATTCGCTGATCACGAGCGTGGGCTCCACGGTCATCGGCCTCATGATCGCGGCGCCGGCGGCCTACTCGATGGCCTTTTTCCGCACCCGGCGCACGCGCGACATCCTGATGTGGATGCTGTCGACCAAGATGATGCCGGCGGTCGGCGCGCTGGTGCCGATCTACGTGCTGGCTCAGACCGCCGGCATGCTCGACACGCGCACCGCGCTGACGGTGGTGTTCATGCTGTCGAACCTGCCGATCATGGTCTGGATGCTCTATTCGGCCTACAAGGACATCCCGAACGAGATCCTCGAGGCCGCGCGCATGGACGGCGCCAACCTGTGGACCGAGTTCCGCCACGTGGTGCTGCCGCTGTCGGTCGGCGGGCTCGCTTCCACCGGCCTGCTGTGCCTGGTGCTGAGCTGGAACGAGGCTTTCTGGGCGCTCAACCTGAGCTCGGCCAAGGCCGGCACGCTGGCCACGCTGATGGCTTCCTACTCGAGCCCCGAGGGGCTGTTCTGGGCCAAGCTGTCCGCGGCCTCGCTGATGGCGATCGCGCCGATCGTGGTGTTCGGATGGTTCAGCCAAAAACAACTCGTGCAAGGCCTGACCTTCGGCGCGGTGAAATGAGCTCGCCCCCAGGTTGGCTCACTTCGTGTAGCCGCCCACCCCCTACCGGGGGCGCCGCCAGCGGCCCGGCAAAGCCGGTTCCGCGGCAGCCCACGAAAAGGCATCGCGTCCCAGGCACCGCGCCAACATCGCTGCAGGGCCTCTCGATCAATCTTCAAGGAGTCATTTGATGGCCTACCTCCAGCTCGACCACATCAAGAAGAGTTTCGGCGATGCCCACATCATCAAGGGCGTCGACCTCGAGATCGACAAGGGCGAGTTCATCGTCTTCGTCGGCCCCTCGGGCTGCGGCAAGTCGACCTTGCTGCGGCTGATCGCGGGGCTCGAGCCGATCACCAGCGGCCGCCTCTCGCTCGACGGCAAGGACATCACGAACACGCCGTCCGGCAAGCGCGACCTGGCGATGGTGTTCCAGAGCTACGCGCTCTACCCGCACATGAGCGTGTACGACAACATGTCCTTCGCGCTCAAGCTCGCGAAGGTCTCGAAGGACGTGATCAGGACCAAGGTCGAGTACGCGGCCAAGACGCTGAACCTCACCGACTACCTGAGCCGCACGCCGAAGGAACTGTCGGGCGGCCAGCGGCAGCGGGTGGCGATCGGCCGCGCGATCGTGCGGGCGCCCAAGGTGTTCCTGTTCGACGAGCCGCTGTCGAACCTCGACGCGGCGCTGCGCGGCAACACCCGGGTCGAGATCCACAAGCTGCATCGCGCGCTCGGAGCCACCAGCATCTACGTCACGCACGACCAGGTCGAGGCCATGACCCTGGCTGACCGCGTGGTGGTGCTGCGCGACGGCCTGATCGAACAGGTCGGCACGCCGATGGATTTGTACGACCGGCCGGCCAACCAGTTCGTCGCCCAGTTCATCGGCATGCCGTCGATGAACATGGTCGACGCCAAGGCGATTCCGAGCTTCTCGGCGCTGACCGGTGGCCGGCTGCCGGCCGACGGGTTCCTCGGCGTTCGGCCCGAAGCGCTGCGCGTGCACGCGGGCCCGGGCGGGGGAGCGCCGGCACGGGTCGAGCTGATCGAGGCGCTCGGCGCCGACACGCTGATCCACATCGATGTCGGCGGCGTGCCGCTGGTCGCGCGGCAGAACGACCGTACCGCGCTGCAGGCCGGCGATGCGGTCAGCGTCGAGCTCGATCCCTCGGTGCTGCATTTCTTCAACCGCGAAGGCCGCACCGTCGAAGCATGACACCGCCCGCCGCGCCATGACCTCCCCCGCCCCCTCCGAATTCGTGGTGTTGCACCTCGGACTCGGCTCCTTCCATCGCGCGCACCAGGCGCTGTACATGCAGAGGCTGATCGACACCGGCGACACCCGCTGGTCGATCATCGGCGCCAACCTGCGGCCCGACATGGCCGAGGTCGAATCCGCCCTGCGCGCGCAGGACGGCCGCTACACGCTGGAGACCGTGTCTCCGGCCGGCGACTACCGCTACCAGCGCATCGCGTCGATCCGCGAGGTGCTGCCCTACGACGCCAGCCTGGCGGCGGTGATCGCCCGCGGCGCCGAGCCGCGCACGCGGGTGATCTCGTTCACGGTGACCGAGGCCGGCTACTACCTCGACCCGCAGGACCGGCTCGACCTCACGGCGCCCGACATCGCCGGCGACCTCGAGCAGGCGGGCCGAGGCGTCGCCGGCGGCACGATCTACGGCGCGGTCTGCGCCATTCTCCGGGCGCGCCGGGCCGCGGACGCGGGCCCCGTCACGCTGCTGAACTGCGACAACCTGCGCCACAACGGGGACCGCTTCCGCAAGGGCCTGATCGCGTTCATCGAGCGCGCCGGCGAGCGCGGGCTGCTCGACTGGGTGCGCAGCCACACGAGCAGCCCGAACGCGATGGTCGACCGCATCACGCCGCGGCCGCCGCCCGAACTGCGCCGGCGGGTGCGCGAGGCCACCGGCTGGGACGACGCCGCGCCGGTCGCCGGTGAGAGCTTCATCCAGTGGGTGATCGAGGACCGGTTCGTCCACGGACGGCCCGACTGGGCACGCGTCGGGGTGCAACTGGTCGATTCGGTCTCGCCCTACGAGGAAGCCAAGATCCGCATCCTCAACGCCAGCCACAGCGGCATCGCCTGGGCCGGCACCCTGGCCGGACTGCAGTACATCCACGAAGGCACGCACACCGCCGCCATCCGGCGCATGGCCTACGACTACGTCACGGACGATGTCATCCCCTGCCTGGACCGGCCCGGGCAGCCGAGCCCGGTCGACCTGCCCGCCTACCGCGACGTGGTGCTCGATCGCTTCGGCAATCCGGCCATCCGCGACACCAACCAGCGGGTGGCGATGGACGGCTTCTCGAAGATCCCGGGGTTCATCGCACCGACGGTGCGCGAGCGGCTTTCGCGCGGCGAGAGCATCGCGAGCGTGGCCATGCTGCCGGCCCTGTTCCTGGCCTTCCTGCAGCGCTGGCACCAGGGCACCCTGCCCTACACCTACCAGGACCAGGGCATGGACGAAGGCGCCGCGCATGCGATCTGCGCCGCCGCCGATCCGGTGGCGGCGCTTTGCGCCGACCACGGGCTGTGGGGCGACGCGGCCGGCGATGCGCGCCTGGTCGCGGCGATGCGCGACGCCGCCGCGCGGGTCCGGCAGTTCATCCAGGGAGCCACGAAATGAGCGGCCGTCTTGCACAACGCCATGTCCTGATCACCGGTGCCGGCGGCGGCATCGGGCTCGCGATCGCCGAAGCCTGCCTGGCCGAAGGTGCGCGCTGCACGCTGGCCGACCGGTCGGCAGAGCCGTCCGATGGCGTCGCGCGGCTGCGGCGCAGGCACCCCGAGGCCGTGGCCTACGTGGCGGCGGACGTCAGCGACGCGGCCGCGGTGGGCGGCCTGCTCTACGCGGCGCGAGCGGCGCACGGAGAGATCCACACGCTGGTCAACAATGCCGCGGTCTTCGAGATGGCGCCGCTGCTCGAGAGCGACGAGGCCTCCTTCGACCGGCTGTTCGCGGTCAACGTCAAGGGCATGTTCTTCACCATGCAGCGCGTGCTGCAGCACATGGTCGACAGCCGTGTCACGGGCGGCTCGGTCATCAACATGGCCTCGCAGGCCGGCCGGCGCGGCGAGGCGCTGGTGTCGCACTACTGCGCGACCAAGGCCGCGGTCATCAGCTACACGCAGAGTGCCGCGCTGGCGATGGCGCCCCACGGCATCCGGGTCAACGCGATCTCGCCGGGCGTGGTCGACACGCCGATGTGGAACCACGTCGACGCGCTGTTCGCCCGCTACCAAGGCCTCCAGCCGGGCGAGAAGAAGCGCCAGGTGGGGCTCGAGGTTCCGCTGGGACGCATGGGAACGCCCGGCGACATCGCCAGCGCCGCCGTGTTCCTGGCCAGCGACGAGGCGCGCTACATCACGGCGCAGACGCTCAACGTCGACGGTGGTAATGTCATGAGCTGAAGGTTCATGGGAAAGGACCGCCTCATGTCATCCCCGCGCCGGCGCCATCTGCCCCGCGACCGAAAGCCCGAACTCGAGCGCGACTTCACGCGTTCGCCCTCGCTGGGCTACGAGGCACCCGAGGACACCGGCCTCGTGCGCTGCCTCGCGCACGGCTTCCCGAGTCCGCTGGTGCGCTGGCATTTCCACGAAGAGTACGAGCTGCATCTGATCACCGAGACCTCGGGCCGGGCCTTCGTCGGCGACTGGATCGGGCCCTTCCATCCCGGCCACCTGGTGCTTTGCGGGCCTCGCCTGCCGCACAACTGGATCTCGCTCGACGTCCCCGAGGGGGGCTCGACCGGCCGCGACCGCGTGATCCAGTTCCGCCACGACCCGATCGAGCGCGCAGCCGCCGACATTCCCGAACTGCGCGAAGCGCTGCAGTTGCTCGGGCGGGCCCGACACGGCATCGAGTTCTTCGGTTTCGAGGCGCGTGCGCTGGCGCACTGGGACGCCATCAAGGCCGCACGCGGATTGCAGCGGCTCGCGCTCTTCCTCGAGTACCTGGCCGAACTCGCGCACTGCAGCGACTACCGCCTGCTGTCCAACGTGCAGATGCAGGGGGTCGAAGGCGACACCGAGGTCGACCAGATCAACATCATCGTCAACCGCATCACCGCCAATCTGGCCGAGCCGGTGGCGATGGCCGACATCGCGAGCGAACTCGGCATGAGCGAAAGCCGCTTCAGCCGCTTCTTCAAGCGCTCCACCGGCAACAGCTTCACCGATTTCGTGAACCGTGTGCGCATCAACAGCGCCTGCCACCTGCTGATGCAGACCGACTACTACGTGACCGACATCTGCTATCAGGTCGGCTTCAACAACGTGGCCAACTTCAACCGGCGCTTCCTCGAGATCAAGGGCATGACGCCGACCGAGTTCCGGCGCCAGAGCGACAGCCGCTTCGGCAGCCTGGCCTGACCAGGGTGCGGCATGTACCTCGGCCTCGATCTCGGAACCTCGGAGCTGAAGGCGCTGCTGCTGGACCGGGACCATCGCATCGTCGCCCTGGCGCGTGCGCCGCTGGAAGTGGACCGGCCGGCACCGCTGTGGTCGGAGCAGCCGCCTTCCCGATGGTGGGGAGCGCTGGAAGCCGCCATGGCGGTTCTTCGCCAGGGCCATGCCGAGGCGCTGGCCGGCGTCCGCGCGATCGGACTGTCGGGTCAGATGCACGGCGCGGTCGCGATCGACGCCGCCGGCGAGGTGCTGCGACCGGCGATCCTCTGGAACGACGGCCGCAGCGCGCCGCAGTGCAAGGCGCTGATGGCGCGGGTGCCCGGCCTCGGCGCGATCGCCGGCACCCTCGCGATGCCGGGCTTCACCGCGCCCAAGCTCTTGTGGATGCGCGAGCACGAGCCCGAGCTTTTCGCGCGCACCGCCTGCGTGCTGCTGCCGAAGGACTGGCTGCGCTACCGGCTGAGCGACACGCGGGCGAGCGACATGTCGGACGCCTCGGGCACCCTGTGGCTCGACGTCGCAGCGCGCGACTGGTCCGACGCCCTCCTGGCCGCGACCGGGCTCACGCGCGACCACATGCCGCGGCTGGTCGAAGGCAGCGAACCGGCAGGCGTCCTGCGCCCCGAACTGGCGGCGCGCTGGGGCCTCGCGGCCGGCATTCCGATCGCCGGCGGCGGCGGCGACAACGCGGCGAGCGCGGTCGGGATGGGGCTGGTCGGCGCGGGACAGGGCTTCGTCTCGCTCGGCACCTCGGGCGTCATCTTCGTCTGCGGCGAACGCTTCGAGCCCGACCCTGGGCGGGCGGTCCACGCCTTCTGCCATGCACTGCCGGGCCGCTGGCACCAGATGTCGGTGATGCTGTCGGCGGCGAGCGCTGTCAGCTGGGCCGCGCGCAGCTTCGGCCTCGGCAACGAGGCCGCGCTGCTGGCCGCGGCAGCGACCCTCGACGCCAAAGGCCGCCAGCGAGCCCCGCTGTTCCTGCCCTATCTCTGCGGAGAACGTTCGCCGCACAACGACCCGGACGCGCAAGGCGTGCTGTTCGGCCTGACGCACGCCCACGGGCCGGCCGAGATCGCCTACGCGGTGGTGGAAGGCGTGAGTTTCGGGCTGCGCGACGGACTGGACACCCTCGCCAGGCCCGCGGGCGATCTGTTGCTGGTCGGCGGCGGCGCGCGCAGTCGCTGGTGGGCCCAGTTGCTGGCGGACATCCTCCACCTGCCGCTCGCGGTCTGCGCAGGCAGCGAGGCCGCCGGTGCCGTGGGCGCCGCCCGACTGGCCTGGCTGGCGGACGGCGGATCGGAAGCCGGGGTCTGCCCGCTTCCCGCCGTGCTCCAGCGCTTCGAGCCGGCGGCGGGCATCGCCGCGGGCCTTGCCAGCCGCCGTGCCCGCTTCAAGGCGCTGTATGCGGCGCTGGGCTCCTGCTTCCGCTAGCGTTCACCCAACTGCCCATAGGAGGTGCGCAGCCCCGCGTAGTCGGTCGGCCCGCTGCTTTCAGGTGGATGGCCGGTCGCGGACAGCCAGGCGGCGATGCTCGGCACCCGCCGATCGAAATAGTGCTGCAGGCGCGGCCAGTTGCCGGCCTCGGCATGGCCCTCGGTGATCTCGAGCGCCTCGACCGCGATGGTCCGCAGGCTGGTCACCATGGCCAGCGAGCGGCCGTCCAGCAGTTGCAGCGTCACCTCGCGCCCCTGGGCCAGGATCTCGGCGAGGATGCGCCGGTGCACGGCGTAGTCGGCCCAACTCCGCTTGATGCAGGCGTCGTTCAGTTCGCGGAAGACCCAGTGCATGTTGGTGGCGAACATCGCGGCCACCTGGCCCGCCTGGTCGAGGCTCCGCCTGGAAGCCCCGGCCTGCAGCCGTACCGCCCAGAAAAGGGCCGCGAGGACGCCAAGGGCCTGCACCCAGGCGGCCCATTCGGCCCCGGTTGCGGGGCGGTAGAACCAGGCCACGCCCGCCAACGCCACGCCGCCGGCGGCAATCGCCGCGCCAAGTTTTCGCATGGTCATTCCAGCACAGGGCCCGCGTCGTTCATTGGAGGACCTTCGTGCTTCGCACTGCGGTGCGAGCGCCTTCGGGCGGCCGGGCGTCGCTCATGCAAACGGGCCTTCCTTGCCAAACAGCTTCCGGATTGCCGCCACACCGGCCACCAGGGCATTCGCATAGGTGGAATGCGGATCGACCGCAGCCTCGATCGGAAGATAGGGAAGAACTTCGTCCATCACGTAGTCGGTAGCTTCCAGCAATACCCAATAGAACTCGCCCTCTTCGAGTTCTTGCACGGTCAGCGCGATATTCCGCAATTGCGACATGAGGTTAGGAGGGTTTCGGGATGGAACGAATCGATCCTATTCAGGGCCGTCTACAACACCTAGTCACAATTTCACGATTTGTTGCAAATGTGACCGATCGTAATTAAACGGGCAAGTCCCTCATTCGCCAACTGTGGATTAGTGCGCTGTTTACAAATTCCAACAAGATTTGCCTACAACTCTTATCTCCGCAACGGCCTAAGCTCATGGTTCCAACCCACTGCGCGGAGGAGCCATGAAGCATTTCAACCTGGACCCCCATATGACCGCCTCGGTCGGCGGCGCCTTCTATCCGACGGGCCACAGCTTCGTGATGTTTCCCGACGCCAAGGACGCCAGCGCCGTGGGCCACCGGCTGCTGGACAACGGTTTCAGCGGCGACGAGATCTACCTGATTCCGCCCGAGGTGGTGCTCGAGCAGATCACGCCCACGGTGCGCGAGACGGACAGCACCTTTCCATCGGCCGGCACCGACGCCGCCACGGTCCGCGCCTACACCAAGCTGGCGCGCGAAGGGCACACCGCCCTGCTGGTCAGGACCCGGGACGAGGCCGCCGCGAGCCGGCTGATGGATCAGGTGCGCACCGTGCCGTTCTCGATCGCGCAGCGCTACCGCATGCTGGTGATCGAGGACCTCTGAGGGCCGACGCAGGGAGCCTGGGGTCCCTCCGTCCCTTCGGCTAGGCGCCGGTGGCCCGCAGCAGCACCGTGCGGGCCATCGCCTGTGCCAGTTCCTGCTCGCCAAGGCACACCGTGACGGCATCCTGCTGGGTGAGCAAGCGGGCTTCATCCTCGTTGTGGCTGCGGATCACGGTCTCGATCGCCGGATTCAGCGTCCGGGCCGCCTCGATCATCTGCCGCACGTTCATGGCGTCGGCGGTGGCGATCACCAGCACGCGGGCGCGGGCGATGTGGGCCTGGATCAGCACCGACGGATCGGCGGCGTCGCCCCACACGGCGGCCATGCCCTCGCCGCGCAGCTGCTCCACGATCGCGCGGTTCTGCTCCGCCACGACGAAGGGGACGTCGTGCGCCGCCAGCGCTTCGGCGATGCGCCGGCCGACCCGCCCATAGCCGACCAGCACCACTTGCCGAGACAGGTACCTGGCCTCGGTGTGCATCGGCAGCTCGGCCAGCGGGTCGTCCCTCGACGCCAGTCGGCGCGCGACAGATGAATGCGCGTGCAGCCATTGCTGCAACGGCTCGATCAGGCTGAACCACAGCGGATTGGTGGCGATGGAGATCAGCGCGCCGGCCAGCAGCAGGCTCTGCCCTTCGGGCGGCAACAAGCCGAGCGAACCACCCAGCGCCGCGAGGATGAACGAAAACTCGCCGATCTGGGCCAGGCTCGCGCTGACCGTGAGCGCGGTGCCCAGCGGGTAGCGCAGCAGCAGCACCAGCGCACAGGCAGCGACCGACTTGCCGACCACGATCACGAGCACCACGGCCAGCACTTGCAGCGGCCGGTCGATCAGCACGGACGGGTCGAACAACATGCCGACCGAGACGAAGAACAGCACGGCGAAGGCGTCGCGCAACGGCAGCGATTCCTGCGCCGCGCGGTGGCTGAACTCCGACTCGCGCATCACCACGCCGGCGAAGAAGGCGCCGAGTGCGAACGAGACGCCGAACAGCGCCGCCGAGACGAAGGCGATGCTGACCGCGGCGGCCACCACGCAGAGCGTGAACAGCTCGCGCGAGTTGGTGCTCGCCACCTGCCACAGGATCCACGGGAAGACCCGCCGTCCGACCACCAGCATCAGGAGCACGAAACCGCCGACCTGCAGCAGCGTGAGGCCCAGCGTCTGCCAGACCGGCGGGCCGGCGGCGGCCGCGGCGGCCCCGCCCAGCGCCCCGGCCAGCGGCGGCAGCAGCACCAGGACCAGCACCATCGCCAGGTCTTCCACGACCAGCCAGCCGATCGCGATGCGTCCGGTGAACGATTCGAGGATGCCCAGGCTTTCGAGCGCGCGCAGCAGCACCACCGTGCTCGCCACCGACAGCGCCAGCCCGAACACCAGCGCACCGCCCGGGCTCCATCCCCACCAGGTCGCGAGCGCGGCACCGAACAGCGTCGCCACCGCCATCTGGACCAGCGCGCCGGGCAGCGCGACCTTGCGCACCGCCAGCAGCTCGTCCAGCGAGAAATGAAGGCCGACGCCGAACATCAGCAGCATCACGCCGATCTCCGCCAGCTGCGCGGCGATGCCCGCATCGGCGACGAAGCCCGGCGTGAACGGCCCGATGATGACGCCCGCCAGCAGGTAGCCGACCAGCGCCGGCAGCCGCAGCCGCGTCGCCAGGAAGCCGAGCACCAGCGCCAGGCCGAGGCCGGCCGCAATGGTGTTGATCAGTGAAACGCTGTGCGGCATCGCCTTGCATTCTGCAAGAACGTTTGCCGCAGCCAGGCTCAGGAGGCCATCTTTTCCGTACGGGCGTTGATCAGTTCCTCGGGCTCCTGGGCCTCGACCCAGGTCTCGTTGTTGAGCCCGGCCTGCAGCCGCACCTCGTCGAGTTCGTTGGTCCATTTGGCGACCACGATGGTGGCGACGCCGTTGCCGATCAGGTTGGTCAGCGCGCGGGCCTCGGACATGAAGCGGTCGATGCCGAGAATCAGCGCCAGCCCCGCCACCGGCACGTGGCCCACCGCCGACAGCGTGGCCGCCAGCACGATGAAGCCGCTGCCGGTGACGCCGGCGGCCCCCTTCGATGTCAGCAACAGCACCGCCAGCAGCGTGATCTCCTGCATCAGCGTCATCGGGGTGTTGGTGGCCTGGGCGATGAAAACCGCCGCCATCGTCAGATAGATCGAGGTTCCGTCCAGGTTGAAGGAATAGCCGGTCGGGATCACCAGGCCGACGCAGGTCTTCTTGGCGCCGAGGTTCTCCATCTTCTCCATCATCCGCGGCAGCACCGATTCGGAGGACGAGGTGCCCAGCACGATCAGCAACTCTTCCTTGATGTACTTGATGAACTTCCAGATGCTGAATCCGTGGAAGCGCGCGATCCCCCCCAGCACCACGAAGATGAACAGCAGGCAGGTCAGGTAGAAGGTTGCCATCAGCTTGCCGAGCTCGAACAGCGAGCCGATCCCGTACTTGCCGATCGTGAACGCCATCGCGCCGAAGGCGCCGATCGGCGCCAGCTTCATGATGTAGTTGATGATCACGAAGAGCACGTGCGAGCCCTTCTCGATGACGTCGAACACCAGCGTGCCGCGGCCGCCGAAGCGATGCAGCGCGAAGCCGAACAGCACCGCGATCAGCAGCACCTGCAGGATCTCGCCCTTGGCGAAGGCATCGACCACCGTGTTGGGGATCACGTTCATGAGGAAATCGACCGTGCCCTGCATCTTGCCCGGGCCGGTATAGGCTGCCAGCGCCCGGGTGTCGAGCGACGCCGGATCGATATTCATGCCGACACCGGGCTTGAGCAGGTTGACCAGCACCAGGCCGACCACCAGCGCGATGCTGCTGACCACCTCGAAATAGAGCAGCGCCAGCCCACCGGTCTTGCCGACCTTCTTCATGTCCTCCATGCCCGCGATGCCGACCACCACGGTGCAAAAGATGATCGGCGCGATCATCATCTTGATCAGCTTGATGAAGGCGTCGCCGAGCGGCTTCATGGTTTCGCCGACGGACGGATAAAAATGCCCCAGCAGCACGCCGACGACCACGGCCGTGATCACCTGCGCGTAGAGGGAGCGGTAGATCGGCAGCTTCTTGGCCGGTGCGGCCGGCATCGCTGTGGGTGTCATGCGGGGATCTCCTGGGTGTGATGTGTTGGATTGGGAGACAGACGCCGTCGAAGGCGCCGCGCAAACAAAAAAAACCCGCCGTAGCGGGTTTTCTCGGGGCTTTTCCAGGTGGGCGCCTCAGTGCATGTGAAGCCCACCATTGACCGAGAAGTCGGCCCCGGTGGAATAGCCGCCTTCGTCGGTCGCCAGCCAGGCGATGATCGACGCGATCTCGCTCGGCTCGCCCAGCCGCTTGACCGGGATGGTGGAGACGATCTTGTCGAGCACTTCCTGGCGGATCGCCTTCACCATGTCGGTGCCGATGTAGCCCGGACTCACGGTGTTGACCGTCACGCCCTTGGCGGCGAGCTCCTGCGCCAGCGCCATCGTGAAGCCGTGCATCCCGGCCTTGGCGGCCGAGTAGTTGGTCTGGCCGGCCTGGCCCTTGGCGCCGTTGACCGAGCTGATGTTGATGATCCGGCCCCAGCCCTTGTCCACCATGTCGCCCACGACCTGCTTGGTCACGTTGAACATGCTGTTGAGGTTGGTCTCGATCACCGAACTCCAGTCCTCCGGCGTCATCTTGAGGAACATGCGGTCACGCGTGATGCCCGCATTGTTGACCAGCACGTCGATGCTGCCGTGCTCCGCCTTGGCCTTGGTGAAGGCCTCGACGGTGGACTGCCAGTCACCGACATTGCCGACCGAGGCATGGAACTCGTAGCCCTCGGCCTTCTGCTCCGCCAGCCATTTGGCGTGGTCACGGGTGGGGCCGCAGCCGGCGATGACGGTGAACCCGTCCTTGGCCAGGCGCTGGCAGATGGCTGTTCCGATGCCCCCCATGCCCCCGGTGACGTATGCGACTTTTTTGCTCATGAAGATTTCCTTGATGTATGCGAGCCTGAACAGGCATTGTTCACTTTATAGAAGTTTCTAGCCAAGGCCCGATCAGGAAAACACTGAGCCTCGATTGCAACGGGGTGTCACAAGCCGTCCATATACTGCGCCCCCATGCTCTGTCACTTCGTGTATTCGCTTCCCCCCGAGGGGGCCAGCCCGCCTTGGGGCGGCCCTGCGGCGGCCTGAATCGATGTCATCCATCGAGTTGAAACGGATCGCCAAGTCATGGGGCGAAAGCACGGCCCTGCACGCGGTGGACCTGCAGATCGAGCCGGGTTCGTTCTGCGTGCTCCTGGGCCCTTCGGGTTGCGGCAAGTCGACCACGCTGCGCATCGTCGCCGGGCTCGAGACCGCGACCGCCGGCCAGGTGCTGATCGACGGCCGCGACGTCACCGCGCTGCCGCCGTCCCGGCGCGGCATCGCGATGGTGTTCCAGAACTATGCGCTGTTTCCGCACCTGAGCGTGGCCGACAACATCAGTTTCGGCCTCTCGGTGCGCAAGACGCCGGCGGCGGAGAGCGCGCGCCGGCTGCGCGACGCCGCGGCGCTGCTGGGCCTCGAGGCGCTGCTGGAGCGCAGGCCGTCGCAGCTCTCGGGCGGCCAGCAGCAGCGGGTGGCCCTGGGCCGCGCGCTGGTGGCGCAGGCCAAGGTCTGCCTGATGGACGAGCCGCTGTCCAACCTCGACGCCCAGCTGCGCCAGGACATGCGCCGCGAACTGCGTGACCTGCAACGCCAGCTCGGCCTCACGGTGGTCTACGTCACGCACGACCAGACCGAGGCGATGAGCATGGCCGACCAGGTGGTGCTCCTGAACCGGGGCCGGGTCGAACAATCGGGCATGCCGCGCGAGCTCTATGCGCGGCCGGCCACCACCTTCGCGGCCCGCTTCATCGGCACGCCGCCGATGAACCTGGTGGCGCTGGAGGCCGGCCGCATCGCCGGCAGCGACGTCGCCGCCGGCCTGCAGGCCGCCACGCTCGGCGTCCGGCCCGAGGCCATCGCGCTCGATGCCGCAGGCATCCCGGCCACGGTGCAGAGCGTGGAGTACCTCGGCGCCGACCTGGTGCTGCGCTGCGCGGTGGGAAGCCAGGTGCTGCTGGTGCGCACCGCCGGGCAGCACCGGGCGGAGCCGGGCGACCGGGTCGGCCTGCGCTGGGCGCCACAGGACGCGCACGGCTTCGATGCCGGCGGCAAGCGAATCGATTGAGCTTTCATCCAAAGGAAAAAACCACCATGCAACGGAAGACCTTCATCCAGACCCTGGCCCTGCCCCTGATGGCCGCCGGCGCCCTGCTCGCCGGCACCGCGAGCGTTCACGCGCAGGCGCCGGTGGAGCTCCAGTTCTACTACCCGGTGGCCGTGGGCGGCCCGATCGCGAAGACGATCGACGGCTTCGCGGCCGGCTTCATGAAGGAGAACCCGGGCGTGAAGGTGTCGCCGATCTATGCCGGCACCTACCAGGAGACCATCGTCAAGGCGCTGACCGCGCACAAGTCGGGCACGCCGCCGGTGACCTCGGTGCTGCTGTCGACCGACATGTTCACGCTGATCGACGAGGATGCGATCGTTCCCTTCGACGATTTCGTGAAAACCCCCGAAGACAAGGCCTGGCTCGCCGGCTTCTACAAGGCGTTCATGATGAACAGCCAGACCGGTGGCAAGACCTGGGGCATCCCGTTCCAGCGCTCGACGGTGGTCATGTACTGGAACAAGGAACTGTTCAAGGAAGCCGGCCTCGACCCGAACAAGCCGCCGACGACCTGGGCCGAACTCAAGGAGGCGGCCACCAGGCTCACGAAGAAGGACGCCAGCGGCAAGGTCACGCAGTGGGGCGTGCAGATTCCCTCGAGCGGCTTCCCCTACTGGCTGTTCCAGACCCTGACCACGCCGAACGACGCGCTCCTCGCCAACGAGGCCGGCACCCAGGTCAAGCTCGACGATCCGAAGGTGATCGAGGCGCTGCAGTACTGGGTCGACCTCGGCAAGGCCGGCATCCACCCGCCGGGCGTGGTCGAGTGGGGCACGACGCCGAAGGACTTCTTCGAGAAGAAGGCTGCCATCATCTACACCACCACCGGCAACCTGACCAACATCAAGGCCAACGCCAAGTTCGACTTCGGCGTCGGCATGATTCCCGGGAACAAGCGCAAGGGCTCGCCCACCGGCGGCGGCAATTTCTACATCTTCAAGAAGTCGACGCCGGCGCAGCAGGACGCCGCGTTCAAGTTCGCCAAGTGGATCACCCAGCCCGAGCGTGCCGCGCAGTGGAGCATGGACACCGGCTACGTCGCGGTCTCCCCGGCCGCCTACGAGACCGACACGCTGCGCAAGTACGGCCGCGACTTCCCCGCCGCGCTGGTGGCGCGCGACCAGCTGCCGGTGTCGGTGGCCGAGTTCTCCACCCATGACAACCAGCGCGTGACCAAGGCCCTGAACGACGGCCTCCAGGCCGCGCTGACCGGCAGCAAGACGCCCGCCCAGGCGATGCAGGACGCGCAGCGCGAAGCCGACCGCATCCTGCGTTCGTTCAAGTAGACCGCGGCGCCGGCCACGCCATGACGCACCCCGGCAGCACCGCCTCGCGCAACGCCGTCCATGCGTGGCTGCTGCTGTTGCCGGCGCTGCTGCTGCTGGTCGCGTTCACGCACTGGCCGGCGGTCTCGACGCTGGTCGACAGCTTCTTCTCGACCCCCAAGGGCAAGCGCCCGGGCGTCTGGGTCGGGCTCGAGAACTACGCCGTCATGACCGGCGACCCGGTGTTCTGGAAGGCGGTGCGCAACAACCTCTGGTTCGCGGGCGCGACCATCCCGCTGTCGATCGCGCTGGCGCTGGTGATGGCGCTGTGGGTCAACGAGCGGATCGCGGGCCGGGCTTTCCTGCGCATGGCCTATTTCACGCCGACCGTGCTGCCGATGATCGCGGTGGCCAACATCTGGCTCTTCTTCTACACGCCGCAGTACGGCCTGCTCGAGCAGATCACCGGCGCGCTGGGCCTGCCCTCGCACAACTGGCTCGGCAGCCCCTCGACCGCGCTCGGCGCGGTGACGCTGGTCGCGATCTGGAAGGAAGCCGGCTTCTTCATGATCTTCTACCTGGCGGCGCTACAGACGCTCAACCCCAGCCTGCGCGAGGCGGCGGCGATCGAGGGCGCCTCGCGCTGGTACTTCTTCCGCCGCGTGCAATGGCCGCTCTTGATGCCCACCACGCTGTTCGTGCTGGTCAATGCCTTCATCAATGCCTTCCGGATGGTCGACCACCTGTTCGTGCTGACGCGCGGGGGCCCGGACAACGCCTCGATCCTGCTGCTCTATCACCTCTACGAGGTCGGATTCAGCTTCTGGGACACGGCCTACGCCTCGGCGATCACGGTGGTGCTGGTGGTGGTGCTGGCGGGCATCGCGCTGTTCCAGTTCTTCGTGCTCGACAGGAAGGTCCACTACAAATGAGCGCCGCCGCCCCGGCCCAGCGCCTCGCCTACAACGAGCCCACGCTGCTTGACACGCTGGCCGCCTGGTTGCTCGCGTTGCTGTGGATCCTGCCGCTGGCCTACGCGGTGTGGACCGCCTTCCATCCGGCCGAGTACTCGACCCGCTTCGCGCTGCTGGCGCCCCTCACGCTCGACAACTTCCGCCGCGCCTGGGAGGCGGCGCCCTTCGCGCGCTACTTCCTCAACACCACCCTGCTCGTCGCGATGGTGCTGGCGGTGCAGCTCGTGCTGGGCACGCTGGCGGCCTATGCCTTCGCACGCTACGAATTCAGAGGCCGCGGCATCGCCTTCGCGCTGGTGCTGGTCCAGCTGATGATCATGCCGGACATCCTGCTGGTCGAGAACTACAAGACCATGGCCCGGCTCGGGCTGGTCGACACGCTGCTGGCCATCGGGCTGCCCTACTTCGCCTCGGCCTTCGCGATCTTCCTGCTGCGCCAGACCTTCATGGGCATCCCGAAGGAGCTCGACGAGGCCGCCCGGGTCGAGGGCGCCGGCGCCCTGCAGATCCTGTGGCGCGTCTACGTGCCGCTGGCGCGCCCGGTCTATACCGCATTCGCCCTGGTGTCAGTGAGCTTTCACTGGAACAATTTCCTCTGGCCGCTGATCATCACGAACAGCGTCAACGCGCGGCCGCTGACGGTCGGGCTGCAGGTGTTCTCCTCGGTCGACCAGGGGGTCGACTGGTCGGTGATCACCGCCGCCACCCTGATGACCTCGGCGCCGCTGCTGATCGCGTTCCTGCTCTTTCAGCGTCAGTTCGTGCAGAGCTTCATGAGGGCCGGCATCAAATGAAACTCGTGACCTGGAACACCCAATGGTGCTGCGGCCTCGACGGCGTCGTGAGCCCGCAGCGCATCGTCGATGGCGCGCGCGCGATGGGGGATTTCGACGTCCTGTGCCTCCAGGAGATCGCCTCGGGCTTCGGCGCCATGGCGGGCAGCCCCGGCGACCAGCCGGCCGAGTTGCAGGCGCTGCTGCCGGGCTTCCAGCTCTTCTTCGGCGCCGCGGTCCATGACTTCGATGCCGACGGCCGGCCGATGCGATTCGGCAACCTGATCGCCACGCGGCTGCCGGTGGCGCATGTGCAGCATCACGTCCTGCCCTGGCCAGCCGACCCATCCGTGACCAGCATGCCGCGCATGTGCACCGTGGTCACGCTGACCAGCCCCGAACTGGGCCCGCTGCGCGTGATGACCACGCACCTGGAGTACTACTCGCCGACACAGCGGCTGGCGCAGGCGCGCGCCCTGCGCGCGTTGCACAAGGAGGCCTGCGAGCAGGCCGCAGCGCCGCCGGTCGACGACTTCCATGGCTCGCCGTTCCGGCCCAAGCGCCACACGCCGCAAGCCATCCTCTGCGGCGACTTCAACACGCCCGCGTCCGACCCGGCGTATGACGCCATCCAGCAGCCTTTCGCCGACCCCGCCCTGTCGGCCCAGGCACCCGCCCTGCGGTTCCAGGATGCCTGGCCGCTGGCCCACCCCGAGCGGCCGCACGACCCGACCTTCCGCCTCTTCGACCGCACCTACGGTCCCGATCCGATGGCCTGCGATTTCGTCTTCGTGAGCGATGAACTGGCGCCGCGGGTGCGCAGGGTCGAGGTCGATTTGCAGACCCGCGCCTCGGACCACCAACCCGTGCTCCTCGAAATACAGTGAGCTCGCCTCCGGGCGGCCCGCAGGCTCACCCCCGCGGCCGGCAAAGCCAGGCCCGTTGGTGAAACACCGCGGAACCGGCTTCGCCGGGCCGCAGGTGTTGCCCGCTGCAAGGGGGTGGGCGGCTACACGCAGTGAGCCAACCTGGGGGTTAGCGTTCGATCGTCAGGGCGACACCCATGCCGCCGCCGATGCACAGCGAAGCGATGCCCTTCTTGGCGTTCTGGCGCTGCATCTCGTGCAGCAGCGTCACCAGGATGCGGCAGCCCGAGGCACCGATGGGGTGGCCGATGGCGATCGCACCGCCGTTCACGTTGACCTTGTTGACATCCCAGCCCATTTCGCGGTTCACCGCGCAGGCCTGGGCCGCGAAGGCCTCGTTGATCTCGAGCAGGTCGAGGTCCTGCGGCTTCCAGCCGGCGCGCTGCAACGCCTTCTGCGAGGCCGGCACCGGGCCCATGCCCATGAAGGCCGGGTCGAGGCCGGTGCTGGCGTAGCTGGCGATGCGCCCGAGCGGCTTCAGGCCCAGGGCGGCCGCCTTCTTGGCGGTCATCACCATCACGGCGGCGGCGCCGTCGTTCAGGCCCGAGGCATTGCCTGCCGTCACGCCGCCGGCCTTGTCGAAGGCCGGGCGCAGGCCCGCGAGGCCCTCGGCGCTGCTTTTGCGGTTGATGAACTCGTCCTGGGCGAAAACCACCGGGTCGCCCTTCTTCTGCGGGATGTTGACCGCGACGATCTCGTCCTTGAACTTGCCGGCATCCTGCGCAGCGGCCGCCTTGGTCTGGCTGCCGAGCGCCAGTTCGTCTTGTGCGGCGCGGCTGATGTCGTACTTCTTGGCCACGTTCTCGGCCGTGATGCCCATGTGGTACTGGTTGTACACGTCCCACAGGCCGTCGACGATCATCGAGTCGACCAGCTTCCAGTCGCCCATGCGCTGGCCGTTGCGCGAATTGGGCAGCACGTGCGGCGCCAGGCTCATGCTCTCCTGCCCGCCCGCGATGACGATCTCGCTGTCGCCCGTGGCCACCGCCTGCGCCGCCAGCATCACGGCCTTCAGGCCCGAGCCGCAGACTGCGTTGATGGTCAGCGCCGGTGTCTCCTGGGTGATGCCGCTCTTCAGCAGCGCCTGGCGCGCCGGGTTCTGGCCGCTGCCCGCGGCCAGCACCTGGCCCATGATGACTTCGCCGATCTGGTCGCCGCCAACCTTGGCGCGCGCCAGCACTTCCTTGATCACGAGGGCGCCGAGTTCGGTGGCCGGGATGTTGGCCAGCGAACCGCCGAACTTGCCCACGGCGGTGCGTGCGGCTGAAACGATGACGATGTCTTCCATGGTGTGTTCTCCGTGTGCGTGGATGGAAATAGCGAAAAGGGTGAGGGTCAGGCCTTGGCCTTGACGTAGCGGCCCGGCGCCGGCTCGCTCGCCTTGTAGGCGCTGCCTTTGCCATAGGCCTTGGGGGCAGGGATCTGCTTGCCCGCGTGGGTCTTGAGCCAGTCGGACCAGTCGGTCCACCAACTGCCGGGATGCTCGGTGGCGCCGGCCAGCCATTCGGCCGGCGTCTTCGGCAGCTTGCCGTCGGCGCGGATCCAGTGGCTGCGCTTCTTCTTGGCCGGAGGATTGATCACGCCCGCGATGTGGCCCGAGGCGCCCATCACGAAGCGCTTCTTGCCGCTGAGCAGCTGCGTCGAGGCATAGGCGCCGCCGATCGGCACGATGTGGTCTTCGCGCGAGCCATAGATGTAGACCGGCGCCTCGATGGCCCCGAGGTCGACCTGCTCGCCGGCCACGGTCAGCGCGCCCGGCGCCGCCAGCTTGTTCTCGTGGTAGGTGTGGCGCAGATACCAGCAGTACATCGGCCCCGGCAGGTTGGTGGCGTCGCTGTTCCAGTAGAGCAGGTCGAACGGCGGCGGCGTCTCGCCCTTGAGGTAGTTGCCGACCACGTAGTTCCAGACCAGGTCGTTGGGCCTGAGGAAGCTGAAGGTGGAGGCCAGCTCGCCGCCCTTCAGCAAGCCGCCCTGCCCCATCTGCATCTCGCGGAACTGCACGAAGTTCTCATCGATGAAGATGTCGAGCACCCCGGTGTCGGTGAAGTCGAGCAGGGTGGTCAGCAGCGTGACCGAGGCGGCGGGTTGTTCGCCGCGCGCCGCGAGCACGGCCAGCGCGGTGCTCAGGATGGTGCCGCCGACGCAAAAACCCAGGGTGTCGATCTGTCCGCCCTTCTTGTCCTGGCCGGTGATCTCCTGGGTCACGTGGATCGCCTTGATGGCGGCGTCCTCGATGTACTGGTCCCAGGTGTATTGCGCCATCGACGCATCGGGATTGCGCCAGCTGACCACGAACACGCGGTGCCCCTGCTCCACCGCGTAGCGGATCAGCGAGTTCTCGGGCTGCAGGTCGAGGATGTAGAACTTGTTGATGCACGGCGGGATCAACAGCAGCGGCCGTTCGTAGACCTTGGCTGTCAGCGGCTTGTATTCGAGCAGCTGGAACAGCGCGTTCTCGAACACCACCGCGCCCTCGGTCGTGCCGACATTTCGGCCGACCTCGAAGGCGCTTTCATCGGTCATGCTGACATGGCCCTGCTGGAGGTCATGCAGCAGGTTCTGGATGCCCTTGGCAATGCTCTCGCCCTGGGTGTCGAGCGCCTTCTTCTGCGCCTCGGCATTGAAGGCGAGGTAGTTGCTGGGCGACGAGGCGGCCATCCATTGCTCGACCGCGAAGCGAAGGCGGGAGCGGGTCTTTTCGTCGGTCTCGACCGCTTCGGCCATGCCCAGCAGCGTGCGCGCGTTCAGCAGGTAGATCGCGGCCGAGAAGGACGAGACCGGGTTGCTGCCCCAGGCAGCGCCGGCGAAGCGCTTGTCGGCGTGGGCCTGGGCCGCGAAGCCGTTGTGCCAGAGCTCGGAGGCTTCGCTGACGTACTGCTCCTGCAGCAGGCGGAGCTTGTCGCTGGACATGGCGAACTTGGGCATGTTCCAGGGCGCACCCGCCGGCCGGGTTCCCGAAGCGCCAAGCGCCTGGAAGGATTCGAGCGCCTTCTCCCAACCCTGCGTGAGCGCCTGCTGAAACGGCGCGAAAGTCTCGGCCCCGGCGGCCTGTGTGTGTTTCATGGTGTCTCCTGCTGCCTCGCCTCATAGGATCGGGTTTTGAGTATGCTGTATTCGCAGGGGCCCCACCAGTGCGGCCCGCCATTCCTTCCTGAAAACATCGTCTATGCACCTCGTCGTGATCGCCTGGCTCTATGTTGCACTGATGATGGCGGTCGCAGAGGCCACCAACACCACCGGAACCGTGCTCGGTGCGATCTTCACCTTTCTACTCTACGGCCTGCTGCCGGTGGCCCTGGTGGTTTACCTGATGGCCACCCCGGCACGGCGCCGCGCGATCAAGGCGCGCGAAGCGGCCGAGCGCGAGGCCGCGATGCAAGCCGCCAGGGCCGCTTCAGACCCGCCAGAGGCAGGCGGCGAAACGGCCGCTGACCCGGTCGCGACGGTGCGAGAAAAAACGTAACGGGTTGTGCACGGTGCACCAGGCCTCGCTGCTGTCGTTGCCGTGAAGCCGCGTGATGCCGGCCGCCTGCAGGCGCTGGCGCGCCAGCCCCGCGAGGTCGGCCATCCACTTGCCCGGCGTGCCGGCCGGCCGGAAGCACGCGCTGGCCGCCGGCGAGCCGGCTTCGAAGGCGGCCCGGACCTCGTCGCCGACCTCGAAGGCGTCGGGTCCGATGCAGGGGCCGAGCCAGGCCATGAGTTCGGAAGCGCCGCCCTCGGCCTCGAAAGCCTCGACGGTGCGCTCGAGCACACCCGCCGCCAGCCCGCGCCAACCTGCGTGCGCGGCCGCCACGCGGCGGCCGCCTTCATCGGTGAACAGCACCGGCAGGCAGTCGGCGACCATGATCGTGCAGGCGATGCCGCGTTCCGTCGTCGTGCAGGCGTCGGCGCTGGCGCCGTCGACGCTCTGCGCATCGAGGGTCAGCACCTGGGTGCCGTGCACCTGCGCCAGGAACACCGGCTGCGCGCCAAGGGCATCCCGGAGGCAGGCCCGGTTGGCCTGAACCTTCTCGGGATCGTCGCCGACATGGCCGCCGAGGTTCAGCCCCTGGAAGCTGCCGAGCGAAACGCCGCCCTCCCGCGTGGTGCATACCGCACGCACATTCGCGGGCGCTGGCCAGTCCGGCACGAGCCAATCGGGCATGCTCAGGCTTCCGCGTCGGGGCAGTTCGATGGCTGGGCGCGCTGGAAGGCGTCGAGCTGCATGCAGGCGTCGAATGCCGCCATCGTGCGCGGCAGGCCGCTGAAGTCGCAGTCGAAGCGCTTGCCATTGAAGATCTGCGGCACCAGGCAGCAGTCGGCGATGGTCGGCGTGCTGCCGTAGCAATAGGTGCCGGCCGGATACTGGGCCAGCTGGCGTTCGAAGGCCAGCATGCCCTCGCGCACCCAGTGGCGGTACCAGGCGTTCTTGGCCTCGTCGTCCAGCTTCAGTTCCCGCACCAGGTACTTGAGCACGCGCAGGTTGTTGAGCGGATGGATCTCGCAGGCGATCGACTCCGCCAGCGCCCGCACGTGGGCGCGGCCGACGGGATCGCTGGGCAGGAGCGCGGGCTCGGGCTGGATCTCGTCGAGGTATTCCATGATCGCCAGCGATTGCGTGAACCGCTCGCCCTCGTCCTCGAGCAGCGGCACCAGATTGTCGGGCGAGATCGCGGCGAAGGGGCCGGTCTTGTGCTCCCCGCGGGCGATGTGGACCGGGATGTAGTCGTAGTCCAGCCCCTTGAGGTTGAGCGCGATTCGCACACGGAAGGAGGCGGAGGAGCGGAAATAATTGTGCAGCTTCATCATCCGGCTAGCATAGCCGCGCCGCCCCGCGCAGGCCACCGCCGGGCAATTCGCCCGGTCGTCTGGCACACTGCTTTTTTCGCTGAAAAGGACGTTTCTCCCATGGCCTCCGAGTTTGTTTTCACCCCTCACCCGGTCGTATCGATCCCCGTCGTCGGCCAGGCCCCGCGCTTTCCGGTGCACCGCATCTACTGCGTCGGGCGCAACTACGAAGAGCATGCCAAGGAAATGGGCTTCACCGGCCGCGAACCGCCCTTCTTCTTCATGAAGCCGGCCGATGCCGTGGTGGTGGTCGAGGCCGGCAGCACCGGCACCATGGCCTACCCGACGCTGACCAAGAACCTGCACCACGAGATCGAGCTGGTCGCCGCGATCGGCACCGGCGGCAAGAACATCGCGGCAGCCGACGCCCACAAGCACATCTTCGGCTATGCCGTCGGCCTCGACATGACGCGCCGCGACCTGCAGAACGACATGAAGAAGCAGGGCCGCCCCTGGGACATTGGCAAGAGCTTCGAGCAGAGCGCACCGATCGGCCCGATCGTGCCGGCCGCGCAGGCGGGCGACATCGAGAAGGCTGAGATCTCGGTCCAGGTCGGCGGCGTCGACCGCCAGCGCAGCAACGTGAGCAAGCTGATCTGGAATCTGGCCGAAACCATCGAGCACCTGTCGGCCGCCTGGGAACTGCAGCCCGGCGACCTGATCTTCACGGGGACGCCCGAGGGCGTGGCCGCGGTGGTCGCGGGCGACACGCTGGTCGGCGAAATCACCGGCCTGCCCAAGCTGACCGTCCGGATCATCTAAACAATGATCCTGCGCGTCCCCATCAAGCACTGCAAGAACTGCGGCACCGCGGTCGTCTACCGCGTCCCGGACGACGGCGACACCAAGGAGCGCGCGGTCTGCCCGGCCTGCAACACGATCCACTACGAGAATCCGCTGAACGTGGTGGGGACCATCCCGGTCCTCGGCGATCGCGTGCTGCTGTGCAAGCGCAACATCGAGCCGCGCTGGGGCAAATGGACGCTGCCGGCCGGGTTCATGGAGCTCAACGAGTCGACCGAGCAGGGTGCTGCGCGCGAGACCGACGAAGAGGCCGGCGCCGAGTACGAGATGGAAGGCCTGTTCGCGGTCATGAGCGTGGTGCGCGTCGGCCAGGTCCACCTGTTCTACCGTGCCCGGCTGCTGAGCGAGCGCTTCGATCCGGGCCACGAAACGATCGAGGCCCGGCTCTTCGCCGAGGACGAGATCCCGTGGGAAGAGATCGCGTTCCGCACCGTGCGGGAGGCGCTCACGCGCTACTTCGACGACCGGCGCCGCGGCAGCTTCGATCGCGTCCACACGGTGGACATCGTATGAATCGCAGGCTGCAGCGGCAACTCGTTCTCGGCCTTGCCGTGGCGGCAACGGGCGCCGGGGCCGAACAGGTCGGCGAAGTCGACACCGCCTTCAAGCTGATCGGGCCGGACCACAAGATCGTGGTCGAGGCCTACGACGATCCGAAGGTGAACGGCGTCACCTGCTATGTCTCGCGCGCCAAGACCGGCGGCGTGTCCGGCGCGCTCGGCCTGGCCGAAGACAAGGCCGAAGCCTCGATCGCCTGCCGGCAGGTGGGACCGGCCGGCGTGATCCAGCCGCTGCCGCGGCGCGAGGAGGTCTTCAGCGAACGGCAGTCGATTCTCTTCAAGCGGCTGCGCGTCGTGCGCATCGTCGATGCCAGGCGCAACACGCTGGTCTACCTGGCCTATTCCGACCTGCTCATCGATGGCTCGCCGAAGAACAGCGTCACCGCCGTCCCGATCGATCGCGCCACACCGATCCCGCAGAAGTAGCGCGGGCGCCCCGGGGTGAGCCGCAGCACCGGCTGCAACCCCTGGTCACGCCCGCTCCTTCGACGGCGTGCTAAAAATGCGGTCCGGTCGCCGCGGCGGGGAACCCTTCGCGGCGATCACGTTCCAAAAAAAGCAGCCATGCAAGCCCAGAACTCACTTTCTCGCGCCACCGCCATCGCGGCCGTCGCCATCGCGGCCGCCGCCCTGGCGGCCTGTTCGACCCCCAAGGGCTCCGGTCCGCCCTTCTACCCCTTGCCACCGTCGGGCCAGACGCCCCCACCCACCGCCGCGCCGGCACCCAAGCCACAGGCCTTCTTCATCCGGCCGTCGAACGGCCGCACGCTCTCGGGTTTCGACGGCACCCGCAACAAGGGCCTGGATATCGCGGGCAACCTGGGCGACCCGGTGCTCGCGGCGGCCGACGGACGCGTCGTCTACGTGGGCGGCGAACTGCGCGGCTACGGCAACATGGTGATCGTCCAGCACAACGACACCTTCCTGACCGCCTACGCCCACACCAAGACCATCCTGGTCAAGGAGAAGGAGGTGGTACGCCAGGGCCAGAAGATCGCCGAGATGGGCAACAGCGACGCCGACCGCGTGAAGCTGCATTTCGAGATCCGCAAACAGGGCGTGGCGGTCGATCCCGAGCCCTACCTGAACGGGACCTTGCGCTAGCGAGCGCCGCAGCGCGCTACGAATCGCGCTGCACCAGGTAATTCACACTGGCGCGCAGCCAATCCAGATCCGGACCCGGTGCCGCGCCGGCAAACGCGGACAGGTCGAACTCGTTCGCCGCGGCGTCGGCGAGCGCAACGGCCGACTGACGCGCCCATTCGATGCTGCCGGTGCCCGCCACGATGTCGTGCATCCGCAGCACTTCGCGCGGCAGGCGACGTTCGCGCGGGCGCGCAAGAAAGTTGCTCATCCAGTCGCGCTCGCCCCGGCTCGCGTGCGACAGCGCATGCGTCAGCACCAGGGTGCGCTTGCCCTCGGACAGGTCGCCGTCGATCTCCTTGCCGTAGCGCTCCAGGCTCCCGCTCAGATTGAGAACGTCGTCCGTGATCTGGAAGGCCAGCCCCAACAGGTATCCGAAGCGATCGAAGCGACCGAGATTCGCATCCTCGGGATCGGCCACCAGCGCGCCGATCCGCAAGGGGTGGATGAAGCTGTACCACGCCGTCTTCTTCAGCGCCAGTCGCAGGTAGTCGTCGGACCCTACGGAAAGATCGTTGTCCCGCACCCAGCCCAGTTCGATGGCCTGCCCTTCCAGCGTCTCCATCAGCATGTGGTCGATCTCGTCCAGGATGCGCAACGCGCCGGCGGGTCCGAGAGACTCGCCGGTGCGGCGCAGCAGCCGCATGGCCAGCGCATTCATCGCGTCGCCGGTGTTCACGGCGAGCGGAATGCCGGCCTGCCGGTGCATGGTGGGCACGCCGCGGCGGACCTCGCTGCCGTCCTCGATGTCGTCGTGCACGAGGAAGGCGTTGTGCAGCATCTCGATGCCGGCCGCGGCGGGCAGCGCGTTCTCGCTTCGGCCCCCCAGCGCGCGCGTGGTGGCGATGCACAGCGCCGGCCGCAGGCCCTTGCCGGCCCGCGCCATGAAGTCCTTCACGAGTCCATACAGGTGCTTCTGCGGCTCCCAGTCCGGCACCCCGGCCGCCAGCGTGTCGACGATCATGCCGCGATACCAGCCCAGCCGCTCGACGAAGCCGCCCGGGCCCACGATGTCGCCGATGCCGGGGACGTCGTCGGCGACGCCCAGCGCGTTGCCGAGCGGCGTGGGCACGTAGGCGGATCCGCGCCTGACGCTCTGATCGACTCCGTATCCCTCACCCAGGCCTTGCACCGCCTGGTCGACGGTGTCGAGTGCATCGGCGACGGGCGTCAGGAAGGGGCCCACGACCTCCATCAGCGGGCGCACCTGGTCGAGCAGCGGCGACGCGGCGCGCAGCGCCTGCGCCGCGACCTGGGTGAGCGATGCGTCCCAGGGCAGTCCGGCCCGATGGCGCGCGGCGTCGTGAAGCCGCCATGGCGTCAGCAGTTCGACTTCCTGAAGCGGCCAGATTTCACAGCGCGGACCATCGAAGGCCGCAGCGTCCAGCAGCGCGTTCACCGCGCGCCGCGCCGCCTCGTTGGCGCCTTCCATCGTCGCCAGGTCGGTGTGCGTGCGCACGTAGTCGGACGCCAGGAACAGGTTCGCAAGGCCGGTGGCCGCGGTCGGCCGCAGCTTCCAGGTATCGACCAGATTCACCAGCAGCGGCTCGGCGTTCGCGAGGAAGCCGGGACGCGTCGGGTCGGCGGCCGTGTCCGAATCCAGGAACCAGGAGTGGAGGTCTTCGTCGCGCAGGATTTCCTGCTCGGTGTTGAGCGAGCGCTTGAGCTGCCGCCAGGTTTCGCGAGCGACCTCCTCGCGCGAGCACTGCATGGCCGGCCGACCGTCCGGGCCGGGCGTCGTCCAGTCGGAGACGTCGACCGAGATGATGTCCTTCACGTGCCCGCACGCGAGCATCGTCGGCACCACGCTGCGCCAGAAAGGGAATTGGGAGATGCTGGTCAGGGCCCACTCGGTGTCGATGTGGATCACGTGGCCATGCACCTCGGGCACGTCGCGGTACAGGTAGTACTGCACGCCGTTCATCCATTCGACGTTCGGTGCCAGCGTGCGCAGGTTGGCGAGCGAGGGATCCGCGGCCAGCAGGTCGGCGTTCACCAGCGCCGCCATGCGTTCCAGCGGCACGGCGGCGATGTAGTGGTCGCCGTGCACGACGGTGCGCACGCCCCGCTCGAGCACCACCACGCCGCTCACCTTGTTGCCGGCGCACAGGATCTGCTCGACCTCGGCGTTGAAGCGGTACTGCACGCCGCTCGCCTGGAGCCAGCTCAGCCAGGGGTCGACCCAGATCAGGTTCGTCGGGCCGTCCAGCACCCGATCGGCCGATCCGCCGGCCGGGTTGACGATCGTCAGCATCAGCTGCGTGAAGATGTCGCCGATGGTCCGGGCGCTGGCGCGCCGGGCCTTGGCCGCCACCAGCGAGCGCGTGATCCCGTCGCCGAGGAACTTCTGATAGGCCGCGGAGCGCTGCTCCGCGCCGATGAACTCCCACCAGCTGATGCCCTCGTACTCGTCGAGCCGCCGCTGTTCGCACGAGGTCAGGATCTGCCAGATCCGTGAGCCGAAGAATGCCAGGTCGTCGGGCGTGAGCCCGGTCATCGGGCCGAAGGCGAGCAGGATGTCGCGCAGCACCGTTCCCGCATCGCCGGGGGTTTGCGGAAAGTTCGCCGGCACCACGAAGGTCGGCTGGTCGTACTGCGTGAAACCCACGCGCGTGGTGGCGACCAGATGGTCGGCCACCGGACGGCCGTCGAACGACGGGATGCGCCGCATGGTGTCGACCACGTGCTTGTAGAAGCCCGGGAAGAAGCGGAAGCCATGTTCGCCGGGCAAGCGATGCTCGATGTCCGCCACGCCCCTGTCGGCCAGCTCATGCCCGGCCCCGCCGTCGTCGTTGTCGCTCACCGGGATGCTGCGCGCCTTGCCGCCCGCGATGTCGCGGCGTTCGAGGACCACCACCTCGAAGCCGCGCTCGATCAGCTCGTGGGCGGCGCTCATGCCGGCCACGCCGCCGCCGAGGATGATGACTTTCTCGGGCTTCATCTCTTCGTCTTGCCGGGCCTTTGCTGGTTCGGCACCGGATGCTGCGCGTCATCGGGCGCGTCGCCTTCGTTGGGTTCCGGTTTCTCGCCTTTGATCCTGATCACGCGGACCGCCTCCTTCTCCTTGATGCGCAGGACGATCTTCTCGTACACGCGGAAGACAAACTCGGGCTCGGGCGTCACTTGCAGGAAGCTCAGGGACACATCGGTGGCGACGACGAGTTCGACCGGCTCCGCACCGAGCGCTACGACGATCCCCGCGCGTTCGGGAAGCGTAGACGACCGCAGCAGCGGACCGCCGCCGAGGAACGGAATGATGCGATCCTGCGGCAGCACGAGGGACCCGGCATTGGGCGTCTGCACTGCGGTGAAGAACGCATGGTCGAACACCACGGCGAAAGGACCGAAATGGCCGGCCCTCTCGAGGTCGCCGATGCATTCGGACACCGCGCTCACGAGCAGTCCGCCCAGCACCTTCGGGTCCCGGTCCGGGGCGTCGATGTCATGGACCTTGCCGTCCGCCAGACCCTGGCTTGCCTGGCCGCCCATGATCTTCCCGACCGCCAGTTCCGGCGGCGGCGGCTGGTCCGGGCCCTTGAGTCCGTTGAACACCACGTGGTCCTCGAGCCGCGCGAGCACGTTGGCGGCCCTTCGGAACAGTTGCAACGCACTGGCCATGTCCGGGTCGGCCATCTGGGCGCCTCGCAGATACACCCTCACCTGGAGCGTGGCCAGCTGGACCGTTGACTTGTCATCGATCGACAGCCTTGGTTGGCCCTGCTTGCCGTAGTCGATCGTGTCGATCGACACATAGTCGGTGCTCGGTGGCAGCGGACCGACCAGGGGAAGGAAGCTCGCGCCCACCCGCGCCCGGGCCGCCTCCTCCTGGATCACCTTGCGCACTCGCGCCCACTGCTCGTCCGTCCATGGCACCTGCTGGTTGTTATCTGTCATCTCAGCTCCTTGTGTATTGCCTTCAAGAATTCAGGGGCGGCTGGCTTTCGAGGCGCGGCGCATAGATGTCGCACTCGACGCGCAGTTCGTTCATCACCACGCGCCCGAAGCCGAAGCACTGCAAAAGATTGATCCATTGCCAGCGCGGGTCGGCGGTGACATAGGTCGGCGTGGCGAAGAAGGCCGGAGCGCCGGTGTAGACCCCGCGCACCACATCGGCGTAGCCCTTCTGGCCGATATCGAAGACGCCGCCCGACTGCTCGAGCAGGAGCGCGCCGTCCGGCGTCTCGTAGGTGATCTTGATGTCGACCTCGCCGACGCCGTCCGGACGGATGCACATCCAGTCGCCGCCCTCGGGGCGAACGCGTCCCTTGAGCCGTGGCCCGTGCGCTTCACCATGGACGACAAAGAAATTGATGCGATAGCCCTGGGGCGTGTGTCCCAGCACCTCGGCGCGCAGCTGGACCGTCAGTGCGCCCAGGAATTCAAGGCCGTAGCCGAAACGCGGCGTGCCGGCCGTGCAGTACGCCGGAAACGCAGACGCCGGGGCTGGCCCGGACGCCGCCGATGCTGGCATGCGCGGTGGCGCGGCGTCGGCAGCGGCGGCGGTCACCGACCTCCAGCCGCCGTCCTCGGGCGCTTCGGCGATCAATTGCCCCGCCCGCCGCAACTGCGCCCGATAGTTCAGGCGCTGGCCCGGCCTCAGCGCAGGCAGGTACGCGATGAAGGACTGGGTACCGGCACGCGCCATCGCGGGCGCGGCATGGACGAGTTGCACGCGCCCTGCGTCGATGCGCAATTCCAGATCGACCACGTTGCTGGGGTGCCACGAGGTCGCGGTGATGACGACCATCGAACGCACGCCGGGCGCAATCTCTCCCGCCGGTGCCGGCACGGCCGCCGTTCCCAGCCGCAACTGGCACGGCGCGCGCAGGGGCGCGTCGCGAAACTCGCTCATGCAATCTCCTCCTCGCTTGCCCGCGGGCTCTTACACAAGAATGTCTCTGAGATCCCGTTCGACCCATTCCTCGAGCGAGCGCGCCTTTTGTCGGCGCGCCTTCGCCATCGCATTGCGCAGCGAGGCCTCGGCGCCCGCCGCATCGCCGCGGCGGAACTGGATGGCGGCCCGCAGGCGATCGATCTCCGGCTCCCACATCCGCTCGTTGCGGGCGTTGGCTTCGGCCTGCGCCGCGTCGAGCAGCTGCCAGGCTCGTTCGTCGTCATGCATCAGCATGAAGGCCTTGGCGCACATGGCGTTCATCGGCACCAGCGTCAGGCGTGACCCGGTCCCCATGAACTCCTCGAGCCCGTGCTCGATCTGCGAGCGCGCCTGCGCCTCATGACCCTGCACCGCCAATGCCGCCCCGCGATACGTCAGCGCCACCGCGTGCCAGAGGACGAAGCCCTCGTCCTTCGACAAGGTGCACAACTCGTCAGCCACTTGCAGTTGCTCGGCGACCTCCATGTCGTGCCAGCCGAAACAGAGCCCGCTGTGCAATTGAAAGGCCAGCGCGGCGGCCCGGCTCGGCGTATGCCCGAGTTCGCGCCCCAGGCGAACCATCCGCTCCCGCTCCTCGCGCGCCTCGTCGACCTGCCCCAGCATCCACAGCGCGGTGGCACGTGCGGTGCGCACCGCGACCGACGAGGACAGCTGGAATGTCGCGGCCAGTTGGCGTTCCTGTTCGAGATCGAACAACGCCAGGCCGGCATCGGCCTCCTGAACCGCCTGTTCGAATTCGCCGCGGTACAGGTGCGTGTAGGCGGTGGCATGACGGCCGGTGATCCGGATCATCGGGGCCGCCGTGGCCTCGGCCATCGCAAGCACTGCCTTGGCGGTGGTCGCCGCCTCGTCCATTTCGCCGCGCAGGAAATAGTAGGTCCAGAGGCCCCAGACGGGCGGATAGATCTTGTCGAACCGACTCAGTCGCGTCGCCAGCTCGCGGGCCCGCTCGCACGCGTGGCGCACATCGTTGGCGCCCCAGCCCTGCACGGTCATGAGGACCGGCGCGATCTCGTTTTGCAGATCGAGTTCGCACTCCAGCCAGCGCGACTCCTCGGGCATGCGCGATACGCTGCCGATGGCGCGCTGGAAATGCGCCGCGGCCTCGCGCATGGCCGTGCGCGCCAGCGCCCTTTGCCCGGCCTTGCGCCAGAACTCGACGGCCTGCTCGTCATTGCCGGCAGCCGACACATGGTGGGCGATCAGCTCCGGCTGCTCCGCAACGAGGTCCGGGAAGTGCTCCTGCAGCACGGCCGCGATACGCGCATGACAAGCCTGGCGCGTGCGCCGCAACAGCGATTCATAGGCCGCATCGCGAACCAGCGCATGCTTGAAGACATACAGCGCGCTGGCGCCCGAGCCCGTCTTCCACACCAGTCCCGCATCGATGATTCGTTCCAGATCCTCGGAGAGCGCTTGTTCGTCGCGCCCGCTCATCAACTGGATCAGCGAATGGGAGAACTCCCGGCCGATCGTCGCGCCGAGCTGCGCCGTCGCCCGGGCGTCGCCCAGCCGATCGATGCGTGCCATCAGGGAGGCATCGATGCTCGCCGGAATGAGGCCACTGCGAAATGGGCTGGTGAGTTCCCAGGACAACTCATGCTCTTCCACCACCCTGCCCTCGATGACGGAGCGCACCATCTCCTCCACGAACAGCGGCACGCCGTCGCAGCGCTGCGCGATCTCCCGCAACACTTCGCCCGGAACCCGCTTGCCGTGGGCGACGTTGCGAACGACCGACTCCACCTCGTCGTCGTCGAGGCGCGACACATCGATCAGCGGAGTCGCAACGCCCGACGGCCATGCGGGCTGGAACTCCGGGCGGGCGGTAAACAGCCCCAGCAACGGAAGCTCCCGCACGGACGATACGAACAACCGCAAGAACTCGATCGTCGAGGGATCCGCCCAGTGCAGGTCTTCGGCGATCAGGATGGTCGGACTCCTGGAAGCGAGTGCATGCAGGACGTCAACGAGGATCGCGAGGGTCCGGACACGTTGCCGCACCGGCGATATCTCCAGCGCGGGATAGCGCTCCCCCGACGGAATGGACAGCAGCGCGGCCATCAGCGGCGGCGCGTCGGGTGCATCGACGCCGAGTTCGGCCAGCCGCGCCTCGAGGCAGTCCAGGCGCTCGTCGGCCGCCAGCGCGCGATCCAGCCCGAGCCGGTGCACCAACAGATTGGTCACGGGCAGGAAGGCGCTGTTCTGGGCATAGGGCGTGCAGGAAGCGGCAAGCACGACGATGTCGTCGTCCGCGAACTGGCGCGTGAACTCCGCCACGAGTCGCGACTTGCCGATGCCCGGCTCGCCGCGGAGGGTGACGAAACGCGCGGAACCCGCCTGTGCCGCCGCCCAGTGCGACGCCAGCAGGGCGTGCTCGCGCCCTCGGCCGACGTAGGGCGTGCGCATGTCGACCCGCCCCAGGCCCGACTCGAGGCCCCCGGCCTGGGTGACGCGCCAAAGCCGCACGGCGGTGGCGACGCCCTTGAGCTCGTGTTCGCCTCGCGGCTCACCATGGAAGTGCTCATGGGCGATGCGCCACGTGGCTTCGGTGACCCACAGCGTGTCGGGCTCCGCCGCGGCCTGCACGCGCGACGCGATGTTGGGCGCGTCGCCCATCGCGATATTCTCCCGGCGGGCGCCCGTGCCCACCGGGCTGACCACGACACGCCCGGTGTCCGCCCCGGCGCGAATCTGGAGCCGCGCACTCGGGGGCCGCGCTGCGGCGTGGTTCAGCTGCTCCATCCCCTGCAGGATGTCGAGCCCGCAGGTGACGGCCCGCCGGGCATCGTCTTCGTGCGCACGGGGGAAGCCGAAATAGATCTGGACGCCGTCGCCCAGGAACTGGGAGATGTAGCCACCGCTGCGCTCGGCCGCTTCCTGGCAGACGCGCTGAAAGTCGGCGAGCAGTTCATGCAGGTCTTCGGGATCGAGCGTCTGGGAAAGAGCCGTCGAACCCACGACATCGCACATGAGCACCGTGATCTGCCGCCGCTCGCCGTCCACGCGCTGGGCGAAGTCCAAAAGCATGCCGCACCCGCCGCAAAAGCGCGCGCTTTCCGAGTTTGCAAAAGCGCACGAGGGGCAGTTCAACGTCCGCTCCCCGGCAACAGGTCGGCCCGCTGTCGCTCTTGCCAGACCTCGGTCTCCTGCGCGAGCAACGCATACGCCCGCGCGACGAGATCGCGCGGATCGGTTTGGAGGGCATCGGGAGCAGCCACAGCGGCGCCGGCCTGTTCACGCAGATCGCGAGCCGACGCGCAGGCAGATTCATGCACGACGGGCGAGCGGGAGAACGGCATACCGCCTCGGGAGTCCCTCCCTACTTGTCGCAGGAGGTGCATGGCCGGACTTTACCGAAGATTACCGTCTGATACCAGTTCTATGCAGAATTTAGTACTCGATAGTCATCGGCAACGGTGTGAGGCGGGTTGACGTCCGCACCGATTTCAGGCAGAGCGACTCTACAGGTTCTCCTCGCCAGCGATCTGCTGCAGGTTCTCGTAGATGAGCCGGCGCGGAACGACTTTCCGCCCCAAGTCCGCCTCGATGGCCGCCACGGCCCGCATGGCCAGGAGCGAGTGCCCGCCGAGATCGAAGAAGTTGTCGGCGCGGCCGATCTGCTCGACGCCGAGCAGCGCCGACCAGATGCCGGCGACGACCCGCTCGCCGTGGGTTGCCGGCGCCACGAAGCTGCGGCCATCGGCCAGCACGATTTCGATGACGGGGGCCGGCAGCGAAGCGCGGTCGACCTTGCCGTTCGGCAGCATCGGCATTGCATCGAGCGCCACGAAATGCTGCGGAATCATGTACTGGGGCAGGCGATTGCGCAGGTGCTCGCGCAGCGTCAGGGGCGTCGGCGACACGCCGCCGCGTGCCACGCAGTAGGCCACCAGTCGCACGTCGTCTTCGCTTTCGGCTCGCGTCACGGCCACGCAATGAAGCACCTCGGGATGGTCGAGCAGCGCCGACTCGATCTCGCCCATCTCGATGCGGTGGCCGCGCAGCTTGACCTGGTGATCGGTGCGACCCAGGTGCTCGAGCTGCCCGTCGTGGCGCCAGCGGCCGAGGTCGCCGGTGCGGTAGAGCCGCGCTCCTGGATCGTCGCTGAACGGATCGGGCAGGAAGCGCTCGGCCGTCAGGGCGTCACGGCGGAAGTAGCCGAGGGCGACGCCGGCGCCGCCGACGTAGAGCTCGCCCGGCACGCCGATCGGGCACACATGGCCGTGCGCGTCGAGCACCCAGACCGCGGTGTTGTCGATCGGCCGCCCGATGGCGATGCCGGTGCGCGGCGATTCGACCTTCCAGGCCGTGGTCCAGACGGTGGTCTCGGTGGGGCCGTAGATGTTCCAGAGTTCGGCGCAGCGTTCCATCAACCGCTCCGCCAGGTTCGGCGGCAGCGACTCGCCGCCGACCAGCGCGCGAAAGCCGGGCGCCCCGCTCCAGCCGGTTTCGATCAACGCGCGCCACGCCGAAGGCGTGGCCTGCAGCAGCGTCACGCCGTGCCGCTCGAGCAGCGCGCGCAGCGCGGCCGGCTTGTGCACTTGCCGCTGCGAGGCGATGACCACCTTTGCCCGCACGACCAGCGGCAGCAGCAGGTCGAGCACCGAAGGGTCGAAGGACGGGCTGGTGATCGCGAGCACGCAGTCCTGCGATGCCAGTCCCGGCAGCTTCGCCATGCCGGCCAGGAAATTGACCACGCTGCGGTGCGGCACGCGCACGCCCTTGGGCTGGCCGGTGGACCCCGAGGTGTAGATCATGTAGGCCTCGTCGGCCGGCGTGGCATCGAGCGCCGGCCGCGGCTCGAGCGGGTCGCCCGGGCTGCCGGCGGTCAAATGCTCGTCGTCCACCCGCAGCATCGGCAGGTCCAGCCCGTCGAGGATGGCCATTGCGCTGCGTTGCGTGAGCACGGCGGACAGCTGCGCATCGGCCGCCATGAAGCGCAGCCGCTCCACCGGATAGTCCGGGTCGAGCGGTACGTAGGCCGCACCGGCCTTCATCACCGCCAACTGCGCGATGAGCATCGCGGGGCTGCGCTCGATGCACAGGCCGACGCGCTGGCCGCGCGCAATGCCGCGCGCGCGCAGCACCCGCGCCAGCATGTTGGAACGGACTTCAATATCGCCGAAGCTGAGCGCTTCTTCACTTTCGGCGTCGATGACGGCCACGCGCGTTCGGATCTCGGACGCGCCCGGCTCCAGGTAGCGGTGCACCAGTTGCTGCGCGGGCAGCGGCGTCCCGGTGCCGTTCCAGTCGTGGCGCAAGAGGCGCATCTGCGCCGGCGACAGCATCCCGTGCTCCGACAAGTGGCGCTCGGGCTGCGCGAGCAGCCGCTCGACCAGCGCCAGGTAGTTCTCGAGCATGCGCGCAGCACTCGCCGCGCCGTAGAGATCGGTCGCGTACTCGAGGTGGATGCGCTGCGAGAACTCGGTATCGATGTGCATCGACAAGTCGAACTGCGCGGCCGTGCGCTCGAAATCGAATTCGTCGACCTCCAGGCCGAACAGCTCCGGCTTGCCGACCGGCGCGTTCAGCACGTTGAAGAGCACGCGCACCGGGCCCTCGGGACGCAGCGTGCGGTCGTGTCCCAGCGCGTCGATGAGTTCGTCGAAGGGCGCCTCCTGGTGCGCATAGGCCTCGAGGGCATTCCGGCGCACGCGGTGCACGAGCTGCGTGAAACTGGGGTCACCCGCGAGGTCGGTGCGCATCACCAGCGTGTTGACCAGGGTGCCGACCAACCGCTCCGCGGCGGCGCGATGCCGGTTCGCGATCGGCACGCCAATGGCGACGTCATCGCTGCGGGCTTGCCGCGACAGCATCAGCGCGAAGGCCGACAGGTAGATCACGAAGGGCGTGACGGCCTCGCGGCCACCGAATTCGCGCATGGCTTCGCGCAGCCGCAGCGGCAGGTCGGCCGAGACGCGCGCGCCCTTGAAGCTGGCCTTGAGCGGACGCGGGAAATCGCAAGGCAACTCGAGTTCAGACATCCCGCGCAGGCGTTCGAGCCAGTACGCCAGATGCGGGCGCCGCGCCTCGACCGATTCGGGCCGGCGCTGCCAGGAGGCGTAGTCGGCATAGTCGATCGCGGGGGGCGTCGATTCCGGCTTGCGTCCGGCCGCCAGGGCGCCGTACGCCGCCAGCGTCTCGCGCATGAGCAGCGCGCCGGCCCAGTTGTCGATGATGGCGTGGTGCAGCATCCAGAAGAGCACGTGCTCGCGCTCGCCAAGCCGGATGAGAGTCGGCCGGTGCAGTGGCGCCTGCGAGATATCGAAGGGTTGCGCAAGGCGATGCGCCAGCAGCGCGCGCGCCTGCTCGTTGCGCTCGCGGCCGGGCAAATGGCTCAGGTCGACAAAGTCGATCGGCACCGAGAGCCTCGGCACGATCCATTGCATGGGCTCGTCCTGCCCCATCACGAAAGCCGTGCGCAAGCCTTCGTGCCGCTCGATCATGAGGTCGAGCGCCTGTTGGCACAGGGCCGGGTCGAGCGTGCCGCGCAGCCGCAGCGCGATCGGCACGCTATAGGCCGTCGACGCCGGGTCGAAGTTCTGGATCACCCACATGCGGCGCTGCGACAGCGAGGCCGGCAGCGGCTTGTCGCGCGCCACGCGCTCCATGCCACCCTCGTGCGAGGCAGCGGCCCCTCCGCTCGATGCGCCCTGCCGTTGCACCTGCGCCGCCATCGCGGCGACGTTCGCGTGCTCGAACAGTTCGGCGAGCGGCAGTGCCACATCGAAGCGCGCCTGGATGCGAGAGCGCACTTGCGTCATCCGCAACGAGTTGCCGCCAAGTTCGAAGAAGCTCTCGTGCACGCCGAAGGCGCGTGTGCCGAGCACCTCGCGCCAGATCTCCCAGATGGCCTGCTCGCGCTCGTCGCGCGGAATCACGGTACCGGGCCGCGCCTCGGGCCCGGCCTGCGCATCGTTGCCAGGGGCCATCACCTCGCCGCCGCCGGTGTCGAGCGGTACCACCAGCGCCAGCTCGTTCGCAAGGAAGGCTTCGCGGCAGCGGTGCCGCTGGATCTTGCCGCTCGAGGTGCGCGGCAAGGCGCCGGCGCGCACCAGCGCCACGGCGTGCACCGGCAGCCCGTGTTCCACCGCAATCGCGCGGCGCACCGCTCGGAAGACACCGTCGGCGTCGGCGTCGGTGGTGGCCGCGCGCCGTTCGAGTTCAAGTGCCAGGACCACCGCTTCTCCGCTTGCCGTATCGACCGGGAAGGCAGCGCAGTGGCCCACGCGCAGGGCGGGATGGGCGCGCTCCGCGCTCCATTCCAGGTCCTGCGGATAGTGGTTCTCGCCGTGGACGATGACCAGGTCTTTCAGGCGTCCGGTGACGAACAGCTCGCCCCGGTCGAGGAAGCCCAGGTCGCCGGTGCGCAGATACGGCCCTTCGCCGTTGGCCAGGTAGCCGCCGAAGACAGCCTCGCTGGCCTCGGGCTGCATCCAGTAGCCCTCGCCGATGCCGGGCGAACGCACCCATATCTCGCCGACCTTGCCGTCGAGACAGGGGCGCGCCGCATCGACGATCAGAATCTCGGTGTCCGGCATGGCTCGTCCGCAGCCCACCAGCCGGCGCGCCTCGTGCGAGGTGTCCGTGGCGGCTTCGAAGCGATGGTCCAGCAGTGCGGTCGCATCCGCCGACACGATGCGAGGCGGTGCGTCGAGCCTCGACGAGCTCACGCCCAGCACGGCCTCGGCCAGCCCGTAGGACGGCGCGAAGGCATTCGGACGCAGGCCGGCGGCGCCGAAGACCGCCAGCACGCGCTCGACCGTCGCGGCGCGAATCGGCTCGGCGCCGCAGGTCAGCGATACCAGGCTGTCGAGGCGCACGCCGAGTGCCTTGTCGCCCAGTGCCTCCAGGCAGGCGGCAAAGGCCGATTCCGGGGCGCCGCTGTGCGTGATGCGGTGTGTCGCCACGGCCTCCAGCCAGCGCAGCGGCCGGCGCAGAAATGCCACGGGCGACATCAGGTAGCCGGTCGCGCCCGCGATCACCGGCGCCAGAATGCCGAACACCAGTCCGTAGTCGTGGAAGTGCGGCAGCCAGCAGAGCGACCGGCTGGTGTGGTCCCCATTGCTTGCCGCAGTCACCGCTCGGACGTTGGCGATCACATTGGCATGCGTGAGCCGCACGCCGCGCGGCGACGAGGTCGAGCCCGAGGTGTACTGCAGGTAGGCGAGGCTGCCGGGCTCGATCTCCGGCGGCGCGAAGGCTTGTTCCTCGGCGCCGACCAGCGTCGCCGGATCGGGAAGCGCCATCCAGCGCGCCATCGCGAAGGTGGCTGGGTCCAGCGTGGCGGCCGCGGCATCGAGCAGCGATGCGCTGGTCAGCACCAGCGCCGCGCGCGAATCGGCAATCAGGCTGCGCAGGCGCGGCGCCGCATGGTGCAGCCGAACCGGATCGGGAGCAGGAACCGGCACGGCCACCCGGCCGGCGACCATGCAGGCCCAGAACACGCGCACGAAGTCCAGTCCGGGCGGCAAGGCGAGCAGCACGCGATCGCCCGCCCGGGTCTGTGTCGACAGCCAGGCGGCGGTGCTGCGCACGTCGGCGAGGAGCTGGCCGTAGCTGCTCTCCTGCGCGAGGCTCAGGTCATCCTTGAGAAATCCGTAGGCCAGCTTGCTCGAATTCGCTTCGCACTGAGCCTCGAACAGCGACGCGAGCGTGTCCGGCGGCATGCCGGCGATGGCGACGGGCGGGGCTGCATCGTACGAAAACGAATGAAACATGTGATGGACTGGCCCCTGGGAGTGCTGCGCAAATTAAAACAAAAGTGTTTCATTATGTTGCACCGAGGCGCGCCGTCACCCTTTCGGTCCGTGGCGTGCCACCCTCCCGCCGGTATTCGTGAAGAAGTTGGCGTGCGGGCCGTGAGGGATGCCGTCTGTGCACGATCGCGTCGGCCCGGCCCTCCTTGGTTGGTTGAGACTGCTGCTCAGCATGTACCCAGGCCGGTCTCCCCAGATTGACAGATATCAATCGTGCTCGGCATTCGAGTTTGATTGCCCGGGTGCTGGCGCGCCGGGCCTCGACCGAAGGCCGGGCGGATTGACCGTCAGCGCCCCATCCGACTGTCGTAGCTACGCGAAACGCGATCGATCAGCGCCGGATCGCGCGAACCGGTGGCGTCGAACTGCACGCGCACGCTGCCATCCGCCTGTTGGCGCACGCTGGCGGTCACAGTGCCCCCACCGATGCGCCCGACGATGGTGCCGCTGCTGCGGTCCTCGACGCTGATGGCCAGGCCCTGGTCGCGCATGGCACCGGCCGCCGCGCCGAAGGAGCGGTCGAAGCTCGCCGGGGCCGACGTCGCAACGGGATAGCCGTAGTACGCGCAGCCCGAGACGGCCAACACGGCGGCGCAACTCGCCGCCCGCGCCAGGCGCATCAGGCGGACGGCCCCACGCCGCTGCGTGCCGCGTCCGCCGACCTGCTTTCCGTCATCCATCGTGAAGCTCTTCATGCTGTCGCCTCCATCGGTTGGCCAACTACTGCGCCCCGCCCTTCTCGGCCTGAGCCTTGATCATCTGTTGCAGGATCGCCATCAACGCGGCACCGGTCAGGCCGAACATCAACACCCCGTTCGCTGCCTCGAGCGGGCCCAGCAGTTTCCAGGGCTTGGTCATCACCACATCACCGTAGCCCAGCGAACTGAAGTTCACTGCAGAGTGGTACACCGCCTCGTACAACTCGCTGAACTCGCCCAGCAGCATGAACAGCGATCCCCAGATCATGATCTGGAGGAAGTTGCCCAGGATCAGCACGATCATCACGACCAGGAGCGAGCGAATCTGAACGAAGGGCCCTGCGATGATGGCCTCGCGGTGCGATTGGTGGGAGTAGTAGCGAACGCTCCAGAACGTGAAAGTCGCCTGCAGCACCAGGCACAGCAGGATGGTCGGCAGCCCGATCGCCAGATTGATCAGCATGGTGTGAATCCTCCGTTCAGCCTGGTCTGAAGAACAGCGCGTCGGATCTGGCGGCTCGCCAGTGTTCCAGCGCCCACACCGTCGCCCAGGCATAGAGCGCCACGGCAACGAACAAGGCGACGCGCATGGCCGATGCCTTGAGCACATCCTTGCCGCCGGCGCTGTCCTCGATGGCCGGCCCCAGCAGGAGCAGCATGGTCACCAGGGACTGGAGCCAGAAGGATGGCGGCAAGGCACTGGGCCGGACCCGGAACAGCCGCACCCCGGCCCACAGCGCGGCCGCGGCCATCCACAGCATCAGCATCCACAGGTTGGGGCGCAGCGAAAGGCCGAACCAGAGGCATCCGGCGATCGCTGCGCCCATGAGCGTGGATCCCACGAGCTCCTGTCCGGCGGACCGGGCGTTCGTGGCGCCGGCCTGCTGCCCCAGCGCCACCGACTTCATGATCGCTGCGACGTAGAAGGAGGGGTTGGTCAGCGCCAGCACGAAGACCGGCATGACGACCACGACGGCGCGCAAGGCGGTCCAGCTCGCCGACTCCCGGGTGGGGACCTGCGGTGCAGCCCTTTCGCCGGCCGGCACGGGGAGATCGGGGAAGAGAGCGTGCGAAGCGCCGCTGACCAGCACGCCGATGCAAAGCCCCACCGCGAGGGTCACGCCGATCTGGAATGCGAGGGCCTGCTCCACCACCCCGATGACCGGAATCAAGGTGATGGCCATCACCACGATCGTCGTCAGCGGATTGGCCTTGCGCACGCCTGAATAGAACACCGTGTAGAGCAACGCCCCTGTCAGCAGCACGCCGGCCAGCGCGTAGTTCTCGAGCACCGGGACCACCAGCACACCGGCCACCATCAGGGCGGCCACGACGAGGGCGAAGGCGATCCCCTTGAAGAGCGGGATCGGCGGACCGGGCTTGCACAGGATCAGAACGGCCACCACGCAGACCGCGTAGGGCGCCTTCAGCGCCAGACCGTAGGCGACCAGCACCGCGAGACCCAGGCCGATGGCCAGCCGCAGCACGGCCTTGTCGGCCCGGCCCATGCGGCGCCGCCTAGTAGACATAGGACAGCATGCTCATCATGTGGATGAAGGCCGTTCCCAGCCAGTTCATCAGTCCATGATCGCCGGTGTAGACCAGCACCTCGGCCTGTCCCCCGACCCGCGCGGCGCGCAGCTGCTCACGCTCGGACGGATCGAATTCGATCGCCACCGGAAAACGCTGCGCCTGCCGCAGCCAATCGCGGCTGTTGTCGATCGTCGGCAGCGTCCCGGGCTGCGCCGGCTGCCCGCTGGCGACCCCGCTGCCGACGCTGCGCACCCGGCCCTTCAGGACCTTGCCCGGCATGACATCGAGCACGATCGCCACCGCGTCGCCGGGCTCGATGTTGCCAAGATTGTTCTCGGTCATGTCGGCGCTGATCCAGAGGTCATGCATGGTGACCAGCGTCATGAGCGGCGCGCCGGCCTGCACGAACTGGCCGACGTCGGTGCGCAGGTCGGTCACGAGGCCGTCGGCAGGTGCGATCACCTCCGTGCGCTGCATGTCCAGCTCGGCCTTTTCGACGGCCGAGCGGGCACTGATCAGTTGCGCGTTCTTGTCGCCGCCGTCGCCGGCGGCTTCCCGGGCGCGGATCAGGTCCACCCTGGCGGCCTGCTCCTGGCTGAGTGCCTTGACCCGGCTGGCCTGCGCGCTCTGGACTCGGCGGATGGAAATCGCACCAGGGTCTTCCGCGAAGATCTGCTCCAGTCGCGTGGCATCCTGCTGGGCATAGACATAGTTGGCCGCGGCCGCCCGCAGCGAGGCCTGGGCTGCGTCCACCGAAGCCACCGACGCATTGACCGAGCGCCGAACCGACTCGTAGTCGGAACGGCTGCGTTGCAGTGCGATCCGGTATTGCTCGGGGTCGATCGCGAAGAGCTGCTGTCCGTGCTGCACGCTGTCGTTGTTCTTGACGTGCACCTTCAGCACCCGGCCCGACACCTCCGCCGCCACCGGCACCACGAAGGCCTGCACCCGGGCCTGCGATGTATAGGGCGTCAGGCGATCCGACACGAAGTACCAGGCCAGGCTGGCGACGATGAGCACCAGCACGACGATCGCGCCGATGCGGGCGCCCTTGCCGGTCTCCGGCGGCGGCTGCGTGGGCTGCGTGGCGGCTTCGCTCATGGTCTTGTCCCCTCCGGAGTGGGCAGCTCATCGGCTCCGGGCGGCGGTAGCGGGGCTGCCAGCAGCCCCTTCCAGTCGCTGCGCCGGCCCATGGTCTCCTGCGTCGCAGCGTCGAGCACCGGCCGGCTGCGGGCCGCCTCCCAACCGCCACCCATGGCCTTGTAGATGGCAATCAGGCTCTGCGACAGGCTGCCGCGGCTGGCGACCAGCTGGTCCTGCTCGCTGAAGAGCGTCCGCTGCGAGTCGAGCACGCGCTGGAAGTCGATCAAGCCTTCGTTGTACTGCCTGTCGGCGATTTCCAGCGAACGCTGCGCGGCCTTCACCGCGTCGGCCAGCAGCACGATCTGCTCGCCGGTCTTGGCAAAGCCGACCGACGCATCATCGATCTCGCGGGCGGCCCGCAGCACCGTGTCCTGGTACTGCTCATAGAACTGCTGGAACCTCGCGTCCTGCAGCAGCACGGTGTTGGTCAGCCGTCCATGGTCGAACACGTTCCACACCAGGCTGGGTCCGATGGCCCCGCTCAAGACCTGTGACGATCCCGAGACCGACGTGGCCGACAGGCCCAACGAGCCCAGCAGCGAGATGGAGGGATAGAGGTCCGCCACGCTCACGCCGATCAGGGCGGACTGCGCCGCCAGCTGCATTTCCGCCGCCCGCACATCCGGACGGCGTCGCAGCAGTTCGGCCGGCAGGTCGACGATGACGTCCAGGCCGGCCTGCGGGATCCGACCCTTCCCCTCGTCCATCTCGGGCAAGGGGCCCGGGGGGCGGGCCAGCAGGATGCTCAATGCGTTCTGGGTCTGGCGCAGGACGATCTCCAGCTGGGGCACGGTCGAGAGGGTGCCCAGGTACTGGGCCTTGGCCTGCTGGACGTCCAACTCGGACTCGTTGCCGCTCTTGAAATGCAGCTCCGTGATCTGCAGGCTGCGCCTTTGCAGCTCGGCGTTCTCGCGCGAGATCCGCAGCCGCAGTTCCACCGTGCGGATCGAGCTGTACAGGCCGGCGACCTGGGCCGCCATCAGCACCTGCATGTCGTCGTATTGGGCGATGCTGGCGAGATAGGCGGCGTCCGCCGACTCGATGCTGCGCCTGAACTTGCCCCAGAAGTCGAGCTCCCAGCTCACCCTCAGCGCGGCATTGGCAGTCACGGCACTGGTGTCGCGCCCGCCTGAACGCTGCTCGCCCACGCCGAGCACCTCGCCGGTCGCCTGCTGCACCTGCGGATAGCGCGTGCTGTCGGCAATGCCGAGCTGGGCCCGTGCCTCCATGATGCGCATGCCGGCGATCCGCACGCTGGGATTGACGCGCTGCGCCTCGGCGACGAGCTGGTCGAGCACAGGGTCGTCGAAGTTGCGCCACCACGCCTGCAGCAAGCCATTGCGCGGGCGCCGCGGATCGGCGGCGAGGGCCTCGAGCGAACCGCCCGACCAACCGGACAGCCAGGGCACCCGTGGCCGTTCGAAATCGGGGCCCACCGTGGTGCAGCCCCCGAGCATCGCGGCCGCGCCGGCCAAGGCCATCACTCGCACCCTCGATCCCTTCGAAGGCATCGTGCGCATCGGTTCAGGATACGGTCGGCAATTCGCTCTCGATCTCGACGACATCCGGATCGGTCGCCACCCACCGCATGAGGATCTGATAGCCCAGGCTCAGCGCGGTGGCGCCCACGAACATGCCCAGGATCCCGGCGCCTGCCAGGCCGCCCAACGCACCGATCAGGACCACCGGCATGGGGGCATCCACCCCCCGGCCCAGCAAGAGCGGCTTCAGGACGTTGTCGAGCATGCCGGCGACCAGCAGAAGCACGCTATGGATCACGGCCGGCACGGTTTCGTACGCCCCGCTCAGCCAGATGTAGGCGATGACCGGCACGGTGACCAGGAGCGCGGGCACCTGCGCAATGCCCAGGATCAGCACGATGATCGCCAGCACGCCGGCAAAGGGAATACCGGCAATGATCAGAAAGATGCCCACGACCATGGCCTGAATGAAGGCCACGCCGACCACGCCCAGGGCCACCGCGCGAATGGTCTGGGTCGCCAGTTCGGCGAACTCCACGCCCCGCCGGGTGCCCGCGATGCGTCCGAGGATCGACTTCGCGGCTTCGCTGCCCGACTGTCCGAAGGCCATGATGATGCCTGCGATGATGAAGGAGAACACGAAAAGCAGCACCGACCCCGCCATGCTGGCCACCATCTCCAGCGCCTTGGTGGCCAGTTCCCCGAGTTGCGGCTGCAGCCTCTTGACCACCGATGGCAAGTCCTTGTTGGCCAGCGACCAGAAGCTGCTCACTTGCTTGCCAACGACGGGCCACTCCGCCACGCCGGGCGGCGGGGGAGGAATCTTCAACTCGTTGTCGCGCACGCTGACGACGGTCTCGTGGACCGAATCGCCCAACGAGCCCAGCACCACGGCCGTGGGCCCCACGATCAGCGTGATGCCGCCCAGCACCAGCAACGTGGCCGCCAACCCCTGTTTTCCACCCAGCCTGCTGGCCAGCGCCTGATGGCCCGGGTACATCGTCACCGCCAGGATCAGTGCCCAGGCCATCATGGAGATGAAGGGCGAGAAGATCCGGTAACACAGCAGGGTCAGGGCCAGTACCAGACCGGCCCGGATGAGCACATCCATGAGCTTCCTGGACATCCGTGTTTCGCGTACGAGATCGGGCTGGGAGAGCGTTGCCATGGGTCGGCCTTCGAAAGTAGACGACAGAGCCATTGTCCTGCGGCGCTTTCTCTGCGACTTGACAATTCTCAAGCGCGCGGCACTCAGCACGTTTAGATTCCTCGGCACTCGTGCGGATGTGGCAGGATGCTGGCCCCGGGAAACTCGACTCCGTATGCAACTCGGTGATTTGCCTGTAGGCGCGCGACACGAACATGTGCGCTGGACGTTGGTCGCGGTGGCAAGCATTGCCTTCGCCTTTCTTGGCGCCTGGCTGTTGCAAAGCGCGATTCCGCGCCACATCGTTCTCGCGTCCGGCCTGCGAGACGGCATGTACCACCAGTACGCGCAGCGCTACAAGGAAATCCTGGCACGCGACGGCGTGATGGTCGAGGAACGCATCACGGGCGGCGCGGACGAGAACGAGCGCTTGCTGCAGGATCCCAACTCCGGCGTGGACGTGGCCTTCGTGCATGGCGGCGTGGTGCGCCCGGCCGACCGCGGGACGCTGGTCATGCTTGCCGCCCTGTACTACGAACCGCTGTGGGTCTTCCATCGTGACAGCGTCGTACACCAGAACCTCGATGAACTTCGCCACAAGCGGCTCGCAGTGGGCTCATTGGGCAGCGGCGTGCGCGCGTTCATGGAGCCCTTGCTCGCGGCGAACGACATCACCCGCTTCAACTCCGATCTGGTGCCCCTGGTCAATCTGGAGGCCCTGCGCGCGTTGCAGGCGGGACAGGTCGACGCCGCATTCCTGATCGGGCCCGCGCAGTTTCCGGCGATCTGGCAGGCCTTGCACGACCCGGACTTGAAGCTGATGAGCCTGGCCCGCGCAGAAGCCTATCCGCGCAACTTCCCCTACATCACGAAGCTGACCTTGCCACCGGGAACGATCGATCTCGCGCGGCACATTCCGGAGCAGGAGGTGAAGCTGATCGGCACCAAGGCGATGCTGGTCTCGCGCGACGGCTTGTCGCCGGCGATCGTCAACCTGTTGCTCGAAGCCGGGCGCGAGTTGCACGGGAACCAGGGCTATTTCGAGGCGGACGACGAATTTCCGAACACTGCGATGGTGGACCTGCCCGTGTCGACCGATGCGAATCGCCACCACCGCTTCGGTCCCAGCGTACTCCACCGCTATCTGCCGTTCACCGTCGCGGCCTATCTCGAACGCCTGGTCGTGCTGCTGGTGCCCGTGCTGTTCGTGATCGTTCCCTTGACCAACTTTCTGCCGCGACTGTTCCGCTGGCGCATACGGTCGCGCATCTACCGCTGGTGCGGAGAGTTGGCACTGCTCGAACGCGATGTCCGAACACGCACCGGCGCCTTGCCCGTCGAGCAATGGCTGGCCGACCTGGGCCGCATCGAGCAGGCTGCCACGCGGATCCGCGCCCCATTGAGCTATGCCAGCGAAGCCTACACGCTGCGCGAGCACATCGGCTTGGTTCGCCAGGCCGTGATGGCCAAGTCACAAGGCGTTGACGCGAACACGGATGGTGATCCTGCAAATGCCAAGACTGAATCTGAGCGGCATGTTCTTCAGTCCCGCACCGAGTCTGTCCAGGAAGGCCCGTCGCCAGATACGAATGCATGAACCTTTTAGTGTTCACTTTTGCATTTCGCGTCTAAACTGCCGAGTCGTACGGGCCAGAGCTTGAGTCACCAGTCAGGTCGACGTTATTGCACTGTCAGGTGGCGAATTGTCTTCTCGTACGGACTCGTCGGTGTCTTGTGCGAACTGATATGGAGCCACTAACATGAAACTTGCCATAGCCGCGTTGGTCATCGCAGTCTCCGGGTGCGCCAGCCAACGAACATCATCACCACCACCACCATCGTCAGCCGTTCGTCCCGTCGGCCAAAGCCAGCTCGCCCCCATGGCAGCCGCTACATGCGTCGCGCAGAAATGGGCGACGAGTGCCGGGCAGACGGTCTACATGCAGTACGTGTATGCGAACGACACGGCATTCGATGTCTTCGTTCCAGGCCAGCAGCCACCCGACGGCTCGGCCGCCCTCGTACGCCCAGCCGCCAGTGGACCCGGTTCGATGGTGAGTTTCCGCGGCCCCGAAACCGCTGCGACTGGCGCCGTCGGCCAGTGCTCCTGAGAGCCGCCGTCACCAACGCCATCGGCCCGGTTGCCTCGGACCAGCGCTTCCGCCGTAGGCAGAGGCGCTACCAGGTCGCTCAGATTCTGGACAAGAAGTAGGCATCGCCGGGCCGGGTCAGGCCGTGCACTTCGAGGACTTGCCTGTGTGGCTCGGCGGCCTGAGGGTGCTCGTCCTGGGCGCTGTCCATGCGCCTGCAACCGGAGCGGCCGCGTTCTCGAAGACGCGCACAACGACGCTCCGGCAGCCGGCGTCCGAGATCGATGTCCGCGCACAGCCGCTTTGAGGCGACCGGCGATCCGTCAGTACTTGATGTCCCGCTTGTCCTGGCGACCGTCTTGCTTGGTGTCCCGCTTGTCCTGCCTGCACTGGCTGTTGCTCTTCTGGTTTTCGGCTCGGCAGTCGACCTTGCCCGAGCGCGCGTCCTGTTTGGCACCCTGGTTCACGTCCCTGCCTTGCTGGCGCTGCTGCGACTGATCGGTGGCCAGGGCAGCGCCCGATAGCATCAGGAGGCCGGCTGCCACCAGCATCCCGCCCGTCCCGCTCCAAAGTCCGTGTCTCGATTCGACCATTTGCATTCTCCTTTTCGCTTGGTTGAAAGCGGAAAGCATGGAAAAGCGAACTTCCATTGCTGGAAATTCATGATGGCACCAATCGCCACCGAAGAGAACAAATTCCATGCATCAGCATGCTTGGGGGCAGTTTTCGCCCAACCACCTCACGCCGAGCGTTAGGAGGCACCTTCTACTCCAGTCCGTCCTTCTTCATTTCGGCCAGCGCCCAGCCCTTGTGCGAAGTGAAGAAGAACAGCCGCCACTTGCCGCCCTCGAAGCGCCAGCGGCTGAAGCTCGGATCGCTCACGTCCTCACGCTTGTACTTGCCATCGGTCTTGGGAGGGATGAGGGCGACCTGGCGCAACTCTACGCTGGCGGTGCCATCGGGCATCATGCGCACTCGCTTGGCCTCCCATTGGAGGTCGGTGTTCTTCACGTCGTATTCGAAGGTGGTCTGCACCGCCTTCTTGCCCTTCATGCGTTCGTAATAGTCCTGCGCTTGAGTGAACCAGACGTCCTCCGTCATCAACGCCAGCCACGCTTTCACGTCGTGCCGGTTCCAGGCCTTCTCGAACTGAGCGATCGAGTCGCGCAGTGCGGCCTCGGTGCCGGCGGCCTCCTTGGCCTTCTTGGGTTGTGCGCCCGCGCCCTGCCCGAGCACCGTCCCCACGACGGCCAAACCGATCAAGAGGACGCGTCGCTTGTCCATGTTGTGCCCCGCCCGAAGTGGAAGAGTTCACGATGAGCGCCGAAGCGGAAAACGTCAATAGCTCGAAGGAGCTCAACTCCGAACTACACCGCTGAAACGAAAAAGCCCTGGCCGTTTCCGGTCAGGGCAAAAGGTCGGTGGTCGACCTTGGAGAAAGGGTGCATGCCCATTAGGTCCACCAACTGCGCCGGAGTTCCAGAAACTGAAAAGCCGCCCAAACGGGCGCGGTCGGGTTTGTCAAAGACCCGCGAATTGGCCAAACGCAAAGAGAAACAGGTCACGCCTTGTGAGCGTAACCCGTTGATCTGACTACGTTTTTTGTCGGCGTGAAAGGATTCGAACCTTCGACCCCTTGCACCCCATGAGGGGAGTTTTCGCCCAACCACTGGTCACGCCGAGCTTTTTTCGCGCCCACCCTTGACACACGAGGCGGCCAAAAATCGCCGTCCCGCGCACGCATCCCCCTCGGAGCGAGGCGCGTTTGTCAGGCCGCCCCAGGGACAATCGCCTCGATGATTCGCTCCCTCACACTTCTCCTCCTATTCGCCCTCCCCCTCGCCGTTTCCGCCGCACCGCGCACTTGCTTGGTGGTCGGCGTTTCCGACGGCGACACGCTCAAGGCCCGCTGCGGCCAGCCCGGCAGCTATGAGGAGATCAAGGTTCGCCTGAACGGGATCGACACCCCCGAAAGGCGCCAGCCCTTCGGCGAGCGCGCCAAGCAGGCCATGTCCGACCTGGTCTACATGAAGGACGTCGACCTCGACTGCATCAAGACCGATCGCTACGGTCGCAGCGTGTGCAAGGTGATGGTGATGCCCGCCTCGGCGCCGCGCGGGCCCAGGACGCTCGATGCCGGCCTCGCCATGGTCACGGTCGGGATGGCCTGGTGGTACAGGGACTACTCTCGCGAGCAGACCGCCCAGGAGCGCGGCCAATACGAGTTCGCCGAAACGGAGGCCAAGGCGAAGCACGTCGGGCTCTGGCGCGATGCCGAACCGGTACCGCCTTGGGACTGGCGAAAGGCCCAGCGCGGCGACTGATCAGGGTTCTCCCCGAGGCCCGTGGACAGACCTGTGGAAAACCGCATGCGAAACCTCGGGGATCGACTCCAGATGGGGCCGCCGACGAGATGCCCAAAAAACAGGCACTGTGGCGACCAGACCTTTTCGCCTACCTAGATCGGTCCGGCGTCGAACACCTCGACCGGTGCCAGCCGCAGGTATTGCCACGCCTCGGGTGGCGCGGACCCCCTTGTTGATCCCCTCGGGAGCCAACCAGTCGGTCGCCGACTTGGCCGGGTTGTAGATGTGGGCGCGATCGACTATCAATGACCAAGGGCATGACCCAATGCCTGGCGATGCTCGCGCGGCACTCGCCCGCATCGCACCTCCACGGTGCCGCAAAAAGAGGAAGAACATCATGCTTTTCATTGGCCATTGGCGCGTTCTTTCCGGCAATCGCAATGCCGTCATCGAGCGCTTCGCGAAGACGGGTGGGCAGGCCCCACAGGGCGTCAAAATGCTCGGGCGCTGGCACGACGTGGCGAACGGTACGGGATTCAGCATCAGTGAGGCGGACGACGCCTCCGCGATGGCGCGTTGGGCTCTGGAGTGGTCCGATCTGATGGAATTGGAAATACACCCGGCCCTGAACGACGAGCAACTGGGTGCCGTGCTAGCCGGTCTGCAACGCAAGTAGCTCGTTCCCCAGGCGAACGCTCGCAGGCCCCCCGCACCAGCTCCGCCCAGCGCGGGCTTTTTCATGTGAGGCCGCGCGCCTCTGCCGCGCTTCTCAACGGCTGCAGCCACTCCACGGCCGCCGCCGCGGGTGCCATCTCTCGCAAGCGCTCGTCGCGCCACAGATCGGCCGCCACCTCGTCAGGCCCGATGTGTTCGCCCAGATGCTGATTTGCACCAGAAATCATCGGCGCGAGCGTGTCGCGCGCTCGGCATGGAGGCGCTGATCCCCCGCTTGGGCGGGCTTTTTCGTGGTGTCGCGACGCCTTCGCCAGAGGTCACGCCAGTCCGGCATGCGAGGGATCGGCCCGAAACACCTCAACGCCCGGCGGCCGAGCACCGTGACCATGTGGACGCACGCAGGCTGAGGTTGGCCCGTTGCGGCCGCGGGGAAGCTGCAGATGATGTAGCCGGCGTGGTGAAGAACCTTGAGTTCCTGCTGAACTCTCGGATTGACGATCTCAAGAGGCATCTCCGCATCGGCGAGCGCCTGGAGCAATTCCATCGACATGACAGATCTCCCCAATCTTGCTGAAGTCGGGCGGACGGCCGCCGGCTTCGAGACCGCCTAGACCGCCCAGACAACCGAGGCTGTTTCGAGGACCAGTGCCGGCGACCGTCCGATTCTCTTTAACACTACCGGCCGAGATGCTCCCGTACCGCCTCGGACGAGGTCCCTACCGCTGCCACCGCAAGGCGGAGCTCGGCCTCGGTCACGTCATAGGCCGCGGTCCAGTACCGCACGTCGTGGTCTTCGTTCACATTGATCTCGGCCCAGTCTTGAGGGCCGCGGTTGCTCAGGTCGTCGGCCATACGTCGCTCCTTTTTTCGTGGAAGCACAGCGTGCGGCTTCAGCAGGTCGGGGCAGGTAAGACAACGCTGCATCTGTCTGCGGGAGAGAGTCGCGCGCCCGAGATCCAGCGGGTGGCGGACCCCATCGAGACACGCTGCCGCAGGGTATTGCCTAGGAGTACCCAGTCCGTGCCGGAGACGGTGCGAGTACGTCCAGCGAACGCAACGTCACCGGCGCGCTAGAGGGTCTCGATGACGATGCAAAGCCACTTCAATGGCGGCGCCGGCCCTCCCCCGTTCCCCTCACCCGAATGGCACATGAAGGTTGAGAGCGACGGTGGTCTTGACGGCACACGCAGCCCCAATCAGGAGGCCGCTGAAGAAGGTTTGGATCGTCGCCTCAAGGTTTGGCTTGAGGCGTATCACAACCGTCCCCGCCCCGTGGGCGACGATCACATTCCCTACGACTCGTGACTGGACCAGGCGGATATTCAAATGGGGCCATTTCGCGCGCCGAGCGACGAACCTCGCTAGAGCGCGCACACTGGTCGCTGTCAGTCTTGCCGCGAAAGGTCTGTATGCCCCCCGGCGGGGGAGATGCGCATGTCTCTTTTCTTGGAAGCCGCCGAAGCCTTGGTTGCCGACTATCTAAACGGACGCAGCATGCCGGAGGCTGCTCACAAAGCCGCGGTGCAAGCGGCCCGAACGCGGCTACTCAATGGACAGGTGCCCATCCTTGACGAGACGCTGTCCAGCTATATCGACAGCGAGGTGAATGAACCGATTGCGAAGAGCTACAACGATTCGGCGTCTGAATAGCTCCCTGTCACTCCGATTCAGGATTCCTAGAGGTGGCACCGGCAATCCGAGCGTATCGGGCCAGCTTCTGGAAGTGATCGCGAGCGCCGCCTTCGAGGCCGTCCGCGAGGGCATGGATGGTGGCCAGCACCTGAGACGGTATTGCACCTCGCAAGTGAACCTTATGGTGTGGCATCTGCACCAGAGACCGCAGACACCAACGACACCGGTGTTTCGCCCTCAAGACAACGGCCTCCGTCCCGGCCGCACAAAACGCCCCAGGGCTCACGCTCTGCCAGGATCCCCGCAAGGGGGAAATGCCGCCCAAAGAACCCGACCCGCGCAAGCTTGGCGGGTTTTTCGTTCAGCGCCACGCGCATCCGTCTGACAGTGCTGCACACCGGAAGATGTGCAATGATCTACGACCCATCAAAAAGGGGGGTGTCATGAAATCCCACCGAAGCGCCTCGGATGTGGCACTGATTTGGGTCATCGTGTTTGTGCTCCTCGTGTCCGTCGGCGCACTGGCCTTCAAGTTCTTGACTGAAGAGGATCCTGATGGCGTCTTTGGTACGAGGCCCGCTACGACCCAAGTGGCCGTACAGAACAGATCCACCGGGACATCGAGCGGCTAAGACGATGGCGGACTGCCGCCGTGTCGCGCCAGTTCTTCGCGCCCTTTTTGTGTGATCTCGGCGACGATCGCCGGTCCTTGTACGGTGGTGCCGTCCGGATCTCGATGCGGGAGAGGAACTGCTGCTTCCACCAGGCCGGCCGCCTTAAGGATCGCGACGTACCCGATCTCGTTGACGTCGGTGACGGTCAGCGGAAATTCCGCGTTCTCGATCCTGCGCAGGTAGTCCATGGGCATGACGAACCTCCGGTGTTTCCTATATACCGTGTCTGTCCTCGGGTAAGCCTAGATGAGTTCCGAACCATGACCGAAAACCCCGCGAGTCTCGGGCGCGCCGCCGTCGCGAAGAAGCGCGCCGCGCTGCCGAAGCGGATGACGAGAAGCTGACAGCGGCAGTGATCGGGCCACTCGTGGCATCGGACTATCCGGATGCAGACCTGCTCGACGCCTCGCCGGAGCGCGGCCGCTGAGAGGGACGCTGAGAGGGATGGACCCTTTCTCCAAGGTCGACCACCGACCTTTTGCCCTGACTGGAAACGAGACGACCCAAGAATTTGTCAGTCGCAAAGACAAACGGGTCACGCCTTGTGAGCGTAACCCGCGAGATCACCGACCCAGGCCAAGCTCAGGAAATCGCGATGCTCGCGTCGCACCTGCTGCGCATCGTCGATGCCCGTCGACCGGTGCCTCGTCTAGCCGGCCCGGTCTAGGCTGCGAGCGATGCCGCCCCGGGCTGCAGGGCGCGTGATCGGGGGCCCCCGGGGTCAGTGGCGTGGGTCGCGGCGCGGCTAAGGGGCAGCTGTGGTGGCCTCGCCGAAGGTGGCGTTTGCGGCTGCCGCATGTGCCGCGATAGGACCGACTCTCATGCTCGACGGTAGATCACAACGACCGCCGCAGCGATCGTTGCGGCAGCGCTCACGCCAGCGGCGATGTTTGCGTTCTTCTGGTCAGCGGCGTGGTGCCCTGGCTGGAAGCGATGTTCCGCCCGAGGTTTGCGGCGTCCATCTTGCGGGCATAGCCGACGGTCTCGATGGCCTTGGAGGCCGCGTTCCCGGCGCCGGCCTTGAGCTTCGCGGCGTTGAGATCGAGCGTGGTCTGGAGGTCGGCGGTGCGGCCGCTGGCCGGTTTGACGCCGGCGCGCTCCTGCTCGCGCAGCGTGGCGCCACGCTGCTGCGCGAGGTTCTGCTCGACGCTGGCCACGGCAGCAGCCGACTCGGCCGCGCGCCGCTCGGGCGTGTCGTACTCCTGCGCCACGGAGTCGGCCGCCGACCCGGCGCTCCCGACCGACGCAGCCGACGAGCTGGACAATATCCCGTGGGACCGCAGCGAGCTGGGCGCGGCCGACAATTCGATCATCGAAGCCCTTCGAGCGCTGGACGCAACCGAACAGGAGATCCAAGATGAAATTGCCGCAGAGGCCCGACGGGCGGAAAGCAATGATTCGATTCGTGCTGGCCATGAGCAAGGTGCAACCGAGCCGACGGAAAACCGTGGCCAGCCGGGCGCAGATGATCAAGGCGATGCCCTCGCCGATCGCGACTCAGCCGAAGGCTTGAAGCCCCAACCGCTGAACAGGTAGTTCGGCAGCAGCAGCGCGCGGCCGCCGGCGAGAAAGCAACCGCAGGCAGGAAGAAGGCCGACGCCGAGCGAGGCCAGTTCACCCACACCGGCAGCGATCGTGCCGCCGACGTGGCGACCGCGCAGGGGCAGACCGACATCTTCGGGACCACCCCCGAGGTGCCCAAGGCCGACGCCGCGCCGAGAGCGCCAATCACCGATGCCGGCGAGAAGGCCGGCGGCGCCCGCAAAGACCGCTGGAAGGAGCGAGGCCTCAACCTCGATGACCTGGCCGAGATCAGCGCGAGCGAGGCCGCCGAGCCGGTGCAGCAATCGGCCGTCCAAAAATCCGAGTGATCGCCGGCTAAAGTCGGAGCGGCCATGCGAGGTCTGTGCGTGGCTCTCGGGCGCGCCGATCGGTATACGCGGGAAGGCGTTGAAGTCCGCAACGTGCTCCGACCACCGCTGGGCAGTTTCGGAGGCATGTCAGGGATTGACAGGACGGCCGCTGTACCTGAGCTCCAGCAGGAGCGGCGATCACGTCGAGGGCGATGCCTATGCCGGGCTCGATCAGCCCTTCGCAGCGTTCGCACCGGCGTACAAGTTGGCGGTCCGAGTCTGCGATGTACTGTTCCTGCATTTGAACGTGCGCTCGTGCCAGGCCTCACCGGCCCGCGGACGATGCGCTGCTGCTCACCGTCGGCCGCACGCGCAATGTCGCACCGGGCATCGTCTATCGCATGGAGTACTTGCTGCGCATCGAGGCCGAAGGCCCGACTACCTGCGCGTCTCGCTGGGCGCCGCCACCGAACCGGTGTAGAACACTTCGCAGCGTTCGCCAAAGAGCTCGCTGCCCTTTTGCAACAGTCCGCGCACAGGCCCGGTGAGGGACGCGAGCAGACTCGGTTGCTCCACCAGCGGATTCTGGAACGTGCCGTTGATTCGCTGCCGCACCTTGGCGCAGCCCTTCGCGTCGATCAGCGCCATGGTTACGTTGTTGAACCGGCCGTTGACGAAGTCGAGCCCTCCGCGCAAGGCGATGCGGTTCTCCTTCGTTACCATCGCCACATCCTGCGCGTGGGCCACGCCGCGCTCGACCTTCCAGTCGGACACGAGAGCGCGGATCTCGCTGCTGCCACCCGTTCCCTGAAGGATGTTCGCAAAGTCATACCCCTTGGTGACCACCAGGCCGAGAGGCCCGGCGAAGAAGAAGGCCCCCGCATCCACGAGGCTGAAGTTCTGGCTGGACTCAAACCGCGAAAGCTTCGCGTCCAGATCGCCGCCACTGAGCGTGAGGTTCTTGCCGCGCAGCGAGATCTGCCCCTTCACGGACTGCCGCATCTCCTTCCCGGTTCCCTGCATCGACAGGTTCGCGGAGAAGTCCATCCGGCCTGCTGCGACCTTCTGCCGCGCCATGGTCTTGAAGAACTCCTCGATGGGGAACTGCGGGAGGGAGTACTGGATGCGGTATTGCGGGACGGCGCCCGAAACGTCCACCTGTAGACTCCCCGATCCCTGCGTGCCAAAGATCCACGCCGTGAGCGGGCTCAGATCGAAGACCCCGTCCTTCGCGACGGCCGAGAACTTCAGATCCGACACCGTGAGGCCCTCGTTGCGGAGCTCCCCGCAAGCGATTTCTGCGGTGAATGAAAGGTCCTTGATGAGGTTCGAGACCTGCCCGCCCGAAAACCGCAGGCGATGCATGTCCAGGCGGCAATCCGCAGCCTCGAACCCTCCCCCGGATCCTTGGTCCACGTAGACGAGCGTCCCGTGCGAAAGGGAAACGTTCGGCCAGTCCAGTGGAGGCAGCGTTGCTGCGGCGGCCTCCGGCTGCTCAAAGTTGAAGCGGCCATCGCGGTCCTTCTCGATGGAGACCGTGGCGTGTTGCAGCGTGATCCTCTCGACCTGCACCTCGTTCTTGAGTAGGGGCAGCAGGCCGACCTCGATCCTGGCCTGCTTCGCGTATGCGAGGTCCCTCCCCATGTTGTGAATGTGCACATCCTCGAGCGTGACGAGCATGCCGGGGAAGAAGCTGATTCCCCGCCGTCCGCCGACGCTGACCTCCACCCCCAAGGCGCGCGAAGCCGCCCCCTCCAAGCGCGCCTTGCCGACGTTGCCGTCCACAAGGAAAAACAGCGCCCCCGCGACCAGGACGAGAAGACCCGCCACCCCGATGGCGACGGAGAGGAGGGTTCTGGTTGATCGTGCCATCGGCTCAGCTGTCACCGAGGTCGGTGTTCGCTATCAGACAAACTCGCGCGCGCCGGTGGGACGAGAGTGTTGGTGCCGCGAGTCCAAGGCGACGTCGAAGGCAAAGGAGCACGGGACGAAAAGCCACCAAACCTCACGAACGCGGCCGTCCCACTACGAAGGGACCGAGGGACGCACGGCGATCTCATTCTTGACCGCCTTCACACCGTTGACCTTGCACGCGAGGCTCTCGGCCATGCTCTTTTCCGTTGCGTTCCTGGCGAAGTCAGACCGCATGATGGTGCCATTGAGCGTCTCGACGCGCATGCTGGACGCGTCGATGTCCATGTTGTCGACGAAGATACAGGCCATAGCGGCATCGCTTCGGATCTGTCTTGACTGTACGGTGGCGCACAGACAACGCCCATGGCTCGCTCCATGCTACCAAATGACAGTCATCCGGCGCTGGTACGGTAGCGCACAGACGGCGGCCCGGGCCTGACTAGGATTGCGGACAGGGACATCGTGACCACGTCCGAAATCATCGGACGTCGGTGCGCCGTTCTGCCGTGGACCTTGTGATGCAACTTAGCCTGCTCGATCTGCCCTGGTGGGGTCTTGTGCTGGTCACGCTGGGCTTGACCCACGTCACCATCGCTGCGGTCACCATTTTCCTGCATCGCCACCAGGCACATCGCGCGCTGGAACTGCATCCCATCGCCAGCCACTTCTTCCGTTTCTGGCTGTGGCTCACCACCGGGATGGTGACCAAGGAATGGGCGGCGATTCATCGCAAGCACCACGCCAACTGCGAAACGTCCGAAGACCCCCACAGCCCGCAGATCCATGGCATCAGGAAAGTGCTGTTCGAGGGCACCGAGCTCTATCGCCTGGAATCCAGGAACGCCGAAACGCTCGAAAGGTACGGCCGTGGCACCCCCAACGACTGGATCGAGCGCAACCTGTACGCGAGACACACCCGGCTCGGGATTGGGGTCGTGCTGATGATCGACGTCACCCTGTTCGGCCCGATCGGGCTCAGCATGTGGGCGGTGCAGATGCTGTGGATCCCGTTCTTCGCCGCCGGCGTCATCAACGGCGTCGGTCACTACTGGGGCTATCGCAATTTCGCGCCGAACGACAGCTCCAGCAATGTCGTGCCGTGGGGCATCCTGATCGGCGGCGAAGAGCTCCACAACAACCACCATGCCTATGTCACCTCCGCCAGGCTGTCCAGCAAGTGGTGGGAGTTCGACATCGGCTGGATGTACATCCGCATCCTGGAAATGATCCACTTGGCCAGGGTGCGCAAGGTGGCGCCAAGGATTCGCTACAACGCATCCAAGACTCGCTGCGACATGGGTACCCTGCAGGCCGTCATCACCCACAGGTACGACGTGCTGGCCAAGTTCGCCAGATTCTTGCGCCCGATCGCCGTGGAGGAACTCCTCCGCCTGCGGGCGAGCACGATCCCGAGTTCGACCGACTCCAGAGCGCTGGATTCGGTCAAGTACTTGCTGCAAAGGGACGCGAGGGGACTGCCGGAGAAGGAGCGCGCCGCCCTGGAACAGACTCTGCATTCGAGCGCGGTGCTGAGCACCATCTACTCGATGCGACAAGAACTCATTGATCTGTGGAGCCGATCCGCCGCCTCGAAGGAGCAGTTGGTGAAACTGTTGGAAGACTGGTGCCGGCGCGCTGAGCAAAGCGGCGTTGGTGCTCTGCGCGAATTCTCTCGAGTACTGCGCCGCTACGACTCACTGACAGGAGAAATGAAATGACATTGGGAACAATTCTGCTGATCATCGTGGTTCTGCTGCTCCTCGGCGCGATTCCAAGCTGGCCCCACAGTCGGGGTTGGGGCTACGGCCCCAGCGGGGGTATCGGGCTGGTACTGCTGGTCCTGGTCGTTCTGTTGTTGATGGGAAAGATCTAGCCCTCGCGCTGAGTTGATCGATACCTCCAGGCGCCGATGCCGTCGCCAGGAGACTGAGCATGGAAAAACAAGCCGGTAGCTTACCGACCGCCCCACGTCACCGCACTAGCGGCCCCTCGACAGCCTACGCTGCGTCGAGGCCTCCTGGGCTTTCATATACGCCGCAGCATCTATGTTTTACAGACCGTCCCCGCTCGATTTGTCTGCCTTGATGAACACGCGCAGGTAGTACGGCACATTCCGCGCACCCCCGAGTTTTTCTTCGAGCACCTAGGAGAGCAGCCATGAAAATTGCTCAGGTCGCACCGCTCTACGAAGCGGTTCCGCCCTACCTGTACGGGGGGACCGAAAGGGTGGTCGCTCACCTGACCGACGCGCTTGTGGACCAAGGCCATCAAGTCACCCTATTCTCGTCCGGCGAGGCGCGAACGCGAGCCACGCTCGTGGCGACGCGCAGGCAGGCGATCCGGCTGGACCCTGCCGTGCTCAAATCCGACCTCGCGAGCCACCTGTCGATGCTGGATGAGGTACGGCGCATGGCCGACGAGTTCGACGTGCTGCATTTCCACATCGACATGTTGCACTTTCCCTTGTTCGAGGATGTCGCCGCGCGTACTTTGACGACACTGCACGGCCGGCTCGACATCGCCGACCTGCCCGATACCTACCGCCGATGGAAGAAGTATCCGCTCGTGTCTATTTCGGACAACCAACGCAAGCCGCTGCCCGATGGCAACTGGTACGCGACCGTGCACCACGGCATAGCCGCAGACAGCTGTCGGTTCAGTGATTCGGCGCGCGGCGACTACCTGGCTTTCCTCGGTCGCATTTCGCCTGAGAAGCGGCCGGACCGCGCCATCGAGATCGCGAAGGTGTCGGGCGTTCCGCTCCGCATCGCCGCGAAAGTCGACAACGTCGATCGCGAGTATTTCGAGCGCGAGATTCGCCCACTGCTTGACCACCCTTTGGTCGAATTTCTCGGGGAGATCGACGATGAGCACAAGAGCCAGTTCCTCGGCGACGCGCGCGCGCTGCTATTCCCGATCGATTGGCCCGAACCGTTCGGCCTGGTGATGATCGAGGCGATGGCTTGCGGCACGCCGGTGATTGCCTGGCGCCGTGGATCGGTGCCCGAGATCGTCGACCCCGGCGTGACAGGTTACATCGTGGACGACGTCGCGCAAGCGGCCGAGGCCGTCGAAGCCGTGCGGCGTCTGCCGCGCGCACGGGTACGTGCCGTATTCGAAGAGCGCTTCACGGCGCAAGCAATGGCGCAGCACTACGCGCAACTCTACTGGCAGCTCGCGCGCGACAGCCGAGCCTCGCTGCTCGAAGGCGAGGCGGCATGAAGAGACCTGGACCTGAAGGAGCGGTGCCTTGAGCGCGGCAGCAGAAAAATCCACGGTGACGCAGGAAGATGCATGGCCCGCCCCGCCTGCGCGCTCCGGGCAGCGGCTTTTCGTCTTGAAGGAAGGCGACACCTTCCTGGTCGCCGATGCGTTTGGCGATGTCACCGGAGAGGGTGACGGCCTCTTCCACAATGACACCCGCCTCTTGTCGACTTTCCGCCTGCTGATGGACGGGCTCCAGCCGGCGCTCCTTTCGAGCGCGGTGAGCCAGGACAACGCCTTCTTCACGGCCAACATGACCAACCACCCGTTGCCGCCGCTGGGTGAAACCTCGATGCCCGAGGGCGTGATACATCTGGAACGGCGGCGCTTTCTGTGGGACGCCCGCGTGTATGAACGCATTTCCCTTGCCAACTACAGCGACGAGGCGGCGCGCGTGCCGATCCAACTGCTTTACGCAGCCGACTTCCGGGACATGTTCGAGGTGCGAGGCCATAGCCGGAACAAGCGCGGCGATCCCGCCGACGCGCAAGTCGATGACCGCGGCGTCGCATTGCGCTATCAGGGTCTCGACGCCGTATGGCGCAGCGTCGTGGTGTCGTTTTCCGAGGTGCCGCAACGCTTGACCGAAGATCACGCCGAATTCGAGGTGTTTCTAGCCAGACGCGCACGCTGGACGTTGTATGTCGAGGTCGGGACCGCGCACACCCTGCCGTCGCGCCAGAGCTACCGTGATGCCGCGGCGCAGGCACGCTGCATCCTGCGGCTGCACCGCCGCCGTGGTTCGCGGCTGCGTGTATCGAATCGGTTGTTCCAGGCATGGATCGACAAGTCCGAGGCCGACCTCGCGTTGCTGACCACCGAATTGCCCACCGGCCCGTATCCCTACGCCGGCATTCCATGGTTTTCGACGCCCTTCGGCCGCGATGCGGTGATCACGGCGATGCAAACGCTCTGGATCGATCCGGCCCTTGCGCGTGGGGTGCTTTCTTTCCTGGCGGCTCACCAGGCGCTCGAGACGTCGACCTTCCGGGACGCCGAGCCGGGCAAGATCATGCACGAGACGCGCAAGGGTGAGATGGCAGCTGTCAATGAATTGCCCTTCGGCAAGTACTACGGCGGCGTCGACACCACCCCGCTGTTCGTAATGCTCGCCGCAGCCTATGCCCAGCACACCGGAGACTTCGAATTCATCAATGGCATATGGAGCGCGCTGGTGGCGGCAATGACGTGGATCGAGAGCAACGTGGCACGCCATGGCGGCTTCCTGAGCTACGCACGCGGAGAGGCCACCGGGCTCGCCAACCAGGGTTGGAAGGACAGCCACGACTCCGTGTTCCACGAAGACGGCAGCTCGCCGGTTGGACCGATCGCCTTGGTGGAGGTACAGGGCTACACGTATGCGGCATTGCGTGGCATGGCGTCGCTGGCAACCCGTCGTGGCGATGACCTTGCTTCTGAACGGTGGAGCAAGTCTGCGTCGTCCCTGGCGGCTCGGGTGGAGCAAGCCTTCTGGCAGGACGATCTCGAGTTCTATGCGATCGCGCTTGACGGCAAGGGCAGCCCTTGCCGCGTGCGCGCTTCCAACGCCGGCCACCTCCTGTTCAGCGGCCTCCCTTCGCTCGAACGTGGCCGCATCGTGGCTCGGCATCTTCTTTCGGGCGCTTTTGATTCCGGGTGGGGCGTGCGCACGCTGCCTTCGAACATGGCGCGCTTCAACCCGATGTCCTATCACAACGGCTCTGTCTGGCCGCACGACGTGGCACTTTGCGCCGCGGGGGTGGCGCGGTATGGCGACCGCGATGGCGCGGTCCATCTGCTGAACAACCTGTTCGAGGCCGCCGCGTTCTTCGGGCTGCGCCTGCCCGAGTTGTTTTGCGGATTCAAGCGTTCGCCGGGCGAATCGCCCATCGCCTATCCGGTAGCCTGTCTCCCGCAGGCCTGGGCTGCTGGATCGGTGTTCATGCTGCTGCAGGCGTGCCTGGGGGTGGAAATCGACGCACAGGCTGACTGCATGCTCATCAACAGGCCCCGGCTGCCCGTCGGCATCGATTCGCTGAACATCGGCAGCATTTCTGTAGGCGCAAGCCGATTCGATTTGGCGTTCCGGCGGGTGGAGGGCGGCGTGGTGGCCTTCGTCGAGCCGGAAGGCGGCGCGTCACCCACGCGCGTCGAAGTGCGCCTCTAACGGCCGCCGGCCACGCGCGTTGTCTTCGCGGCCCTACAGGCCTGTTGCGCCTCCGTGGCACGCTTATGTGGCGCTTGTTTGACCTGCCCCCTCCTGCCGTGCCATTCATAACGAGGAAGTCCGGGGTTGCAAGATTAATTGATCTCGGTGGTTGTTGAGCTGGATCGAGCTGCGTCGCCAGCGCGCTGGCGATGCAGCTCGGCGAACTTCGCCGGTGGCATTCGCT
>NZ_JBFUFO010000006.1:0-165308 GCF_056403395.1 Variovorax sp. P2_H12 | reverse complement strand
TAGTCGAGCTTGACGCCCGCCGCACGCATGGCCTCGGCCTGCGGAATGGTGCGCGGGAAGCCGTCGAAGAGAAAGCCCTGGGCGCAGTCAGGCAGCGCGATGCGTTCCTTGACCAGGTTGATGATCAGGTCGTCGCTCACCAGCGCGCCCGATGCCATGACGGCCTGGGCCTGCAACCCGAGCGGCGTGCCGGCCTTGACGGCGGCGCGCAGCATGTCGCCGGTCGAGATCTGGGGGATGCCGTACTTCTGGCAGATGAAGGCCGCCTGGGTGCCTTTCCCTGCCCCGGGGGCGCCCAACAAAATCAGTCTCATGGTGTCCTCGAAGGTTCTTGATTTCTGTCGCGCCACGGCGGCCACGAGGCGGCGCAAGGCGGAGTTGCTTCGAGGATAGCATGGGGTCCGGGGCCGACCCCGGACCACAGGCCGGAGGCTTCTAGGCGCCGAACAGGGCGCGCACTCGCGCCAGATCCTCGGGCGTGTCGATGCCCGGGCCCGGCGCATGCGCGCTGACATGCACGGCGATCCGGTGGCCATGCCACAGGGCGCGCAGCTGTTCCAGGGCTTCGATCGCCTCGATCGGCGCCGGTGGAAGGCTCGGGAAGCCGCGCACGAAGCCCGCGCGGTAGCCATAGATGCCGATGTGGCGCAGCGGCGCGGGCGCGCTTGGCAGCGATGTCGGCCCGGTGCCGGCGAAGCCGTCGCGCCACCACGGGATCGGCGCGCGGCTGAAATAGAGCGCGTTCCCTTGGGCATCGAGCACGGTCTTGACCACGTTCGGATTGACGAAATCCTCGAGCGAGTCGATGGCGTGCGCCGCGGTGCTCATCGCGGCGCCGGGATGCGCCGCCAGCGCCTCGGCCACGGCGTCGATGAGGGCCGGTTCGATCAGGGGCTCGTCGCCCTGCACATTGACGATGATCGCGTCGTCGGCCAGGCCGAGCTGCGTGCAGGCCTCGGCCAGGCGATCGGTACCGCTCGCGTGATCGGTGCGCGTGAGGAGCGCCCGCACGCCATGCGCGCTGCAGGCGTCGACGATGCGGGCATCGTCGGCTGCGACCACCACGCTGTCGGCGCCCGAACGCGCGGCCCGCTGGGCGACGCGCACCACCATCGGCAGGCCGGCGATGTCGGCCAGCGGCTTGTCGGGCAGCCGTGTCGATGCCAGCCGGGCCGGGATCAGGACGGTGAAGTCGGCGCTCAAAGCCCCAGCTCTTCGTCGGACAGCGTGCGCGCCTCGGTTTCGAGCAGCACCGGGATGCCGTCGCGCACGGGGTAGGCGAGGCGGGCGCTGCGCGAGGCGAGCTCTTGCTTCTCGGCGTTCCAGGTCAGCGGCCCCTTGGTCACGGGGCAGACGAGCAGTTCAAGCAGCTTGGTGTCCATCACGCGATGATAGCTTTGCGTCGAGCGCCGTGAAGAAGCCGGGCTCGGGTTCGAAGACCAGCGGCACGGCCAGCGCGGCGGGTGCCTTGCGCCACAGCTTTGCGGCATCCTTCTCGGTGCACAGCAGCACCTGGCCGGTGTCGCCGGGCGGGCGCCAATGGCGGAAGTCGTCATGGTCCGGCAGCGCAATGCAGGACGCCGGCGCCAGCCCGCGCGCGCGCAGCATCTGGAAGAAGGCCTCGGGCTTGGCGATCGCCGCCACCGCGATCAGGCTGCGCCCGGCCAGGGAGGCCAGCGGCACCCGCGTGCCATCGCGCCGCAGCGCGTGATCCGCCAAAGTGCGCCGGGCCGTGAAGCCGGCGAAGGCCGGCCGTTCGCCGGTATGCAGGACGAAGTCGCAGCGGCGCGGCCACGGCTCCCGCAGCGGGCCGGCCGGCAGCAGCCAGCCGTTGCCGACGCCGCGGTCGTCGAAGACGCAGATTTCGATGTCCCGCGCCAGCGCCAGGTGCTGCAGGCCGTCGTCGCTCACGATCACCTGGGTCGCCGGGTGGCGCTCGAGCAGGGCGCGGGCGGCTTCGATGCGGCGCCGGGCGACGAAGACCGGCGCCCCGGTCGAACGGCGGATCAGCGCAGGCTCGTCGCCGACCGCCGCCGGATCGCTGTCGTCCAGCACCTCGCGGCAGTCCTGCGTGGTCCGGCCGTAGCCGCGCGACACCACGCCGGCCCGGATGCCGCGCGCCTCCAGGTGCCGGACGATCGCCATCACCACCGGCGTCTTGCCGGAGCCGCCGGCGATCACGTTGCCGACGACGATCACCGGCACGCCGACGCGCTCGACGCGCCGCAGGCCCAGCCGGTAGAGGGTTCTTCGGAGGGCGGCCAGCGCGCCGTAGAGCAGCGACAGCGGCCACAACCCGCGCGCCAGAGCGCCGCGCCGCAGCCAGGCCTCCTGCAACTAGCGCCCCGCCTGCGCGGCCGATTGGGTGGCGAAGGTGATCTGCATCAGCCCGGCCCGGCGCGCTGCTTCCATCACGGTGATGACCGATTGGTGGGCGGCGCTGGCGTCGGCGCTGATGATCACGACATTGTCCCTGGCAACGCCGGCGGCGGCGGCCAGCGCGGCCGCCACGGTCTCGACGCTGCGGTCCGCCAGCACGGTCTTGTTGATCGAGAAGCGTCCATCGGCGGACACCGCGACGATCACCTCCTTCGGATAGTCGCGCTGGGCTTCGACGTCGGCCACCGGCAGGCGCAGTTGCATCTCGGTGAACTTGCTGTAGGTGGTCGAGAGCATCAGGAAGATCAGCACGACCAGCAGCACGTCGATGAACGGGATCAGGTTGATCTCGGGCTCGTCGCGCGAGCCGTGACGGAAATGCATCCTCATCGGCGCAGCGTGTCCAGGTGGCGGGCGAAACGCTCGCCGGCCAGTTCGAGGTTCAGCAGGTATTCGTCGACCCGGCTGCGGAAGTAGCGCCAGAAGATCAAGGCCGGAATGGCAATGATGAGGCCGAAGGCGGTGTTGTAGAGCGCGATCGAGATCCCGTGCGCCAGTTGCGCCGGATTGCCGGAGCCCACGGCACCGTTGGCCGGGGACTGCGAGCCGAAGATCTCGATCATGCCGATCACGGTGCCAAGCAGCCCGAGCAGCGGCGCTGCCGAGGCAATGGTCGCCAGCGCGGGCAGATAGCGCTCGAGGCGGTGCGCCACCACGCGGCCGGCCGATTCCATCGAGACCCGCAGATCGTCTTCGCTCGCCAGCGGATTGACGTTGAGGGCGCGAAAGCCGGCGGCCAGCACTTCGCCGAGCCCGGAATTCTGTTCCAGCTTGGTCACGAGGTCGGGACCGGGGATCGAGGTGCGCGAGACGGTGATCGCTTCGTCGAGAAGCTTGGGCGGCAGGACCCTGGACGTCTTGAGACTGGTGAATCGTTCGATGACCAGCGCCATCCCGATCACCGAACAGGCGAGCAGCGGCCAGATCGGCCAACCCGCAGCAACTATGATGGAAAACAAGTATTCCTCCGGCCCATGGACTGCAAATGCGCGGCGATTATCCCCCGAGGCGGCGTGCCTTCACGAGGAGTTCTTGAGGCAGGCGCCGACGCACAGGATATGTGGATAACTTTGTGATTAACACGCGGAGCAACCTGTCCAAAGCCGCACGGGTCGGGCCTTTCCACGGATCGATTGAATTTTGAGCAGTACTTTTTTCTTTGAAATCAATGACTTGCACGGCAACCCGTGCCTGTTGTGCAGATGCCGCAGCACCACAGCCCCCATCGGGCTGCCTTGTGGACGACTCAAGCCCGTGACACCGGAAAAAGCATGAACGAACGTGAGCAACCGCCCTCGTCCGGCGCGAGAGTCTGGGCCGTCGGCGCCTTGTGCCGGGCGGTCGCGGATGCGCTGGACGCGCGCTTCAACCCGGTCAGCGTGCGGGGGGAGATCTCGGGTTTCTCGCGCGCGGCCAGCGGCCACTGCTACTTCTCGCTGAAGGACGAGGCCGGCCAGTTGCGCTGCGCGATGTTCCGGCGCGCGGCCAGCCTGCTCGATTTCTCGCCGCGCGACGGCGATCAGGTCGAGGTGCGCGGCCGGCTCGCCGTGTACGAGCCGCGCGGCGATTTGCAGCTGGTGGTCGAAAGCCTGCGGCGAGCCGGGCAGGGCGCGCTGTTCGAACAGTTCATGCAGCGCAAGGCCCGGCTCGAGGCCGAAGGGCTGTTCGACCCGGCACGCAAGCGGGCGTTGCCGGCCCTGCCGCGCGCGATCGGGCTCGTGACCTCCCTCGGTGCGGCGGCGCTCCACGACGTCGTCACCGCATTGCGGCGCCGGGTGCCGCACATCCCCGTCGTGCTGGCGCCGGCGGCCGTGCAGGGAAACGGCGCGCCGTCAGAGCTCGTGCGTTCGCTGCAGTCGCTCTACGCGCTGGAACCGAAGGTCGATGTCATCCTGCTGGTGCGCGGCGGCGGCTCGATCGAGGACCTGTGGGCCTTCAACGACGAGGCGTTGGCGCGCACGATCGTCCAGAGTCCGGTGCCTGTCGTCTGCGGTGTCGGCCACGAGACCGACTTCACGATCGCCGACTTTTGCGCCGACGTCCGGGCCCCGACCCCGACCGCCGCCGCCGAGCTCGTGTCCGCGCCGCGCGAGTTGTGGCTCGGCGCGCTCGATCTGATCGAAGAGCGGCTGCGGGAGGCCGTTGCGACGCGCGTCGATGTCTTGAGTCAGCGCCTCGACCTGGCGACCGGTCGGCTTGGACGCCCATCGACGCTGGTGGCACGCCAGCGCCTGGGCCTCGCCCACCAGGCCCAGCGCCTGCATTACGCGGTGCTCGCCAGGATGGACCGTCTCGCGCAGGCACGGCAGGCCTTGCAGGCGAGGGCGCCGCTGGGGCTGTGCACCACCATCGCCTGTCACCGCGAGCGGCTGGAGCGCGCGGCGCTGCGCCTGCAGTTGCTCGATCCCGCGCTGGTGCTGCAGCGCGGCTACGCCTGGCTCACCGATGCCGAGGGCCATGCGGTGACGAGCGCCGCCAGCCTGGCGCCCGGCGACGAGGTCAGGGCCCGGCTCGCCGACGGCACGGTCGACCTGAAAGTGATGCAATAGCGGCTGCGACAAGGACATCGCGGCGACGTCCGACGCCGTGCCTGCGAATCCTTCCTAGAATCTCCGATTCCCTTAACCAACCCGCGAGAAAAATATCATGGAACACGTTCTTCCTCCCCTGCCGTACGCACTGGACGCGCTGGCGCCCGAGTATTCGAAGGAAACGATGGAGTACCACTACGGCAAGCACCACAACGCTTACGTCGTGAACCTGAACAACCTGCAGAAGGGCACCGAGTTCGAGAGCATGACGCTCGAGGACATCGTCAAGAAGTCCAGCGGCGGCATCTACAACAACGCAGCCCAGATCTGGAACCATACCTTCTTCTGGAACTGCATGAAGCCCGCGGGCGGCGGCGAGCCCACGGGCGCGCTGGCCAAGGCGATCGATGCCAAGTGGGGCAGCTACGCGGCGTTCAAGGAAGCCTTCGTGAAGTCGGCCGTGGGCAACTTCGGATCGGGCTGGACCTGGCTGGTGAAGAAGGCCGACGGTTCGGTCGACATCGTCAACACCGGCGCCGCCGGCACCCCGCTCACGACCGCCGACAAGGCACTGCTGACCGTGGACGTCTGGGAACACGCCTATTACATCGACTACCGCAACCTGCGCCCCAAGTTCGTCGAGACCTTCCTCGCGAAGCTGGTGAACTGGGACTTCGTGGCCAAGAACTTCGGCTGATCCGACTCCCGGTTTCCCGACAACGAAAAGCCGGCCCGAGGGTCGGCTTTTTCATGGGTCGGACGCTTCGCTCAGCGCGGGCGGGTGAACAGCTCGCCGCCGAGCTTGGCGCCGGCCTTGATGTTCTTCTTCGCGAACCAGCCCTGGTTCATCTCGAGCACGTAGCGCACCGGTTCCTTTGAGCAGTGCGATTCCTCGCTCTTCGGCTGCATGTCGACCAGGTTCACGATGCGGCCATCGTCGGCAACGAAGGCCGCGGTCAGCGGCAGCAGCGTGTTCTTCATCCAGAAACACTGGGTGGCCGGCTGCTCGAACACGAAAACCATGCCTTCGGCCTGTGGCATTTCCTTGCGGAACATGAGCCCGATCTCGCGCTGCCGCGGCGTCTGGGCAACCTGGGCGTCGATCTGGTACATCCCGGCGGCGATCCGGACCCTTTGCAGCTGGCTTTGCGCTTCCTGGGCTTGTGCAGCAGATGCGGTGAATGAAAACGATAGCGCGAGAAGACTGAAAAAACGCAGGAACATGGTCGACTTTCGGGACGGCAACGCAAACAAGAATGCCCGCACAGGCGGGCAGATTCGTTGGAAGCAAAGCTTACCTCGAATTCGCCGCGATTTGCCCCAATGAGGTTGGGCAGACTATTCGTTCGGACGAAAAAAAGCGCTCCGAAGAGCGCCTTATTTGAATTCGGATTGTTCCGATTACTGGGGCGTGCCGCCTTGCGGGTTCATCTTGCGGACGCTGCCGTCCTTGTTGCGGCGGCGATCGTCGCGGGTGGCGGTACGATTTTGTGCGGCTGCAGTCGACTTGTTCTGAGTCAGGCCGCCGCTGCCTTCTGCGGTGTTCGCGGTATCGCCACCTTGGGGGCGCACTTGACCTTGCGGCTTGTCGGCGCGACGCTCTTGGGCGCGCTGCTGAGACTTGGTGTTGGTCTGGGGGGCGGCTTCTTGCGAGGTGCCTTGGGCGAATGCACCAGCTGCGAACAGGCCGGCCATCATGACTGCGAGAACTTTGCTCATTACGGATTCCTAAATGGAAATGGATTTTGAAAACGCCTCCCGGCCAGCAGAAGGTCTGTCAACAACGAAACCAACACGGCCATGGTTGACAGATCCTCCGGGCTCCTCCGGTTGCGTCTAAAATTCTAAGGCTAATCAGGCGGCTGGAAACTCCGAGTCTTCCAGTCTTCATCTCATCCGGAGTCCTCGTCCTCATGTCCAGCTATCAGCACATCAAAGTCCCGGCCGCAGGCCAGAAGATCACGGTCAATGCCGACAATTCGCTCAATGTGCCGGATCAGCCGATCATCCCGTTCATCGAGGGCGACGGCACCGGACTGGACATCACGCCCGTGATGCTCAAGGTGGTCGATGCGGCCGTGGCCAAGGCCTACGCCGGCAAGAAGAAGATCCACTGGATGGAGGTCTACGCGGGCGAGAAATCGACCAAGGTCTATGGCCCGGATGTCTGGCTGCCCGAGGAAACGCTGCACGCGGTGCGTGACTACGTGGTGTCGATCAAGGGCCCGCTGACCACGCCCGTGGGTGGCGGCATCCGTTCGCTCAACGTCGCGCTGCGCCAGGAACTCGACCTCTACGTCTGCCTGCGCCCGATCCAGTATTTCGAGGGCGTGCCCAGCCCGGTCAAGGAACCGCACAAGACCAACATGGTGATCTTCCGCGAGAACTCGGAAGACATCTACGCCGGCATCGAATTCGAGGCCGAGAGCGACAAGGCCAAGAAGCTCATCAAGATCCTGCAGGACGAATTCGGCGTCAAGAAGATCCGCTTCCCGAACACCTCCGGCATCGGCATCAAGCCGGTGTCGCGCGAAGGCACCGAGCGCCTGGTGCGCAAGGCGATCCAGTACGCGATCGACAACGACAAGCCCAGCGTCACGATCGTGCATAAGGGCAACATCATGAAGTTCACCGAAGGCGGTTTCCGCGACTGGGCCTATGGCCTGGCTGCCAAGGAATTCGGCGCCGAACTGGTCGACGGCGGTCCCTGGATGAAGTTCAAGAGCCCGAAATCGGGCAAGGAAATCACCGTCAAGGATTCGATTGCTGATGCATTCCTGCAACAGATTCTTCTGCGCCCGGCCGAATACAGCGTGATCGCGACCCTCAACCTGAACGGCGACTACGTTTCGGACGCGCTGGCGGCCCAGGTCGGCGGCATCGGCATCGCCCCCGGCGCCAACCTCAGCGATACGGTCGCGATGTTCGAGGCCACCCACGGCACTGCGCCCAAGTACGCCGGCAAGGACTACGTGAACCCGGGTTCCGAGATCCTCTCGGCCGAAATGATGCTGCGCCACATGGGCTGGACCGAAGCGGCCGACCTGATCATCAGCTCGATGGAAAAGTCGATCGCCAGCAAGAAGGTCACCTACGACTTCGCGCGGCTGATGGAAGGTGCCACCCAGGTCAGCTGCTCGGGCTTTGGCCAGGTCATGATCGACAACATGTAAAAAGGGCGCTGGCGCGTCCGTGACGGACGCCCCGATCCCCCAAGCCCCGGGCCGACAGGTGCCGGGGCTTTTTCTTGGGCTGGAAAAGCCCTGGGCCAGCGGTTGTTTTGCCGCCGGGGCATGCTGCTTGCCTGAGGCCGAGGCGCGGATCCGACCGCATTCGACTTGAATGTCACAAACCCGCCACCAGTTGTGCCACAACGGCGAGTGCAACCCGCGGCGGCTCTATAAAATGAATTTCATGGCTACCAGAATCCCTTCGACCCCCAAGACGCCGCCGGCCGTGAAGCCGAGGCGGGACGATGGCGATGCGGTCGTGCTCGAGCGGCGACCGCAGAAGACCGCGCCGCCCCAGATGTTCCAGGTCGTCATGCTCAACGACGACTACACGCCGATGGAGTTCGTGATCGTCGTGATCCAGGAGTTCTTCAACAAGGACCGGGAAACCGCGACCCAGATCATGCTCAAGATCCACCTCGATGGCCGGGGTGTCTGCGGGGTGTATTCCCGCGACATGGCGGCCACCAAGGTCAATCAGGTGATGGAAGCGGCCCACCAGGCCGGGCATCCGCTGCAATGTGTCAGCGAACCGGTCGAGTGAACCTGTTGATTTAGGCGCGCTCCAACCCATCTGACAAATTATTTACAGCAAGGCAAAAGGAAATCACATGATTGCCCAGGAACTGGAAGTCAGCCTGCACATGGCTTTTGTAGAAGCCAGGCAGCAGCGCCACGAGTTCATCACGGTGGAGCACCTGCTGCTCGCTTTGCTGGACAACCCGAGCGCAGCAGAGGTTCTGCGCGCCTGCTCGGCCAACGTCGACGACCTGCGGGCGTCGCTCACCAACTTCATCAAGGACAACACGCCCCAGGTGGCGGGTACCGACGATGTCGACACCCAGCCGACGCTGGGTTTCCAGCGCGTGATCCAGCGCGCCATCATGCACGTGCAGTCCACCGGCAACGGCAAGAAGGAAGTCACCGGCGCCAACGTGCTGGTGGCGATCTTCGGCGAGAAGGACTCGCACGCGGTCTACTATCTGCACCAGCAGGGCGTGACGCGCCTCGATGTCGTGAACTTCATCGCCCACGGCATCAAGAAAAGCGATCCGCCGGAAGCCGCCAAGGGCAGCAGCGACGCCTCCTCGGGTGAAGGCGAGGATGGCGGCGGCGAGAAGAACGAGAAGTCGTCCCCGCTCGAGCAGTTCACGCAGAACCTGAACCAGCTCGCCAAGGAAGGCAAGATCGATCCGCTGATCGGCCGCGAGTACGAGGTCGAGCGCGTGATCCAGATCCTGTGCCGCCGGCGCAAGAACAACCCGCTGCTGGTGGGCGAGGCCGGCGTCGGCAAGACCGCGATCGCCGAGGGCCTGGCCTGGCGCATCACGCAGAACGACGTGCCGGAGATCCTGGCCGAATCGAACGTGTACTCGCTCGACATGGGCGCGCTGCTGGCCGGCACCAAGTACCGCGGTGACTTCGAACAGCGCCTCAAGGGCGTCCTGAAGTCGCTCAAGGACAAGCCGAACGCGATCCTGTTCATCGACGAGATCCACACGCTGATCGGTGCCGGCGCCGCCTCGGGCGGCACGCTGGACGCGTCCAACCTGCTCAAGCCGGCGCTCTCGAGCGGCCAGCTCAAGTGCATCGGCGCGACCACCTTCACCGAGTACCGCGGCATCTTCGAGAAGGATGCGGCCCTGTCGCGTCGCTTCCAGAAGGTCGACGTGGTCGAGCCGACCGTGCAGGAGACGGTCGACATCCTCAAGGGACTGAAGTCTCGCTTCGAGGAACACCATGGCGTGAAGTACGGGGTGGCTGCTTTGCAGGCCGCGGCCGAGCTCAGCGCCAAGTACATCAACGACCGCCATTTGCCCGACAAGGCGATCGACGTGATCGATGAAGCCGGTGCGGCCCAGCGCATCCTGCCCGCGAACAAGCGCAAGAAGACCATCAGCAAGACCGAGGTCGAGGAAATCGTCGCCAAGATCGCGCGCATTCCCCCGGCCAACGTCTCGAACGACGACCGCGGCAAGCTGCAGACCATCGAGCGCGACCTCAAGAGCGTGGTGTTCGGCCAGGACAAGGCGCTCGAGGTGCTGGCTTCGGCGGTCAAGATGGCGCGTTCGGGCCTCGGCCGCGAGGACAAGCCGATCGGCTCGTTCCTGTTCAGCGGCCCCACGGGCGTCGGCAAGACCGAAGCGGCCAAGCAGCTCGCCTACATCATGGGCATCGAGCTGATCCGCTTCGACATGTCGGAGTACATGGAGCGCCATGCGGTGAGCCGGCTGATCGGCGCGCCTCCGGGCTACGTCGGTTTCGACCAGGGCGGTCTCCTGACCGAGGCGATCACGAAGAAGCCGCACGCGGTGCTGCTGCTCGACGAGATCGAGAAGGCGCACCCGGACATCTTCAACGTGCTGCTGCAGGTCATGGACCACGGCACCCTGACCGACAACAACGGACGCAAGGCCGACTTCCGCAACGTGATCATCGTGATGACCACCAATGCGGGTGCCGAGACCATGAACAAGGCGACCATCGGCTTCACCAACCCGCGCCAGGCGGGCGACGAGATGGCCGACATCAAGCGCCTGTTCACGCCGGAGTTCCGCAACCGCCTGGACGCGACCGTGAGCTTCAAGGCGCTCGACGAGCAGATCATCCTGCGCGTGGTGGACAAGTTCCTGCTGCAGCTCGAGACCCAGCTGGCCGAGAAGAAGGTCGATGTCACCTTCACCGACACCTTGCGCAAGCATCTGGCGAAGAAGGGCTTCGATCCGCTGATGGGTGCCCGCCCGATGCAGCGCCTGATCCAGGACACCATCCGTCGTGCCTTGGCCGACGAGCTGCTGTTCGGACGCCTGCAGGAGGGTGGCCGCCTGACCGTCGACCTCGACGACAAGGAAGAAGTGCAGCTCGACATCCAGCCGCTGGCCAAGAAGGAAGGCCGGGCCAAGCCCGAAGCCGAAGAGGCGGCGACAGGTTGAGCATCTTCCGCCGTCTTGGCGGAATCGTCCGATCAGAAGGCCGGTAGCATTGCTGCCGGCCTTTGTCGTTTTACTCATCACCTTTCGCCTTGATCCTCCCCGAGCTCAGCCAGGAATGGAAGACCGGCCTCTCCCTTGCATGGAGCGGCTATATCGCAGTGCTTTCCGTCTGGATCGTGATGCAGAAGCGCGCTCCGGTGTCGACCATGAGCTGGATCCTGTCGCTCGCGCTGCTGCCGTTCGCGGGCTTCCTCATCTATTACTTCCTCGGTCCGCAGCGGCTCAAGAAGCAGCGCCTGAAGCGGTTGCGCGGCCGGGCCGGTGCGCTCGCTCCCGCCGACGTGGCGATGCTGCGCGACGCGAGAAAAGAGGCGCCGCCCGCCTTGCGGCAGATGGCCGCGCTGGGGCTGGCGGCCTGCGGCCTGCCGGTGTCGAGCGCGACCTCGGCCGAGCTGCTCTCGGGGGGCGCGCGCACCTTCGACGCGATCTTCGAAGCGATCCGGGAGGCGCGCGACCACGTCCACCTCGAGTACTACATCTTCGAGCCCGACCAGATCGGCACCGCGCTGCGCGACCTGCTGATCGAGCGTGCGCAGCAGGGCGTCACGGTGCGGCTGCTGCTCGACGCGCTCGGTTCCAAGCGCATCGGCCGCACGTTCATGGCACCGATGCATGCGGCCGGCATCCATGTCGCGCTGTTCCATGAGACCCGCATCGGCCGGCGCTTGCGCCCGGTCACCAACTACCGCACCCACCGCAAGATCGTCGTCTGTGATGGCCGCGTGGGCTTCACGGGCGGCGTGAACATCACCGACGCGGAAGATTCGCGCACCCGTGCCGATGCCTACCATGACGTGCACCTGCGCCTCGAAGGCAGCGCGGTGCGCTGGCTGCAGACCACCTTCCTCGAGGACTGGACCTACGCGACCGGCGAGGACCCCCGCCTGACGAATTCGGACCTGCTCCATCTGCTGCCGCGCCTGCCGCCGCACGAAGCCGCCGGCGAGATCCCGGTGCAGATCATCACCAGCGGGCCCGACAGCGCGCTCGAGGCCATCCATCGGATGCACCTCGCGGCGATCCAGTCGTCGTCGTACCGCGCCTGGCTCACGACGCCGTATTTCGTGCCGGGCGAGCCGGCCATGATGGCGCTCACCAGCGCGGCCCTGCGCGGCGTCGACGTGCGCCTGCTGGTGCCGCGGCGCAGCGATTCGCTGATCGTGAGCGCGGCGGCGCGCTCGTACTACGACGAGCTGATCGCGGCCGGGGTCAAGGTCTGGGAATACAAGGCGCGAATGCTGCACTCCAAGACGCTGGTGGTCGATGACAACTGCGCGATGATCGGCACCGCGAATTTCGACAACCGCAGCTTCCGGCTCAACTTCGAGGTCTGCGCCGTGATCTATGGCACGACGCTCGCGAAGCCCCTGATCGCCCAGTTCGAAACCGATCTGCGCAGTGCCTCGCCGGTGCGGGCCAACCGGCGCCAGCCTTTCCGGCGCCGCCTGGGCGACTCGATCGCTCGCCTCTTTTCCCCCTTGCTTTGACCCATGGCCCCTCATACCTTCCTCTGGCACGATTACGAAACCTTCGGCGTCGTGCCGCGCCGCGACCGGCCGTCGCAGTTCGCCGCCGTCCGCACCGATGCCGAACTCAACGAGATCGGCGAGCCGCTGATGATCTATTGCCAGCCGGCCCCGGACTACCTGCCAAGTCCGGAGGCCTGCCTGATCACCGGCATCACGCCGCAGCAGTGCCTCGAGCGCGGCATGCCCGAGCATGCGTTCGCGGCGCAGATCGAACAGGCGTTCTCGCAGCCCGGCACCATCGGCGTGGGCTACAACACGATCCGCTTCGACGACGAGGTGACGCGCTTCATGTTCTGGCGCAACCTGATCGATCCCTATGCGCGCGAGTGGCAGAACGACTGCGGCCGCTGGGACCTGCTCGACGTCGTGCGCCTCACCTACGCGCTGCGCCCTGACGGCATCGAATGGCCGAAGAAGGCCGACGGCAGCCAGAGCTTCAAGCTCGAGGACCTGGCGCGAGCCAACGGACTGCTGCACGAGGCGGCGCACGATGCGCTGTCGGACGTGCGCGCCACGATCGCGCTGGCCCGGCTGATCCGCGAGAAGCAGCCCAAGCTGTTCGACTTCGCGTTCGGCCTGCACCGCAAGGACCGCGTGGCCAGCGAACTCGGCTTGCCGACGACGCGCGAGACCGCGCGGCCCTTCCTGCATGTGTCGGGCATGTTCCCGGCCGAACGCGGTTGCCTGGCCGTCATGTGGCCGCTGGCGAGCCATCCGACCAACAAGAACGAACTGCTGGCCTGGGATCTGGCCCATGACCCCAGCGAGCTGCGCGATCTCGATGTCGAGACGCTGCGGCTGCGGCTGTTCACGCGCAGCGCCGACCTGCCCGAGGGCGTGCTGCGGCTGCCGCTCAAGGGCATCCATCTGAACAAGTCGCCGATGGTGGTCGGCAACCTGAAGACGCTGGCGCCGGCGATGGCGGCGCGCTGGGGCATCGACGTCGAGGCGGCGCTGCGCCATGCCGCGATCGCCGCGGCATTGCCCGACATGAGCGCGATCTGGCCGCAGGTGTACGAGCGGCCCCGGGAAGGCACGCCGGACGTCGACGAGGACCTCTACGGCGGCTTCGTCGGCAACGGCGACCGTCGGCGCCTGAATCAGCTGCGCGGTCTGTCGCCAGCCGAGCTCGCGCGGGCGCGCACCGGCTTCGAGGATCCTCGGCTCGAGGAACTGCTGTTCCGCTACCGCGCGCGCAACTTCGCCGACACGCTGAGCGAGGAGGAGGCTGGGCGCTGGGAGGCGCACCGCGTCGCGCGGCTGCTAGAGGGCGAGGGCGGTGCGCGCAACGTCGACGAACTGTTCGCCGAGATCGACACGCTGGCCGAGACGGCCGACGAACGCGCAGAAGAGATTCTCGGCGCGCTGTACGAGTACGCCGAGGCCATCGCGCCGACGGTGTGAGGCATTCAACGGTGACCGTCCGTCGACTCGAGCCCGCCGATGCCGTGCCGTACCGGGCGCTGATGCTGGCTGCCTATGCGCAGCACCCGGACGCCTTCACCTCGAGCGCGACCGAGCGCGCCGCGCTGCCCTTGTCGTGGTGGATCGCCCGGCTGGACGCCTCGCCCGCGGCCGGGCAGATCGTGCTGGGCGCCTTCGATGGCGAACGCCTGGTGGGCGCCGCCGGGCTCGAGTTCGAGTCGCGCGAGAAGGCGCGGCACAAGGCCAGCCTGTTCGGCATGTATGTGGCCGCGGACGTGCGACAGGGTGGTTTCGGTCGGCAGTTGGTCGAGGCGGCGTTGGCGCAGGCCGCGGCCAGGGACGGCGTCAGGCTGGTCCAGCTGACCGTGACCGAGGGCAATCTGGCGGCCCGGTCGCTTTACGCGCGCTGCGGCTTCCAGGTGTTCGGGGTGGAGCCCTACGCGGTGGCGGTGGGCGGAGCCTTTCTTTCGAAGGTCCACATGTGGTGCGCGGTGGGCCCGCTGGGCTGACCCCGCGGCGGCTCAGGCGCGGGGCGGCATCCAGCGGGTCTGGGCGCCGCGCCCGGGAAGGTGCAGCGCCGCGGTCGCGGGTGGCGTTTCCGCCAGCAGGCGCCCCTTGCGATACACCTTGAGCCGGGGCGCACGCAGCCGGATCGCCTCCACCGGATCGCGCGCCTGCAGCAGCACGAAGCTGGCGTCGCAGCCCGCTTCGAGCCCGTGGCCATCGAGCCGCATCACCCGGGCGGCGTTGACGGTCACGGCATCGAAGCAGGCGCGGATGCCGTCCTGGCTGGTCATCTGTGCCACGTGCAGGCCCATGTGCGCGACCTCCAGCATGTCGGCCGAGCCCATGCCGTACCAGGGGTCCATCACGCAGTCGTGGCCGAAGGCGACGTTGACGCCGGCGGCCATCAGCTCGGGCACCCGGGTCATGCCGCGGCGCTTGGGGTAGCTGTCGTGGCGTCCCTGCAGCGTGATGTTGATGAGCGGGTTCGAGACCACGGCGACACCGCTCTCGGCGATCAGCGGCAGCAGCTTGCTGACGTAGTAGTTGTCCATCGAATGCATCGAGGTGCAGTGCGAACCCGTGACCCGGCCCTGCAGCCCGAGGCGTTGGGCCTCGAAGGCCAGGGTCTCGATGTGGCGCGATAGCGGGTCGTCCGATTCGTCGCAGTGCATGTCGACCGCCAGGCCGCGCTCGGCCGCGATCTCGCACAGGAGCTTCACGCTGGCCGCGCCGTCGGCCATCGTGCGCTCGAAATGCGGAATGCCGCCGACCACGTCGACGCCCTTGTCGAGCGCGCGCTTCAGGTTGTCGACGCCGCCGGGCGAGCGCAGCACGCCGTCCTGCGGAAAGGCGACCAGCTGCAGGTCGAGGTAGGGCGCCACGAGACGCTTGACCTCCAGCAGCGCGTCGACCGCGAGCAGGCTGGGATCGCTGGTGTCCACGTGGCTGCGGATCGCGAGCAGGCCCTTGGCTACCGCCCAGTCGCAGTAGGCGAGCGCGCGCTCGATCAGGGCCTCGGCCTTGAGCAGCGGCTTGAGCTCCCCCCACAACGCGATGCCTTCGAGCAGCGTGCCGCTCTGGTTGATGCGCGGCAGGCCGTAGCTCAGGGTCGCATCCATGTGGAAGTGCGGGTCGACGAAATGCGGTGTGACGAGCAGCCCGTCGGCGTCGAGCGTTTCATGCGCGGGCGCGGCGAGCCCGGCCGTGACTTCGGCGATCCGGCCGTCCTGGACCGCGATCGACATGCCGGTGCGGCCATCGGGGAGGGCGGCGTTGCGAACGAGGAGGTCGAGCATCAGCGTTCTCCTTTGCGATAGGGTTTCATGAGCGCCTGCGGGTAGCCGGCCCGGCGCGCCACCAGCACCAGCGCGAGGATCGACAGCAGGTAGGGCAGCATCAGGTAGATCTGGTAGGGCAGCAGCGCCTCGCCCGACTGCTGCAGCCGCAACTGCAAGGCGTCGAAGAAGGCGAACAGCAGGGCGCCGAGCAGCGCCTTGCCGGGCCGCCAGGAAGCGAACACGACCAGCGCCACGCAGATCCAGCCGCGGCCGTTGATCATGTTGAAGAAGAAGGCATTGAACGCCGACAGCGTGAGGAAGGAGCCCGCCACGCCCATCAGCGCCGAGCCGGCGACGATCGCTCCGGTGCGGGTCGCGGCGACCGAGACGCCCTGGCCCTCGGCCGCCTGCGGGTTCTCGCCGACCATGCGCACCGCCAGGCCCAGGGGGGTGCGGTAGAGCCCATAGGCGAGCAGCGGCACCAGCAGCAGGGCGAGCAGCGTCAGCGGCGTCTGTGCCTCGAGCACCGGGATCCGGAGCCACTCCATCGGCGCGAAGGGCGTGACCGTGGGCGGCGTGCTGACCTTCGGGAAGCTGACGCGATAGCCGTAGTAGCTCAGCGCGGTCGCGAGCAGCGTGATGCCCAGGCCCGAGACGTGCTGCGACAGCGCCAGGCCCACGGTCAAGAAGGCGTGAAGGAGGCCGAACGCCGCCCCCGTGAGCGCGGCGACGCCGACGCCGACCCACAGTGGCGCGCCCGCATGGACCGCGAGCCAGCCGGTGAAGGCACCGGCGACCATGATGCCCTCGATGCCGAGGTTCAGCACGCCCGCGCGTTCGCACAGCAGCACGCCCAGGGTGCCGAAGATGAGCGGCGTGGCGATCCGCAGCACCGCGACCCAGAAGGCCGCGTTCGACAGGATGTCGGCGATGTCCGTCATTGGCGCCCCCACGCTCGGCACTCCGTGTCCTCGCTGCCCCCCAAGGGGGTGCGAGCTTGCTCGGGGCGGCCCGTCGCTGCGCTCATTTCCATCGGACCTTGTACTGGGTCAGCAGCGTCGCCACCAGCACCGCGATCAGCGAGGCGGCGACGATCACGTCGGCGATGTAGGTCGGCACGCCGATGGCGCGGCTCATGGTGTCGGCGCCGACCATCACGCCGGCCACGAACACGCCGGCCGCCAGCACGCCGAGCGGATGCAGGCCGGCCAGCATTGCAATCACGATCCCGCTGTAGCCGTAGCCGGGCGACAGGTCGAGCGTGACGTAGCCGGTGCGGCCCGTCACCTCGATCGCGCCCGCCAGGCCGGCCAGCGCGCCCGAGAGCAGCGCGACCGTCACGACGGTTCGCGTCACCGGGACGCCCGCGAACGCAGCGGCGCGCGCATTGGCGCCGACCGCGCGGATGTCGAAGCCGATCACGGTGTACTTGAAGAGCGCCCACACCAGCACCGACAGCACGGCGGCCCAGACCAGCCCGGTATGCACGCGGGTCTGCGCGATCAGCCGGCCGAGCTCGAGCTCCGACTGCAGCGACACGCTCTGCGGCCAGCCCATCGCGGTCGGGTCCTTCATGGGCCCGTCGAGCATGGCCGAGACGCCGAGCAGCACGATGAAGTTGATCAGCAGCGTGGTCACGACCTCGTCGACGCCGAGCCGGTTCTTCATCAGAGCCGGCCCCAGCAGCAGCAGCGCGCCCGCGATCGCGGCGGCCAGCATCATGAGCGGAAACAGCAGCCAGATGGGGAGTTCGAAGCCGGTGCCGCCATGCAGGCCGCCCACGGCCACCGCCGCCAGTGCGCCGGCGTAGAGCTGGCCTTCGGCGCCTATGTTGAAGAGCCTGGCCTTGAATGCCACCGTCGCGGCCAGCCCGGTGAGGATCAGCGGAGTGGCGCGGGTCAGCGTCTCGCTCCAGGCGAACACCGAACCGAAGCCGCCCTGCAGCAGGAGGGCATAGGTGCGGCCCACCGGGGCGCCGGCCCATAGCACCAGCAGCGCGCTGACGAGCAAGGTGAAGGCGATCGCGCCGAAGGGCGCGATCGCCAGCGCCGTGCGCGAGGCCTGGTGGCGGCGCTCCAGCCTCATGTCCGTGCCCCTGCCATCGCGAGCCCGATCGCCTCGCGCGTCCAGGCCGAGGCCGCGCGCGGTTCGCCGAGCTGGCCGCCGTGCATCACCGCGACCCGGTCGCCGAGCGTCAGCACCTCGTCGAGGTCGTCCGAGATCAGCAGCACCGCGGCGCCGGCATCGCGCGCCGCGATCAGCTGCTGCTGCACGTACGCGACCGCGCCGATGTCCAGGCCCCAGGTCGGCTGGTGCGCGACGATCAGTCGCGCGACCTTGTTCGGCGCGCCGGTCGACGCGGGCGCCAGTAGCGCGCGGCCGAGGATCAGTTTCTGCATGTTGCCGCCGGACAGTGCACGCGCCGGCGAGTCGAGACCGCCGCCGCGCACGTCGAAGGCCTTCTCCACGCTTTTCGCGTGGGCCTTGGCGGCGCCGCGCCGGACCCACAGCCAGCGCGAGAAGGCGCGGCTGCGCAGGCGCTCCGACACCGCGTTCTCCCACATCGGCAAGTCGCCCACCACGCCGACCGCGTGCCGGTCTTCCGGAATCCGCGCGACGCCGCGCTGGACCAGTCGGGCCGGCGAAGGCGGCAGGTCGCGACCCATCAGACGGACCGTGCCCGCGACGGCGCGCCGCGTGCCGCTCAGGAGTTCGGCCAGGGCGACCTGGCCGTTGCCCGAGACCCCCGCGATGGCGGTGATCTCGCCGGCCTTGAGCGTCAGCGACACGTCGCGCAGGCGGTCGTGCCCGCTACCGGCGGTGCGCACATGGTCGAGCACGCAGACTGCGTCGCCGACCCGGGCGGCCGGGCGTCGCGAGGTGTGCTCGATGGCATGCCCGACCATCCATTGCGCGAGCTGCGCCTGCGTCGTGTCGCCGGTGCGCGCCTCGGCCACCAGGGCGCCGCCGCGCAGGACCGCGACGCGATGCGACACCCTGAGGACCTCGCCCAGCTTGTGGCTGATGAAGATGATCGACAGGCCTTCGGCCACCATCTGCGACAGGGTGTGGAACAGCGCCTCGCTTTCCTGCGGCGTGAGCACGGCCGTGGGTTCGTCGAGGATCAGGATGCGCGCATCGCGGTACAGCGCCTTGAGGATCTCGACGCGCTGGCGCTCGCCGACCGACAGGTCTGCGACCTTCGCTTCCGGCTGCACCGCGAGGCCGAAGCGCCGGGCCACGTCCAGCAGCTTGGCGCGCGCCGCGCGGCGGCGCGAGAAGGGCTGCCACAGCGGCTCGGTGCCAATGAGCACGTTGTCGAGCACGCTCAGGTTGTCCGCCAGCGTGAAATGCTGATGCACCATGCCGATGCCCGCGGCCAGCGCCGCCTTCGGGTTGCCAGCTGCCAGCGGGCGGCCGAAAGCCTCGATGCGGCCTTCGTCGGCCAGGTAGTGCCCGAACAGGATCGACATCAGCGTCGACTTGCCGGCCCCGTTCTCGCCGAGCAGCGCGAGCACCTCGCCGGCCTGGAGGTCGAGCGAGATGGCGTCGTTGGCCAGCAGCGTGCCGAAGCGCTTGGTGATGCCGCGCAGCGCAAGAACAGTGGACAAGCGGATCTACTTCCAGCGCGAGAGGAAGGCGAGCAGCACCTTGGCGGAGTTGTCGGCCGCGATGCCCATGAAGGTGCCCATCTCGTTCTCGCCCTCGCCGCCGCCTGCCAGGTCGCTCAGCGAGCGAAAGGCGATGTAGGGTACGCCGTTGCTGTAGGCGACCATGCCGACGGCGGCGGTTTCCATGTCGAGGACGTTGGCCTCGAAGGTCTTGAAGGTGTATTCGCGCAAGGCCTTGTTGTCCATGAAGGCCTGGCCCGAGACGCCGTTGCCGCCCACCACCAGGCGGGGCTTGCGGCTCAGGCACTTGCCGGCAGTGCAGTCGGCCAGCTCGACGCCGCGGATCGCCCGCGCCACCTCCAGCATCTTCGGATCGGCCTCGAACCAGAACTTCTTCGTGATGCCCGGCCGGGCGGCCGAACGAACCTCGACCGGCCGCGGATGCATCATGCCGAAGGCGGGCAGGGTGGCGTCCTTCATCCAGGCCGGCGCGCTGTACTTGCCAGGTGCCGTCTCGCGCGCCATCAGCACTTCGAGGTACTGGCCCCATTGCACGGGCACCGTCACATCGCCGATGTGCAGCTGCGGATTGACGCCGCCGGCGATACCGCTGAACACCACGTGCGTGACCTTGAAGCGATCGATCACGAGCTGTGTGTTCATCGTCGCATTGGTCATGCTGATGCCCGAGAGGAACAGCACTACCGGCTGGCCCTCGAGCGTCCCGGTGCTGAACTCGACGCCGTTGACGCTGTGCCTGCGCGGGTTCTGCAGGCGCGACTGCAGCAGCGTGAGTTCAGGCTGGAAGGCCGAGATCACCGCCATGCGGGGCGTCTCGTCGAGCCTTGCCGAATGCGTGTCCGGGGCGACCGCCGCGCAGCCCGCCAGCGCTGCGCCGAGTGCGACCGCGCCCAGTCTTCGAGCGAGCGTCACTTGGCGGTCGATTTGGGTTGGTTGTCGTCGACCTTGACGGTGGTCTTGCCTGCGAGGATCTCGGCCTGCTTGGCGTTGACCTTGGCGACGATGTCGGCCGGCACCTTCTTCTCGAAGGTGCCCAGCGGCGCCAGCTCGGAGCCCTTGTGCTTCATCATCGAGTAGGGGCCGTAGTCCTCGGCCGCGAACTTGCCTTCCTTGACGAGCTTGATCGCGCGGTCGGCCGAGGGCTCGAAGTTCCAGAGCGCGGAGGCGACCACGGTGTCGGGGTACTTGTCCTGCGTGTTGATCACGTTGCCGATCGCGAGCTTGCCCTTTTCCTTGGCCGCATCGCTGACGCCGAAGCGCTCGGCATACATCACGTCGGCGCCCTTGTCGATCATCGCGAAGGCGGCCTCCTTGGCCTTCGGCGGATCGAACCAGCTGTTGATGAAGCTCACGCTGAACTCGACCTTCGGGTTGGTTTCCTTCGCGCCGGCCATGAAGGCGTTCATGAGCCGGTTGACCTCGGGGATCGGGAAGCCGCCGACCATGCCGATCTTGTTGGACTTGGTCATGCCGCCGGCGACCATGCCCGACAGGTAGGCCGGCTCCTGGATGTAGTTGTCGAAGACCGAGAAATTCGGCGCCTGCGGCTTCAGCGAGGAGCCCATGAGGAAGGCGGTCTTGGGGAAGTCCTTGGCGACCTTGCGCGCGGCCGCCTCGACGCCGAACACCTCGCCGAGGATCAACTGGTTGCCGGCGGTCGCGTACTCGCGCATGACGCGTTCGTAGTCGGCATTGGCGACGTTCTCGGTCGCCGTGTACTCGATCTCGCCGCGCGCCTCGGCCGCCTTCAGCGCCTTGTGGATGCGGCCGACCCATTGCTGCTCGAAGGGCACGGTGTACACCGCCGCCACCTTGAGCTTGGCCTGCGCGAGCGCCAGGCCCGGTGCCCCGGCCGCAAGCGCGGCCGCGACGGCGACCGAACGGATGATCAATTGACGGCGAATTGTCACTGCGCTTCTCCTCGAGTTAATAAACAACCAACGACCGACATGTGCCCTGTCTTGTTCGTGAAACACCGCGGAACCGGCTTTGCCGGGCCGCCGGTGTTGCCCCCGGTAGGGGGTGGGCGCCCGGACACGCAGTGCCGGGCAACCTGGGGGCGAGCTACTTCGTCCCGAAGATGCGGTCGCCCGCGTCGCCCAGGCCCGGCAGGATGTAGCCGTGGCTGCTGAGCTGGCGGTCGATGGCGGCGGTGTAGATCGGCACGTCGGGGTGCGCGTCCTGGAAGGTCTTGATGCCTTCGGGGCAGGTCAGCAGGCAGACGAACTTGATCGACTTCGGATTCAGCTCCTTCAGGCGCTCGACCGCGGCCACCGCCGAGTTGCCGGTGGCCAGCATCGGGTCGACCACGATCGCGTCGCGATCCTCCATGCCGCCGGGCATCTTGAAGTAGTACTCGACCGCGGTCAGCGTCTTGGGGTCGCGGTACAGGCCGATGTGGCCCACGCGCGCGCCGGGCACCACGCTGAGCATGCCGTCGAGGATGCCGGTGCCGGCACGCAGGATCGACACCAGCACCAGTTTCTTGCCGTCGATCACCTTGGCGTTCATGGTCTCGAGCGGGGTTTCGATCTCGATGTCCTGCATCGGCATGTCGCGCGTGACCTCGTAGGCCATCAGCATGCTGATCTCGTTGAGCAGGCGCCGGAAGCTGTTGGTGCTGGCTTCCTTGCGGCGCATCAAGGTGAGCTTGTGCTGGACGAGAGGGTGGTCGACGAGGTGGACGTTGCTCATGGCGTTCTGGAAGCGCGGGGGGGCGTTCTTGTTGAATGAAAGAAGAAGGGTGGAGTCTAGAAGACGGTGCCGTCGCTCACGATGCGCAGGGGTGGCGCACCATCACGCAAGCGCTGTGCCATGACGCGGCCGGCAGCCCAGGTGCCGCCTTCGAGGACGCGGGCCAGCGGCAGCTCTTCCTCGCTGAGCTCCATCACCTTGCGCACCCGGGCGGCGACCTCGTCGAGCAGCGCGACGGTCAGCGCGCGCCACTCGACGATGAATTCGTCGCCGACCTTCCAGTCGCGCTCGAGCAGCGCGGGGCTGCGCGGCACGATCAGGCCGCAGTCGATCAGCAGGCCGCCGTTGCGGTACTCGGGCAGGCCGGTCAGCGCCTCGACGTGGCGCACCTTGACGCCGGCCCACTCGAAGGGCTCGAGCATCGAGTAGCTGAGCCACTGCGAGAGCTTGTGGAAGGGCATCCAGCCGTTGGTAAGACCGGGACCGTGAACTGCGCTGTGGCGCCAGCAGTCGCCGAGCGCGAGCGCCGGGTCGCCCGAGCCGAAGGCGCCGGACGCGTCGCTGCCGTCGGCCGCGATGCTGTCGATCGCATTGGCGGCCGGCCAGATGCCGGACAGCGATTCGAGCAGCAGCGACAGGATCTGGTGCGCCGTGATCTCCGCGGTCGGCGCCGCCGCCGGGCCATAGGGGCCCACCAGCGCATCGAACAGCCCGCCGGGTCGGCCGTCGTCGCCGAACACCTCGGGCTGCTCGCTCATCGCCTCGCCGAGCCGGCGCAGCAGCGTGGCGCGGCCCGCCAGCCCGACCAGCGGATTGACCGCGCTGACCTGGAAGGCGTCCCCGAGCCGGTCGGTCACCAGCGCGCGCAAGCCGGCGGCGTCGGCCTGCAGCGGGTGGTCGGGGTTGGACGAGAACAGTCCGCTCGTGAAGGCATGGAAGCTTGCGACACCGAGGCCCTCGGAACGCGTGAAGCGCTGGCGGCCGGCGGCTTCGAAGTAGTGCCAGTTGGGGCCGGCGCCGGCGTCGAGCAGCACGCTGACCAGCACGAGGTCGATGTGGGCGCGGGCGCGCTGGCTCGCATCGGCGTCGCCGAGCAACCGGTCGAGCGCGGCGACCCGGTTGACGCCGCCGGCTTCGAAATGGCGCCAGCGGCTGTGGTACGGGATCGGGCCCCAGGCATAGCGGTCGCGCGTGACTTCGGCGACCGTGCGCGCGGTGTCCTCGAGGGCGTCGTCGGTGCCGATCGTGAACCACTTTGATTCTCCGGCCCGGGCCCGTGCCAGCAGTGCCGCGGCACGGCTGCGCACCGCCTGCGTGGTGCGCAGGAAGGCCGCGGCGCCGGCGGGGTGCGCCGTGTCGCCGACGAACTCGACCGCCGGATCGACATGGCCTTCGGCGTCGGCGCTGCGTACGCCGGGGTTGGCGGTCGGACGTTCGGGGTCCATCCCGTAGTTGCTGCCGCTCATTGGATGACCTCCGCGCTTCGCACTCCGGTATTCGCCTTGGGAGCGGCCCGGCGGCTCATTGATCCAGCCCCCGCCCCTTGGCCTTCTTGAGTTCCTCGGCATCCGGCACGGCGCCGGGCGTGAAATAGCCGGCCGCCATCTTGGCGTCCATCTCGACCCGGGCGTCGGCCGGGATCAGTGCGTCGGGAATGTTGACCCGGGTGCCGATCTCGATGCCCGAGCCGGTGATGGCGTCGAACTTCATGTTGCTCATCGACACCAGCCGATGGATCTTGCGGATGCCGAGCCAGTGGAAGACGTCGGGCATCAGCTCCTGGAAGCGCATGTCCTGCACGCCGGCCACGCACTCGGTGCGGGCGAAATACTGGTCCGCGGTGTCGCCGCCGACCTGCCGCTTGCGGGCGTTGTAGACCAGAAACTTGGTGACCTCGCCGAGCGCCCGGCCTTCCTTGCGCGAATAGGCGATCAGGCCGACGCCGCCGCGCTGGGCGCCCTGGATGCATTCCTCGATCGCGTGCGTGAGGTAGGGGCGGCAGGTGCAGATGTCGGAGCCGAAGACGTCGGAGCCGTTGCACTCGTCGTGGATGCGCGCGGTGAGTTCGACCTCCGGATTCGCGAGATCGCGCGGATTGCCGAAGATATAGAGGGTCTGGCCGCCGATCGGCGGCAGGAAGACCTCGAGGTCGGAGCGGGTCACGAGCTCCGGGTACATGCCGCCGGTCTCCTCGAACAGCACCCGGCGCAGTTCGGTTTCGGAGCAGCCGAAGCGCTGGGCGACCGCGGGCAGGTGCCAGACGGGTTCGACCGCGGCCTTGGTGACCATGGCGGCGCCGCCCGCCGTCAGGAACTTGCCGTCGGCCTTCAGGCGGCCGCTGTGCAGCGCCTCGATCACCTCGGGCAGGATGACGTGCGCCTTGGTGATCGCGATGGTCGGGCGGATGTCGTAGCCGGCCGCGAGTTCGGCCGAGAACACGTCGGCAACCACGGCCCCCCAGGGATCGAGCGAAACGATCCGGCCGGGTTCGCTCCATTGCGGATAGGGGCCGATCGCATCGGTCGGCGAGGTGTTGGTCAGGTCGGCCTTGTGGTGCGGCGACAGGGCGCCGGCGGCGACTGCCAGCGCGCGATAGACGCTGTAGGAGCCGCTGTGGGTGCCGATGACGTTGCGATGGGCGCGCTTGCTGGTGGTGCCGACCACCGGGCCGCGCTCGGCCGCGGTCGCGGCGCCCCACTGGATCGGCAGGGCGCCGAAGCCGCCGGCGTGCGAGGTCAGGCGGATGTGGCTGCGCTGGGAGGGCGTGCCGGAAAGGGGCGGCGAGAGCGCCGTCGGCTCGTTCGGTGCCGCGTCGGGGGAGGGCTGGGAAGTGGTGGCAAGAGAGGAGGCAGAAGGAGTCGGAACGGTGTCAACAGACATTGCAGGCCCTCAAAAAACACAATGTACCGATGGCTTCCTGAACTGGCAAGCCGGTGCATACGCCATTTGCCGACAACGGGCGTGCCCGTGCTGCGAACCGGCGCGCACGGCACAATCCGGCGGACTCGATTTCTTGACTGCGCCTGTAACCGGCGCGAACCGGCGCACGAATGACCAAGGGAAGCCCGATGGCGAAGAGCGAAGCGGAGCTGCGGCTGCACGACCTGTTCGTGCGCGGGCTCGCCGGCGACGCGGCCGCCTATCGGGCGTTCCTGCAGCAGCTCGCCTTGCACCTGCGCGCCTTCCTGGGCCGGCGCCTGTTCGGCTGGCCCGACGAGGTGGAGGATCTGGTTCAGGAATGCCTTCTCGCCATGCACAACCAGCGCCACACCTACCAACCCGACCAGCCCCTGACCGCCTGGGTGCACGCGATCGCGCGCTACAAGATGATCGACCTGCTGCGCGCCAAGGCCGGGCGCGAGGCGCTGCACGAGCCGCTGGACGACGACCTGGCCGTGTTCGCCGATTCGGCGACCGAGGCCAGCGATGCGCGGCGTGACCTGTCGGGGTTGCTCGCGACGCTGCCGGACCGCCATCGGCTGCCGATCGTGCACACCAAGCTCGAAGGCCTGTCGGTGGCCGAGACGGCACGCTTGACCGGCATGTCGGAATCGGCGGTCAAGATCGGCGTCCATCGCGGGCTGAAGGCGCTGGCGCAGAAGATCAGGCAGGCGCGATGAGGACCGACCAGCTCATCGCCATGCTGGCCGAAGACGCGGCGCCGGTGCCGCGGCGAGCGGTGTCGCGCCGGTTGTTGGTGGCGCTCGCGATCGGCCTGCCCGTCTCCTTTGCCTGGATGGTGATGGAGTACGGGGTCCGGCGCGACCTGATCCAGGCCATGTTCTGGCCGATGTTCTGGGGCCGACTGCTGTTCGGCGCCGGCATCGCGCTGGCTGGATTCGTGGTCGTGCAGCGCCTTGCGCGTCCGGGTGCGCGGGTGCGAGGCGCCTGGCTCGGGCTCGCGGCACCGGTGCTGCTGATCTGGGCGCTCGCGCTGCTGGCCTTGCTCTCGGCGCCGGTGGAAGAACGGGCGGCGCTGGTCTGGGGTCAGACCTGGCGCAGCTGTGCCGTCGACATCGGCGTGGTCTCGCTGCCGGTGTTCGCGGCCTTGCTGTGGGCCCTCAAGGGCCTGGCGCCGACCCGGCCGGCGCTGGCCGGCGCCGCGGCCGGTGCGCTGGCCGGGGGCGCGGGCGCGATGGTGTATGCCTTTCACTGCCCGGAGCTCGCGGCGCCGTACATCGCGGTCTGGTATGTCGCGGGCATTGCGCTGCCGGTGGTGGCCGGTGCGCTGATCGGGCCCCGGCTGCTGCGCTGGTGACCCCCCGGCGCCGGCCGCAGGCTAGCGTCGGGTCTTGGAGCCGAAGATGCCGCCGAGCACGCCGCGCAGGATTTCCCGGCCCACCGTGGTGCCCATGGTGCGCACGGCCGACTTCGCCATGGTCTGCGCCAGGCCGTCGCGCTTGCCGCCGCGCGGGCCCGTGGAGCCGAACAGGATCTCGTTGAGGCTGCCCATCACGCCGCCGGCGTCCGGTGCCGCCGCGGCGCCGGGCTTGCCGGCCGGCGCGTCGGGTGCGGTCTCGGCGCGGCCCTTGAGCTTCTCGTAGGCCGATTCGCGGTCGACCGCCTTCTCGTAGACCCCCGCCACCAGAGAATTGGCGATCAGCGCCTGCCGCTGGGCCGGCGTGATCGGGCCGATCTGGCTGCCCGGCGGCAGCACGTAGACCCGCTCGGTGATGGTCGGGCGGCCCTTGTCGTCGAGGAAGCTCACCAGCGCCTCGCCGACCGCGAGTTCGGTGATCGCCGCCTCGATGTCCAGGCCCGGCTTCTGCCGCATGGTGGTGGCGGTCGCCTTGACCGCCTTCTGGTCGCGCGGCGTGAAGGCCCGCAAGGCATGCTGGACCCTGTTGCCGAGCTGGGCCAGGACGGAATCCGGGATGTCCAGCGGGTTCTGCGTCACGAAGAACACGCCCACGCCCTTGGAGCGCACCAGCCGCACCACCAGTTCGATGCGCTCGACCAGCGCCTTGGGCGCTTCGTTGAAGAGCAGGTGGGCCTCGTCGAAGAAGAACACCAGCTTCGGCTGTTCCGGGTCGCCGATCTCGGGCAACTGCTCGAACAGCTCCGACAGCAGCCACAGCAGGAAGGTGGCATAGAGGCGCGGCGAGTTCATCAGCTTGTCGGCCGCGAGGATGTTGACCACCCCCTTGCCGCCCTCGGTCTGCATGAAGTCGGCGATGTTGAGCATCGGCTCGCCGAAGAACTTGTCGCCGCCCTGGGTCTCGATTTGCAGCAGGCCGCGCTGGATCGCGCCGACGCTGGCGGCGCTGATGTTGCCGTACTCGGTCGTGAACTGGCTGGCGTTCTCGCCGACGTGCTGCAGCATCGCTCGCAGATCCTTCAGGTCGAGCAGCAGCAGGCCGTTGTCGTCGGCGATCTTGAACACCAGGTTCAGCACCCCGGATTGCGTTTCGTTCAGGTTGAGCATGCGGCCCAGCAGCAGCGGCCCCATGTCGGACACCGTGGCGCGCACCGGATGACCCTGCTCGCCGAAGACATCCCACAGCGTGACCGGGCAGGCCAGGGGCTCGGGCAGGTCGAGCCCGCGTTCCTTCAGCGTGGCGGCCATCTTGGCGCCGATATTGCCGGCCTGGCTGGCGCCGGTGAGGTCGCCCTTGACGTCGGCCATGAACACCGGCACGCCGATCGAGGAGAGCTTTTCGGCGATGGTCTGGAGCGTCACGGTCTTGCCGGTGCCGGTGGCGCCGGTGATCAGGCCGTGGCGATTGGCCAGTCCCGGCAGCAGGGCGCAGTCGATGGTGCCGTGGCGGGCAATGAGAAGGGGGTCGGCCATGGGGTTTTCCGGTCGTTGGAAGGGCCTCAGTCTATCGAAGCCGGGCTCCTATAATCGCGACCCCATGCGAAGGTTCCTCCGGTGCCCCGGAGGTCGCTTTGCGACCCCTGCGACAATTCCCCAACAGCACCCGGAGTTCTCCTTTGTCATCGACTGCGCAATCTCCCGTTCCCGCCGCTGGCGACGTATCCGAACAGTCACCCCTCGAGAATGAATTGGCTGTCCTCCTGGTCGAATCGCTCAACCTGGAAGTCGCGCCGGCCGACATCGTGCCGACGGCGCCGCTGTATGGCGAAGGGCTCGGACTCGATTCGATCGATATCCTGGAAGTGGCCCTGGAAGTGTCCCGCAAGTACGGCTTCCAGCTGCGCTCGGACGACGAGCGCAACCAGCAGATCTTCGAGTCGCTGCGCAGCCTGGCGGCGCATGTCGCGGCGCATCGCGGCGCCTCCTGATCCATGTCCCGTTGGCGCATGGCGCTCCTGCTGCTGGCGGGGGCGAGCTATGCCTGCGTGTCGCACTGGATGATGCTCTACCACGCGGCCGAGCCCTGGGCTGTCGTGGTCCTGCTCGGGCCGCTGTGGCTCACCGCGCTGGGCCTCGCAGGCAGCCGCTTCGGCAAATGGGGGCTGGCGCTGGTCGGCCTGGCCGGCGTGGCCGTGTTCGCGCTGGTGCTGCACGGCGAGGCCGGCGATCCCAACCGGCTCTATGTGCTGCAGCATGCGGGCATCAATGCCTTGCTGTGCGGCTGGTTCGGCAGCACGCTGCGCGGCGACCGGCTGTCGCTGATCGGCCAGTTCGCCCAGCGCGTGCACCCGCTGTCGCCGGCCATGCGCATCTATACGGCGCAGGTCACCTGGGTCTGGACGCTCTACTTCGCCGCCATGGTCGTGGCGTCGATCGCGGTCTATGCGAGCCTTTCGTTCGCCGCCTGGTCGATGCTGGCCAACCTGCTGACGCCGCTGATGGTGGCCGGCCTGTTCGTCGGCGAGTACCTGGTGCGCTATCGGCTGCATCCCGAATTCGAGCGCACCCGTCTGATCGATGCGGTGCGTGCCTTCTACGGTGCGCCGGCGGGACCCACCGCGCGGCGCTGAATCGACGACCCCCTTGAGCCTCGAAACCTTCCTGCCGCTGCTGGCGGACCGCGATCTGGACCAGCCCCTCGCCTGGCGCGCCGGCACGCCGGTGAGCGCACGCGAATTCCTCGCCGACGTCGCCCGCCTGGCCCCCGAACTGCATCCCGGCGGCCCGGTCGTCAATCTGTGCGTCGACCGTTACGCCTTCGCGGTCGGGCTCGCGGCCGCCCTGGTGCGCGGCGAAGCGAGCCTGCTGCCGCCCGACGCGCGGGCTGACACGCTGGCGCGGCTGCACGAAGTGGGCGACCCCGCCTTCGCCCTGATCGACGACCCCAAGCTCGAGACGCCCGGCCTGCCGCGCGTGCGGGTCGAAGGTCGCCCGCCGGTCGCCGGCGCGGCAGCGCCGGCGGTGCCCGCGATCGATGCCGGCATGCATGCCGTGAGCTTGCTGACCTCAGGCTCCACCGGCGCACCGCAGCCGCACGCCAAGACCTGGGGCACCCTGGTCGGCGATGTCCGGGCCGCGGTCGCTCGGCTGGCTGATTTGCTCGGACGGCCGACGCTCGCCGGCCTGACGCTGGTCGCGACGGTGCCGGTTCAGCACAGCTACGGGCTGGAGTCGTCGGTGCTGCTGGCGCTGCTGGGCGGCGCGGCCTTCGACAGCGGCCGGCCCTTCTTCCCCGCCGACGTGGCACAGGCGCTGGCCTCGGTGCCGCGGCCGCGGGCGCTCGTGACCACGCCCTTTCACCTGAAGACACTGCTGCTCTCGGGCATCGCGCTGCCGCCGGTGGACCTGATCCTGTCGGCCACCGCGCCGCTGTCGCCGCAGCTCGCGGCCCAGGCCGAGCAGGCGATGGGCGGTGCCCTGATCGAGATCTACGGCAGCACCGAGTCGGGCCAGGTCGCGACCCGGCGACCGACGCAGGGCGAGGTCTGGGAGACCTTCGGCCAGATCCGCGTGCATGCGGAACATGGTGCGGACGGCGCCGAGCGTTTCGTCTTCGAGGGCGACTTCATCCCGGAGCCGACGCCCATGGCAGACATCCTGGAACTGGTCGATGCGCAGCGCTTCCGCTTGCTCGGCCGCGCCAACGACCTGATCCATGTGGCGGGGCGGCGCAGTTCGCTGGGCTATCTCAACCACCACCTCAACAGCATCCCGGGCGTCGAGGATGGTGCCTTCTGGCTGCCGGACGACGTGGCCGACGGCGTGGTGCGTCCGGTCGCCTTCGTGGTCGCACCGACGCTCGATGCCCAGGCGATCATCGCCGCGCTGCGTGAGCGGGTCGAGGCCGTGTTCGTGCCGCGGCGTGTGGTGCACGTGGCGGCCTTCCCGCGCGAAGGCACGGGCAAGCTCACGGCGCGCTCGCTGCGCGAGTTCGCACTGGCGCAACTGGCCTCCGACGGCACGCCGGTGCAGGTCACGCACGACGTGCCGGCCGACCATCCGGCCTTCGCGGGCCACTTCCCGGGCCAGCCGCTGCTGCCGGGCGCGCTGCTGCTGTCCGAGGTGCTCGAGGCGGTGCGCGGCGTGCCCGCGCTGGCGGCGCGCCTCGGCGCCGCACCCACGCTGGCCGCGGCCAAGTTCCTGGCGCCGGTACGCCCGGGCAGCAGCCTCGTGATCGACCTGATGCCGGAGACCGGCGCCTCGCGGGGGCTGCGCTTCGAGGTCCGCTGCGGCGACGTGGTGGCGGTCAGCGGGCGCTGGACCCCTGGTCTGCAATCATGAGCGATTCGCGGCCCGAGGCCGGCGACGCGAAGTCGCGCCAGGCCGATTGGTCGCGAGCGCCCGAGCGCAGCAACATGCTGGCGCTCAAGGTCATCTGCGCGATCGCCATTCTGTGCGGACGACCGCTGACGCGACTGATCCTGCACCCGATCTCGCTCTATTTCCTGCTGTTCTCGCCGACCCAGCGGCGCCACATCAAGCGCTATCTGTTCCGGGCCATCGGCCCCCAGGCCGGCTGGAGCGACGGCTATCGGCTGCTGCATGCCTTCGCCTCGACCGTGCTGGACCGACTCTATTTCCTGCGCGGCCGCATGGACCTGTTCGACATCCGGGTCTATGGCAATGCGCCGGTCGAGGTCGAGGTCCAAGCGGGCCGCGGCGCCTTCATGCTCGGTGCCCACGTCGGCAGCTTCGAGGCGCTGGGCGCCTGCAAGCATCGCGCCGCGTCACCGGCCGACCTGCGTCCCGCGATGCTGATGTACCCCGACAACGCGCAGCAGATCAACGCGGTGCTCAATACCATCAGCCTGCCCGAACTGCGGCCGCACATCATCGCGCTGGGCCGGCCGCACTCGATGCTCGCGCTGCGCGACTGGCTCGATTCCGGCGGCCTCGCCGGGCTGCTGGCCGATCGCACGCTGGCCGGGCCCGAGGAAGCGGGCCAGCAACGCGGCAGCAGCATCGAGGTCTCCTTTCTCGGCCAACCGGCCCTGTTCAACGACGGGCCGTTCCGGCTGGCGGCCTTGCTGCGCCGCAAGGTCTTCTTCATGGCGGGCCTTTACGCAGGTGGCGCCCGCTACGATGTGCTGTTCGAGCCGCTGGCCGATTTCAGCGAGCGCGTGAGCGACCCCGCCGAGCGGGAACGGCGCATCCGTGCAGCGCTCGAAACTTATGTGGCGCGGCTCGAGGCGCTGTGCCGCGCCTACCCGTACAACTGGTTCAATTTCCATGATTTCTGGCTTGAAGATGCGCATTGACCGCTGGGGCAGGGGGCTGCTGGCGGCCCTGGCCCTGTCCGTTCTGTGGCCTTCGTCCGCCTGGGCCTTCGACCTGCCCGAACTGATGGGCCTGCTGGCGCAGCAAAAGAGCGGCGAAGCCCGCTTCACCGAGCAGCGCTTCGTGCACGGCCTCGAGGGCCCGTTGGACGCCAGCGGCGTGCTGAGCTTCACCGCGCCGGACCGGCTGACGCGCCGCACGCTGTCGCCGCGTCCCGAGACGATGAGCGTCGAAGGCAACACGCTGACCCTGTCGCGCAGCGGCCGCACCCGCACGCTGGCACTGGACAGCATGCCCGAGCTGCTCGGCATGGTCGAGGCCATGCGCGGCACGCTGAGCGGCAATGCCCAGAGCCTGCAGCGCTACTTCCGCAGCACGCTGTCGGGCTCCGCCAACGGCTGGACCCTGGACCTGCAGCCCATCGACCCGCGCCTGGCCGCGCAGGTGCGTTCTATGCGCCTCAGCGGGCGGGGCGGTGAAGTGCTGGGCATCGACATGGAGTTCATCGGCGGCGACCGCTCGGTGATGAGCATCACGCCCGAACGTGGCGCTGGCACGACGGCCACGACGCCCGTGCGTTCCACTCCGTGACGCGAGCCGCCGCCGCACCCGGGCGCCGCCGCGCGGCGCTGGCCCTCGGCATCTGGCTGCTGGCGCTGGTCGCCGGCATCGCGCTGATTGCGCGCACGCACTTCAGCGCCGATCTCTCCGCCTTCCTGCCGGCCAGCCCGGACGCGCGCCAGCAGGTGCTGATCGAGCAGCTGCAAAGCGGCATTGCCTCGCGCACGATCTTCATCGGCATCGAGGGTGGCCAGGATGCGGCGCAGCGCGCGCAGGTCTCGCGCGCGGTGGCGGCCGCGATGCGTCAAAGCAAGCTCTTCGACCTGGTCCAGAACGGCGACGCCAGCGACTGGAAGGACACCGGCACCTGGATCTTCGACCACCGCTACCTGCTGGGACCCGAGGTGACGCCCGAGCGCTTCACCGCCCAGGGCCTGCGCGATGCCATCGTCGACAGCCTGTCGATGCTCGGCACACCGGCGGGCAACGCCCTCAAGCCGCTGCTGGAGCGCGACCCGACCGGCGAGACCCAGCGCATCGCCGAGGGCCTGATCCCCGCGAGTTCGCCGCGCAGCGAAGAGGGCGTGTGGGCGTCGCGCAGCGCGCCGCGGGCGCTGATACTGGCCACCACGCATGCGGCGGGCAGCGACCTCGACGCCATCGCCCAGGCGATCACGCGCGTCCGCAGCGCCTTCGATGCCGCCACGCGCGACATGGCAGGGGCCGGCCCGACACTCGCGATGACGGGCGCCCCGGTGTTCTCGGTGCAAAGCCGCGACCAGATCAAGACCGAGGCGGTGCACCTGGCGGTGGTCGGCGGGATCGTCATGGGCGTCTTGCTGCTGCTGGCCTTCGCCTCGCCGCGGGCGCTGGTGATCGCCTTGCTGCCGGTCGCCACCGGCGTCGTCGGCGGCACGGCAGCGGTGAGCCTGGTTTTCGGCGGCGTGCACGGCCTGACAATGGGCTTCGGCAGCACGCTGATCGGCGAGACGGTCGACTACGCGATCTACTACCTGATCCAGGCCCGCGGCGCCGCCATTGCCGGCACCGGCTGGCAGCGCTGGCGCGACATCCATTGGCCGACGGTGCGTCTCGGCCTGCTGACCTCTGTCTGCGGTTTCGCGGCGCTGGTGTTCTCGGGTTTCCCGGGCCTGGCGCAGCTGGGCGTGTTCTCGATCGCGGGCCTCGTCGCGGCCGCACTGGTGGCTCGCCACGTGCTTCCGGTGCTGGCGCCGGACGGTGCCACCGGCATGGGCATGCGGCGCCAGATGGCCCAGCTGGCGGGTTTCCTGGTACGCGGCCTGCCGCGCCTGCGCTGGCTGCTCACGGGCCTGGGCGCGGCGGCGCTGGTGCTGGTGCTGTGGCAGGGCGGCTATCTGTGGCGGGCCGATCTCGGCGCCATGAGCCCGGTGCCCAAGGCCATGCAGGCGCTCGATGCCGAGCTGCGCAACGACATCGGCGCCAGCGACGGCGGGACCCTGGTCGTGGTCCATGGCGCGGACGTGCAGTCGACCCTGCGCAGCACGGAAGGCGCGAGCGAGCGCCTCGAGGCCCTGGTCGACAAGGGCGAGCTCGCCGGCTTCGAGACCGTCACCCGCGTGCTGCCCAGCGAGGCGGCGCAGGCGGCGCGCATCGCGAGCCTGCCGGATGCCGCAACCCTGCGCAGCCGCCTGGCCGAAGCGACGCAGGGGCTGCCGCTGTCGGCCTCGCGCCTGGAACCTTTCATCGCCGAGGTCCAGGCGGCCCGGACGCAGCCGATGATCCGGCGCGCCGACCTGCAGGGCGGCCCGGTCGACGCGGTGGTCGGCGCGCTGATGTTCGAGCGTTCCGGCGGTGGCTGGTCGACATTGATCTCGCTGCATCCCGGCCCCGGCTTCGATGCCGCGCGGCTGGCCGCCGCGCTCGATGGCCTGCCTGACGTGCAGGTCGTCAACGTCGGCGAGGAGCTCTCCGGGCTCTACCAGCGCTATCTGCGCGAGGCCTTCATGCAGGTGATGCTCGGAGCGCTGGCGGTGGTGCTGCTGCTGGGCGCCTGGCTGCGCTCCGGACGCCGCCTGCTGGCGGTCTGCCTGCCGCTGGTGGTCGCGGTGGTGCTCACGCTCGGCGGCATGGCCGCGCTGCAGGTGCCGCTCGGCATCCTGCACCTGGTCGGGTTGCTGCTGATCGTGGCCGTGGGGTCCAACTACGCGCTGTTCTTCGATCAGCTGCGCGAGACCGGGCGCGCCGACGAGGACACGCTGGCCTCGCTGATGCTGGCCAACCTGACGACCGTGGTCTCTTTCGGGCTGATCGCGATCTCGGACATCCCGGCCTTGTCCTCGATCGGCCGCGTGGTCGCGCCTGGCGCGCTGCTGGCCTTGATGCTGTCGGCCGCCTTCGCGCGCACGGCCGCCCCCGCGCCAGTGGATCGCCGCTGATGGGAAAATCCACGGTCATGCCGCAAGCCGTTGCATCTGTGCGTTCCGAATCCTGGTCCTGGCCGCCGATGGTGCGTGCCAGCGTCGGCCTGCACCTGCTGGCCCTCGGTGCCGCGGTGGCGGTGCCGGGCGCGTTGCCTTGGGCCGTCGCCGCCGTCGTGCTGAACCATCTGCTGATCACCGCCGCCGGCCTGGCGCCGCGCAGCAGCCTGCTCGGGCAGAACCTGACGCGGCTGCCGCCGGCTGCGGCCGCGCGGCGCGAGGTGGCGATCACGATCGACGACGGACCCGACCCGGAGGTCACGCCGCAGGTGCTCGACCTGCTGGACGCGCACGGGCAGCGCGCCACCTTCTTCTGCATCGCCGAGCGCGTGGCCGCGCATCCGGCGCTGGCGCGCGAGATCGTGGTGCGCGGCCACAGCATCCAGAACCACACGGCGCGGCATCGCCACAACTTCTCGTTGCTGGGGCCGCGCGGCTTCGAGACCGAGATCGCGCGCGCGCAGCAGGTGCTGTTCGACGTGACCGGGCTGCGGCCGACCTGCTTTCGCGCGCCCGCGGGCCTGCGCAATCCCTTCCTGGCGCCGGTGCTGCATCGCTTGGGGCTGACCCTGGTCAGCTGGACGCGGCGTGGCTTCGACACCCGCGAGGGCGATGCCTCCACCGTGCTCGCACGCCTTGCGCACGGCCTGCAGGCCGGCGACATCCTGCTGTTGCACGACGGTCACGCCGCGCGCACCGCCGACGGCCGCGCCGTGGTGCTGGACGTGCTGCCACCGCTGCTGGCAAGAATCCAGACCGACGGCCTGCGCGCCGTCACATTGCCCGAGGCCATGGCTGCATGAGAAACCCTGTGTCCACCGACGCCGCGTGGCGCCACGTGCACGAACACGCGACCGCACCGTACCGCAAGGCCGGCCGCTTTGCCTGGCATTTCGCGCGCGGCAAGCTGGGCCGCGATCCGGTCTTTCGCGGTCTGATCGAACGCGGCCTGATCGGCGCGCACCGGCGCCGCGTGGTGGACATCGGCTGCGGGCAGGGCCTGTTCGCGAGTCTCCTGTCGGCCCTGGGTGCGATGCAGTCGCGGCCCGGTGCCTGGCCCGCGTCCTGGGGCGCGGCCCCGGCCACGGTCCGCTACACCGGCATCGAGCTGATGTCCAAGGACGTGGCGCGCGCCCGGACCTCGATCGGCCATCTCCAGCCCGCGCCGGAATTCGTCTGCGCCGACATGTGCAAGGCCGAGCTGCCGCCCAGCGACCTGGTCGTGATCCTCGACGTGCTGCACTATGTCGACCTCGAGGCCCAGGAAGGTGTGCTGCGCCGCGTGCGCGAAGCCCTTCAGCCGGGCGGGCGCCTGCTGCTGCGCGTCGGCGACGCCGCCAGCCGCCGGGGCTTCGCGATCAGCCAGTGGGTCGACCGCACCGTGACGCGCATTCGCGGCCATCGCGTGTCGCCGACCTGGGGCCGGCCGCTCGACGACTGGAAGCTGCTGCTGCAGCGTCTGGGGTTCACGGTCCGCAGCATTCCGATGAGCGAGGGCACGCCCTTCGCCAACGTGCTGCTGGTGGCCGACATCAAGGAAGCCGAATGACCGCACCCCAGACCCTCGATCGCGCCGGCATCGCCCGGCACATCCCGCACAGCGGCACCATGTGCATGCTGGAGCACCTGGTCTCCTGGGACGAGCATTCCATCCATTGCACGACGGCCACGCATGCGCATGCGGACAACCCGCTGCGGACGGCCTCGGGCCTGCTGTCGCCGAACCTGATCGAGTACGCGGCGCAAGCGATGGCGCTGCACGGCGGGCTGCTGGCGGTGGAGGGCAGTGAGCCGTCCGCCGGCTTTCTCGCCAGCGCGCGCAACGTGCGCCTCGGCGTCGAGCGCATCGACGACATCGCCGGCGAGCTGCACGTGCATGCCACGCGGCTCACGGGCGATGTGAGCCAGATCCTCTACGAATTCTCAGTCCGGGACGCAGCCGGCAGGGCGCTGGCCGAGGGCCGCGCCGTCGTCGTTCTGAACACCCCGCTAGCCATGGAAACCCACGCATGAGTCTCACCGGAAAACGCGCCCTGATCACCGGCGCGAGCGGCGCACTGGGCGCCGCGATCGCGCAGCGCCTGGCGCGCGACGGCGCCACTGTGCTGCTGCACGCCAACTCGCGGCCCGAGTCGGTCGAGCAATTGGCGGCCACCATCGCCGCGGCGGGCGGCAAGGCCGAATGCGTGGTCTTCGACCTGCGCAGCGACGAGGCCGCGCAAGCGGCCTGCCAGCGCCTGCTCGAAGGCGGGCCGGTGCAGGTCATCGTGAACAACGCCGGCGTGCACGACGACGCGGTGCTGCCGGGCATGCGGCCGGAGCAATGGCACAAGGTGATCGACGTCTCGCTCAACGGCTTCTTCCGCGTGACGCAGCCGTTGCTGCTGCCGATGCTGCGCACGCGCTGGGGGCGGATCCTCAACATCTCGTCGGTGGCTTCGCTCACGGGCAATCGCGGGCAGGTCAACTACGCGGCGGCCAAGGGCGGACTCAACAGTGCGACCAAGGCGCTGTCGCTGGAAGTCGCGGCGCGTGGCGTGACCGTGAATGCGATCGCGCCCGGGATCATCGCCTCGCCGATGGCCGATGGAGTGTTCGACGCGACGATGATCCAGCAGATGGTGCCTGCGAAGCGCGCCGGGACGCCTGAAGAGGTCGCTGCGCTGGCGGGTTTCCTGGCCAGCGACGAGGCGGCCTACATCACGGGGCAGGTGATCTCCATCAATGGCGGGATGATCTAGGCAACTCGGAACCATCATGGTCACCTGCTACCTGCGCTATGTCATCGATCCGTTCAAGCTCGAGGAGTTCGAGCACTACGGAAAGCTCTGGATTCCTCTGGTCGAGAAGTTCGGAGGGCAGCACCACGGCTACTTCCTGCCGTCGGAAGGCGCGAACAACATCGCGCTTGCCATGTTCACGTTCCCGAGTCTTGCGGCGTACGAGGAATATCGCGCGTTGTCGGCCACCGACACGGCGTGCCAGGCCGCTTTCAAATATGCGCAGGACACTCGCTGCATCCTGAGCTACGAACGCAGTTTCTTCAGGCCTGTATTCGAATGAACCCGGCGAGGCGGGTCTTCGAGATCACCGATAGGCCCCGCTCTTGCCCGGATCCTGCGGAATGCCGCGACTGTCGATGAGTTCAGGTGAAGCGGGCGGCCGGCCCTCGCGACTCAGTGCTCTCGCGCGGAAAATGTCCTCGGCCTGGATCTGATCGACGGCGATCTGCGACGGCTGCCGCTGGTTTCGTTCCGTCGCGGGATCTCCGCAAGGTCGCTCCGTCAGGGTGATGCGACCGTCGGCACCCTTGCATTGATTCACTGGATCCGCAAAGACGGACGGGGTGGCGGCGATCCCGGCAAGGCAGATCAGTAGGCGCATGGTATTCACGCGAGGATGATAGGGCCGCGCACCGGCGCCGTCCAGCGCCCTGGCGGACTCAGGGCTGAAACGGCGGCGCCCCCCGCACCTTCCGCCACATCAGCCCAGGCAGCCGCACAACGAACTCCAGCATCAGCCGCGCATGCATCCAGCTCAGCAGCAGGTTGTCGCGCACATAGCGGAAGTGGGACACGCCGCCTTCTTCGGCCGTCAGGTACTTCACCGGCGCATCGATATTGACCGGCTTGACGCCGCGCCAGGCGAGGCGCACCACCGCTTCCGTGTCGAAGTCGAAGCGTCGCATCCATGGCTGGCGCGCCATGACCGCGATCAGGTCGGCCACCGGGTACACGCGAAAGCCGTAGAGCGAATCGCCGACGCCCGCGAACAGGGTTTCGAGCTGGGTCCAGCCGTTGGAGACGCGGCGGCCGCGCACGCGCAGCAGCGGGGCGCTGGCATCGAAGACGGGGCGGCCCAGCACCATGGTGTCGGGGCGCGCCCGCGAGGCCTGCATGAAGGCCGGGATCAGGTCGGCCGGATGCTGCCCATCGGAGTCCATCGTCAGCGCATGGGTGTAGCCGGCCTGTTGTGCGGCACGCAGCCCGTGCAGCACCGCTGCGCCCTTGCCCTGGTTGTGGGGCAGCAGCCAGACCTGCAGCCCGGCGTCTTGCTCGGCCATCTGCTGCAGGCGCTCGCCGGTGCCGTCGGTGCTGCCGTCCACCACCACCCACACCGGGTTCCATTGCGCGCGTGCCGCCTTGACCGTGGAGAACAGGCGTTCTCCTGTGTTGTAGCTCGGGATCAGGACAAGGTGGGTGCGCGAGACGTCTGGCATGCGGGCTGCGCGTCGGGGGCGCGCTGTTCCATGGATTGGCGGAAGTAGTGTTCGATCTGCTGCAGCAGCGCATTGCTGTCCTGCGACGGCGCGAAGCGCTGGCCCAGGCTCAGCCTGAAGACGATCGGCAGCGGCGGCACGCGCCACAAGGGCCAGCCCTTGCCGAGGTAGGGCGAATCGGTGTCGATGAAGACGGTCTGGATCGGCGCCTGCGCCAGCTTGGCGATCAGCGTGACGCCCGGCCGGAAGCTGTTGAGCGGCGGCGTCACGGTGCGCGTGCCCTCCGGGAAGATCACCAGCTGGCCGCCGTTCCTGAGGTCGTCGACGGCGAGCCGCACCATGGTGCGGGCCGAGTCGTTGCGGATGTAGCGCGCCAGCCGGGCGCCGGCGCCCAGGAAGATGTTGCGCATCAGGTCGGCCTTCATGATGCAGGCGCTGCGCGGCAGGCGCGCCACCAGCAGCAGGGCATCGAGCATGGTCGGATGGTTGGCCACGACGATCAGCCCGCGCTCGTCGCGCAGGGCATCGAGGCAGTCGGCGTCGATGCGCATCATGCCGCTGAACGCGGCGACCGCCCAGAAGAAGCGGTAGGCGCGCGCGATGACGCTGCGGCCGAGCGCACGCCCGGTGGCCGGCGGCAGCAACGGGTAGAGCAGCATCGCGACCAGGTTCCAGGCCAGCGAGATGGCGCCGAGCAGCGCCAGCAGCGCGTACAGCGGCAGCGCGAACGGAAGCGAGCGTCCCAGGCGAAGCAGCCGGTTCATGGGACGCCCGGGCCGTCAGGCGCGCAGTGCGCCGCGTGCAACGGAATGGGCCTCGATTTCCACCAGCAGGTCCTGGCGGCAAATGTCGGCTTCGAGGTAGACCGCGTGGCTCACCGTGTGCGCCTGCGGGCCCAGCGCCTCCTCGAGCGCCCGGCGCACCCGGGGGGCGTCGGCGGCATGGCGCACGTACACCACGCAGTCCAGTGCCGCCAGATCGAAGGTGGCGCTGGTGCGCGCGTTGGCCGCCGCGATCACCGCCGCGAGATTGCGCAGCGTTTCCTGCACCTGCGGCAGCAATTCGCCCACATGCACGGTCTCGTGGCCGACGATGCTGGCGGTGCCCGAGATGAAGAGCGCGATGTCGCCGCCGCCGATCTCGGCCAGCGCAGCGCGCGAGAAGGTCGGCGCGCGTGGGCCGTAGCTCGGCGGGTAGCGGTAGGCGGAGACCTGCCGTGGGTTCTCGACCGCGAGCGGGGCGGTGCGGCCGGCCAGGAAGCGGATGCTGAGCGCGCCCTGGTGGATGCCGAGCGCGCAGGCGGCCGGGGCGCCGTCGAAGGCGGCCTGGCCGGCGTCGACGAAGGCCTGCTGCCGTCCGGCATTGAACTGGCGGTAGCGTTCGAGCCCGCCGCCATCGCCGTTGATCTGCGGCAGGTAGTTCCAGATTCGCAGCAGATGCGTGCAGCCGGTTTCTTCCAGCGCGGCGAAGAGATCGCGGTATGCGCGTTCCGACAGTGCCGCGACGCCGGCGCGTTCGACGCTTTCGTCGAGGTCGATGGCGCCGAGCATCCAGTGGCCGTCGCTGCGCCAGCGCACCACGCCCGTGGTGCCGGACTCGATGTGCTCGCCGGCGTGCCAGACATCGGCCATCGCGGCGCCGCCGGACAGCACCCGCGCATTCACGGTCGGCATCCAGGCCAGGCCGTCGGGGGTGCCATAGCCGAGCGCGCCGAAAGGCGAGGGGCGGCTGGCGGCGAGGCCCAGGCTGTCTGCGAGGCTGAGGCGCTGCACGCGCAGGGGCGGCGCGTCGAGGGGAAGGCGTGCGGTCATCGCTGGGCCTCGACGATGTTTTCGCCGGCGAGCGGCCCGAGGTCGCGGATGTTGCGCCGCCGCCGCCGCCAGGCCTCCCAGGTGCGGCGCGGATGGGCGGCGCTGACCGCGAAGTAAATGGCCTTCAGCACCCTCAGCGAGCGCCAGATGGGCGTCTTGCCGTAGATGTCGCCGGCCAGCAGCGACATCAGCGCTTCCTTGACGCGCAAGGGGTTCGAGGGATACATGAAGAATTCGCGCATCGTCGGGTTGGTCACGCGGAAGATGAACCAGGAGAATTCGCGCGGCCCCTTGCGCATCTGCGCCTCGAAGCGGCGCCGCTCGGCCGCGGCCTGAGCCGGCTGGTCGAGGGTGGCGGCGACCACCTCGGCGCCGACGAACGCGCTGTGCATCGCCAGGTACACGCCCGAGGAGAACACTGGGTCGATGAACGCGTAGGCGTCGCCCAGCATCAGGTAGCGCTCGCCGCTGCAATGGGTGCTGGTGTAGGAGTAGTTGCCGGTGGCATAGACCGCGTCGTCGATCAGCGTGGCGTCTTTCAGGCGCTGCATGAGCGGCTCGCACAGCGCCAGGGTGTCGGCGAAGAATTCCTTCAGTGGTTTCTTGCGCGACTTGAGGTAATAGGGCCAGCAGACGGCGCCGACGCTGGTGCTGCCGTCGGCCAGCGGGATGTACCAGAACCAGCCGTGCTGGAACCAGAGAATCGTGATGTTGCCTTCGAGCTTGCCCGGCGCCCGCTCGGCATTGGTGAAGTGGCCGAACAGCGCCGAACTGTTGTGCTTGGGGTTCTTCTGCTTGGCCTTGAGCTTGTTGGACAGGAAGGTGTCGCGGCCCGAGGCGTCGATGACGAAGCGCGTGCGCCAGTGGCGCCGGGTGCCGTCGTCCTGCACCGCCTGCACATCGGCACCATCGGCGTCGAAGCTGACCTCGCGCACGCGGCAGCCTTCCAGCGCCTCGGCGCCCTGGGCGGCGGCGTGGCGGAACAGGAGCTCGTCCATCTCGGAGCGCCGCACCTGCCAGGCGTAGGGCATGGTCTTGTCCCAGGCCTCGGAGAACTCGAGCCTGGCGGTGTGTTCGTGGTCGGGTGAGACGAATTCGACGCCCCACTTGGGCATGCCGATGCGCTCGAGGTCGTCGCGCAGCCCGAGCTTGTCGAACAGCGCGACATTGGCCGGCAGCAGCGATTCGCCGATGTGGAAGCGCGGATGGTGCGCCTTCTCGAGCATGACGACCCGCCGTCCTTGCCGGGCCAGCAGGGCAGCGGCGGTGGCGCCGGCCGGACCGCCCCCGATCACGAGCACATCGCAGCTGTCCTGCAGGGGCGGAGCGGATTCAGGAATCGGCGGGGGGATGTTCATGCGCGTGGGTGGGGAAGTGGTTCGCGCAGTGGGCGCATCAGCGGAGGATTATCCCAAAAAGGCATCGGCGCTCCTGGAGTCCGGGACAGGCAGCGGCGGCCGCCGGACAGTAAACTCGCTGTCTGGTTTGAAAACACAAGATTGCGAGAGATAGAGCCATGGCCGGACACAGCAAATGGGCGAATATTCAGCACCGGAAGGGCCGTCAGGACGAGAAACGCGGCAAGCTCTGGACCCGCGCCATCCGTGAAATCATGGTCGCCGCACGCACCGGCGGCGGCGACCTCGGCGCCAACCCGCGGCTTCGGCTGGCGGTCGAGAAGGCCAAGGCGGTCAACCTGCCGATCGACACGATCAAGCGCAACATCGACAAGGCCACCGGCAACCTCGAGGGCGTCAACTACGAGGAAATCCGCTATGAGGGCTACGGCATCGGCGGCGCCGCGATCATCGTCGACACCATGACCGACAACCGCGTGCGCACGGTCGCCGAGGTGCGTCATGCCTTTTCGAAGCACGGCGGCAACATGGGCACCGAAGGCTCGGTGGCGTTCCAGTTCAAGCACTGCGGCCAGCTCGTGTTCGGGCCCGGCACCAGCGAGGACAAGGTGATGGAAGTGGCGCTCGAGGCCGGTGCCGAAGACGTCGTCAGCGACGACGACGGCGCGATCGAGGTACTGACCGCGGTCGGCGATTTCGAAGCCGTCAAGAACGCGCTCGAGGCGGCCGGCCTCAAGCCCGAGATCGCCGAGGTCACGATGCGGGCCGAGAACACGATCGAACTCGCCGGCGAGGAAGCCGCCCGCATGCAGAAGCTGCTCGACGTCCTGGAAGACCTGGACGACGTGCAGGATGTCTATCACAACGCCGCGCTGTCCGAATGACGGCCCGGCGAACGAAAGCCCGCGAATGAAGGTACTGGTGATTGGAGGCGGCGGCCGCGAGCACGCCCTGGCGTGGCGACTGGCGCAGTCGGACCGGGTCAGCCGGGTCTACGTGGCGCCCGGCAACGGCGGCACGCGCTCGGACACCCGCTACGAATGCGTGGACATCACGGCGCCCGCAGACCTGCGCGCCTGGGCCCAGAAGGAAAAGATCGGGCTGACCGTGGTCGGCCCCGAGGCGCCGCTGGCCGCCGGCGTGGTCGACGAGTTCCGCGCCCACGGCCTGCGCATCTTCGGGCCGACCCAGGCGGCGGCGCAGCTCGAGAGTTCCAAGGCCTTCTCCAAGGCCTTCATGAAGCGGCACGCCATCCCGACTGCCGAGTACGAGGCCTTCACCGACGCGGCGGCGGCGCATGCCTATGTCGATGCCAGGGGCGCGCCGATCGTGGTCAAGGCCGACGGCCTGGCGGCCGGCAAGGGCGTGGTGGTCGCGACCACGCTGGCCGAGGCGCATGAAGCGATCGACTTCATGCTGCTGGACAACAAGTTCGGCGTCTCCCACAACGAGGGCGGCGCGCGCGTGGTGATCGAGGAGTTCCTGCAGGGCGAAGAAGCCAGTTTCATCGTGCTGTGCGACGGCAAGAACGTGACCGCGCTGGCCACCAGCCAGGACCACAAGCGCCTGCTGGATGGCGATCAGGGGCCGAACACCGGCGGCATGGGCGCCTACTCGCCGGCGCCGGTGGTGACCGCCGAGGTGCATGCGCGCGCGATGCGCGAGATCATCCTGCCGACCATCCGCGGCATGGAGAAGGACGGCATTCCGTACACCGGCTTCCTGTACGCCGGCCTCATGATCGACGGCAAGGGGCATCCCAAGACGCTCGAGTTCAACTGCCGCATGGGCGACCCCGAGACGCAGCCGATCATGCTGCGGCTCAAGTCCGACCTGTTCGAGGTCTTCTGGCATGCGACCGACGGCACGCTCGATCAGGTCGAACTCGAGTGGGACCGGCGCGTCGCCCTGGGCATCGTGATGGCCGCGCACGGCTATCCGCTGGCGCCGCGCAAGGGCGACCGCATCACGGGCATTCCGCCCGAGGCGCCCGATGCCGTCGTGTTCCATGCCGGCACCACGCTCGACAGCGGCGAACTCGCCACCAGCGGCGGGCGCGTGCTCTGCGTGACCGTGCTGGCCGACAGCGTCAAGCTGGCACAGCAGCGCGCCTACGCGGTCGCGGCGCGGATCCAGTTCGACGGCGCCCAGTACCGCAAGGACATCGGCCACCGCGCGGTCCACGCGCGCTCGCCGCAGGCTTGATGGCTGCAGGCCCGATGCAAGGCACCCTCGACACCCGGCCGGAGGCTGTGGCGGACTATCTGCGCGGCCTGCAGCAGCGCATCGTCGCCGCGATCGAGACCGCCGACGGCGGACGCTGCGTTCGCGACGCCTGGCAGAAGGAGCCCGGCGAGCCGCTGCAGGGCAGCGGCCTGACTTGCATCCTCGAAGGCGGCGCCTTGTTCGAGCGCGCGGGCTGCGGCTTCTCGCAGGTGCGCGGGCCACGGCTGCCGCCCTCGGCGACCCAGCACCGGCCCGAGCTGGCCGGCGCGCCCTTCGAGGCGATGGGTGTGTCCCTGGTGTTCCATCCGCGCAATCCCTATGTGCCGATCGTTCACATGAACGTGCGGATGCTGGCCGCGCTGCCGCAGGATGCGGCGCCCGTCTGCTGGTTCGGCGGCGGCATGGATCTGACGCCCTGTTACGGCTTCGAGGAGGATGCGGTCCATTTCCACCGCAGCTGCCGCGACGCGCTGGCCCCCTTCGGCGAGGACAAGTACCCACGCTTCAAGACCTGGTGCGACGACTACTTCACGCTGAAGCACCGCAACGAGCAGCGCGGCGTCGGCGGCATCTTCTTCGACGACTTCGCCGAGCCGGGCTTCGAGCAGAGCTTCGCCATGCTGCGCTCGGTCGGCGATGCCTTCCTGCCGGCCTACCTGCCGATCGTCGATCGGCGGCGCGACGCGCCGTACGGCGAGCGCGAGCGTGCCTTCCAACTCTACCGGCGCGGCCGCTATGTCGAATTCAACCTGGTGTGGGACCGCGGCACGCACTTCGGCCTGCAGTCGGGTGGGCGCACCGAATCGATCCTGCTGTCGATGCCGCCGCTGGCCAGCTGGGCCTACCGTCAGCAGCCCGAGGCGGGCAGCCCCGAGGCTTCGCTGTACAGCGACTTCATCGTGCGGCGCGAATGGCTCTGAGCCGCCCGCGAGTCGGTGTGTTCGGCGGCGCCTTCGATCCGCCCCACAACGCGCATGTGGCCCTGGTGCAGGCCGCCCTGGCGCAATTGGACCTGGCCGAATTGCGCATCTTTCCGACCGGGCAGGCCTGGCACAAGGACCGGGCGCTGAGTGCCGCCGAGGACCGCCTCGCGATGGCGCGACTGGCCTTCGAAGGGATCGCCCGCGTGGTGGTCGATGCCCGCGAGATCCTGCGCCCCGGACCGACCTACACGCTCGACACCCTGCGCGAATTGCAGCAGGAACAGCCTTCGGCCCAGCCGGTGCTGATCGTGGGCGCCGACCAGGCCCTGTCGCTGCCGCGCTGGCACGGCTGGGAGGAGATATTTTCGATTGCTATAATTTCCGTAGCAAATCGCGAAGCAGCCACGGGGGGCAGCGGTCGTTTCGACCCTTCAGTCCTGCCATCTCTCCCGCCCGGCGCGCGTTTCGAACCCCTCGATCTCCAGCCCATGGACACCAGCGCGACCGACATCCGGGCGCGCGCTGTGCGTGCCGTTGGGCTCGATGGTCTGGTTCCGCCGGCGGTTGCACGCTATATTGACAAACACCATCTCTACCGATCCGCCTGATGACCACTGAAGCCGCCGCCAAAAAAGACACCCAAAAACTCCAGCGGGCCATCATCGACGGCCTCGAGGACGTCAAGGCGCAGGACATCCAGGTCTTCGACACAGAACATCTCTCCCCGCTGTTCGAGCGCGTGATCGTCGCCTCGGGCACCTCCAACCGCCAGACCAAGGCGCTGGCCGCCAGCGTGCGCGATGCGGTGCGCGACGCCGGCTTCAACAAGCCGCGGGTGGAAGGCGAGGCCAACGGCGAGTGGATCATCGTGGACTGCGGCGCGGCCGTGGCGCACATCATGCAGCCGGCCATCCGCCGCTACTACCACCTCGAGGAGATCTGGGGCGACAAGCCGGTGCGGACCAAGCTCGGTGCCGTCAAGCCGGCCGCCCCCCAGGCCTCGGAAGAGAAGGCGCCTGCCGCGAAGAAGGTCAGCACGTCGCTGCGCCGCTCCAGCGCGGCCAAGACGGCCATCCGCTCCGCCGAGCAGGCCGCCAAGCTCGAGAAGCAGAAGCCGGCGGCCAGGAAGCCCGCAGCGCGCAAGACCGCTGCGGCCAAGACGCCCGTGAAGACCATGGTGGTCAACAAGGCGCCGGCCAAGAAGGCGGCCGCGAAGAAGGCCGCTCCCGCAGCGAAGAAGGCCGCACGCAAGACGACCTCGCCGAGGTCATGAAACTGCTGGTGGTCGCGGTCGGGCAGCGCATGCCCGACTGGGCGCAGACCGCCTGGGACGACTACGCCAAGCGCTTTCCGCCCGAGCTCAAGCTCGAACTGCGCGCGGTCAAGACCGAGCCGCGCGGCTCCAAGACCCTCGAAACCCTCTATGCGGCCGAGCGCGAGCGCATCGAGGCCGCGATCGCCAAGGGCATGCGCATCGTCGCCCTCGACGAGCGCGGCACCGCGCTGACCACCAAGGCGCTCGCAGCCCGTCTGCAGGCCTGGCAAGGCGAGGGCGATGACGTCGCGCTGGTGATCGGCGGGCCCGACGGCCTCGACCCCGCATTCAAGGCGGCTGCGCACGAGCGCATCCGCCTGTCCGACCTCACGCTGCCGCATGCGATGGCGCGCGTGCTGCTCGTCGAGCAGCTGTATCGCGCGTGGTCGGTCAACGCCGGCCACCCGTACCACCGCGAATGAGCGCCGCGCTGGGCCGCCCCAAGCAAGCTCGCACCGCAGTGCGCAGCACGGAGGTTGCCGAATGAGCGCCGCGCCGGGCCGCCCCAAGCAAGCTCGCACCGCAGTGCGCAGCACGGAGGTTGCCGAATGAGCGCAGCCTTCATTTACCTGGCGTCGCAGAGCCCGCGCCGGGCGCAATTGCTGGCGCAGATCGGCGTGCGCCATGAGTTGCTGCTGGCCTCGGCCGACGAAGACGCCGAGTCGCTCGAAGCCGTGCTGCCCGGCGAATCGCCGACGGCCTACGTGCAGCGGGTCACGGCGCTGAAGCTCGATGCCGCCGTGGCGCGGCACGAGCGCCGCGGCCTGCCGGCGGCGCCGATCCTTTGCGCCGACACCACCGTGGCGATCGGCCGCACGATCCTCGGCAAGCCGGAGGATGGCCCCGATGCCGTTCGCATGCTCCAGCTGCTGTCGGGCCGGACCCACCGCGTCATGACCGCGATCGCGCTGCAGCACGGCGGCCGGCGGCAGGCCGCGCTCAACGTCTCGCACGTGCGCTTTGCCGCGCTCGCCGCGCCGCAGGTCGCCGCCTATGTCGCCAGCGGCGAGCCGCTCGGCAAGGCCGGCGCCTATGCGATCCAGGGGCGGGCCGCGGCCTTCATCGAACACATCAGCGGCTCGCATTCGGGCATCATGGGCCTCCCGATGTTCGAGACTGCCGAGTTGCTGCGCCAGGCCGGCTTCGAGACCTAGAAAAACATGCAAGACATCCTGATCAACTGGTCCCCCCAGGAGACCCGCGTCGCCCTGGTCGAGCACGGCGCCGTGCAGGAGCTCCACGTGGAGCGCACGCTCGAGCGCGGTCTGGTCGGCAACATCTACCTGGGCAAGGTGTCGCGCGTGCTGCCGGGCATGCAGTCGGCCTTCATCGACATCGGCCTGGACCGCACCGCCTTCCTGCACGTGGCCGACATCGTGGCACCGTTCACCCCGGGCTCGCGGCCGAGTACCCCGACGCCCGAGCGCGATCATCGCAACGGCGGCGCCATGGTGCCGATCGAGAAGCAGGTGTTCGAGGGCCAGTCCTTGCTGGTGCAGGTGATCAAGGACCCGATCGGCACCAAGGGCGCGCGTCTGTCGACCCAGATCAGCATCGCCGGGCGGCTGCTGGTCTTCCTGCCGCAGGACAATCACATCGGTGTTTCGCAGAAGATCCCGCCCGACCTGCGCGATGCGCTGCGCAGCCGCATGCAGCTGCTGATCGAGGCGGCGGCCGCGGCCGACAGCGGTGGCGTGGTGCCCGCCAACACCGGCGGCTTCATCCTGCGCACCAACGGCGAGGATTCGAGCGACGCCGAGCTGGCCGAGGACATCGCCTACCTGCGCAAGACCTGGACCCGCATCCGCGAGCTGTCGGTGCGGATGCCGCCGATGTCGCTGCTGCACCAGGACCTGAGCCTGTTGCAGCGCGTGCTGCGCGACATGACCAGCGAGGACACGCAGACGATCCGCATCGACTCGCGCGAGCAGTTCGAGTCGCTGCTCAAGTTCGGTCTCGAGTTCATGCCGCAGGCGGCCGGCAAGCTGCAGCTCTACAAGGGCGAGCGGCCGATCTTCGACCTCTATTCGATCGACGAGGAGATCGCCAAGGCGCTGGGCCGCAGGGTCGACCTGAAGTCCGGCGGCTACTTGGTGGTCGACCAGACCGAGGCGCTGACCACGGTCGACGTCAACACCGGCGGCTTCGTCGGCGCGCGCAATTTCGACGACACCATCTTCAAGACCAACCTGGAGGCGGCGCAGGCCATCGCGCGGCAGCTGCGGCTGCGCAACCTGGGCGGCATCGTGATCGTCGACTTCATCGACATGGCCCGCGACGACCATCGCGAGCAGGTGCTGGCGGAGTTCCGCAAGCAGCTCGCGCGTGATCGCGTGAAGACCACCGCGGGCGGCTTCTCGCAACTGGGGCTGGTCGAGATGACGCGCAAGCGCACGCGCGAATCGCTGGCCCACATGCTGTGCGAGCCGTGCCTGGCCTGCAACGGCCAAGGCATCGTGAAGACCGCGCGCAGCGTGGCCTACGACGTGCTGCGCGAGATCCTGCGCGAGGCGCGCCAGTTCACGCCGCGCGAATTCCGCATCGTCTCGTCGCCGCAGGTGATCGAACTGTTCCTCGACGAGGAGAGCCAGCACCTGGCGGGCTTGAGCGACTTCATCGGCAAGCCGATCTCGCTTCAGGCCGAGCCCGCGATGGGACAAGGCCAGTACGACATCGTGTTGCTCTAGCTCGCCCCCAGGTTGCCCGGCACTTCGTGTCCGGGCGCCCACCCCCTGCCGAGGGCAACACCAGCGGCCCGGCGAAGCAGGTTCCGCGGTAGGACTGTTGCTCGCCCCCAGGTTGCCCCGCACTTCGTGTCGGGGCGCCCACCCCCTGCCGGGGGCAACACCGGCGGCCCGGCGAAGCCGGTTCCGCGGTAGGACTGTTGCTCGCCCCCAGGTTGCCCCGCACTTCGTGTCGGGGCGCCCACCCCCTGCCGGGGGCAACACCAGCGGCCCGGCGAAGCCGGTTCCGCGGTGTTTCACCAACGGGCCTGGCTGCGCCGGCCGCGGTCAGAGGGTCGCGGCTTGTCCGGGAGGGGTGGTGCGGATAGCGTTGGTCTGCAGCCGGGCGTAGAGGCCGTCGAGCGCCATCAGCTGTTCGTGCGTGCCGTGCTCGGCGATGCGGCCGTGCTCCATCACGACGATGCGGTTGGCATGCTGGATGGTCGAGAGGCGGTGGGCCACGATCAGCGTGGTGCGGCCCTGCATGAGGCGCTGCAGCGCCTCCTGCACCAGCCGCTCGGATTCGGTGTCGAGCGCCGAAGTGGCTTCGTCGAGCAGCAGGATCGGCGCGTTCTTGTAGAGCGCACGTGCGATCGCCAGGCGCTGCCGCTGGCCGCCCGACAACTGCGTCGCGTTGTGGCCCAGCACGGTGTCGATGCCCTGCGGCAGGCCTTCCACGTGGACGGAGAGATTGGCGGCAGCGACGCATTCGAGCACGCGGTCGCGGTCGATCGCGGCGCCGAGCGCGACGTTCGCTGCCAGGCTGTCGTTGAGCATCACCACGTCCTGGCTGACCATCGCGAACTGCGCGCGCAGGCTGGCCAGCTGCCATTCGCCGACCTCGTGGCCATCGAGCAGTACTTCGCCGGCGCTCGGCAGCACGAAGCGCGGCAGCAGGTTGACCAGCGTCGTTTTCCCGGAGCCCGAGGGGCCGACGAAGGCGATCACCTCGCCGGGCTCGATCGCCAGGCTGACGCCGTCGAGCGCGCGTGCCTCGTCGTCGCCGCGGTAGTTGACGCAGACGCGCCGCAGCTCGATGTGGCCGGCTGCGCGTTCGAGCACGAACCGGCCCTGCGTTTCCGAGGGAACCTCATCGATCAGCGCCAGGCCGCGCTCGAGCGCGGCCAGCCCGCGCGTGATCGGATTGGCCATGTCGGCGAGGCGCCGGATCGGCGCGATCAGCATCAGCATCGCCGTCACGTACGAGATGAAGCCGCCGACCGTCAGCCCTTTCTCCCCGGCCTGCCAGAGCGCGATCATCACGACGATCGACAGCGCGAAGGCGGCAAAGAGCTGCGTGAGCGGCGTCATCGCGGCCTGGGCGATGGTCGATTTCACGGCCAGGCGATTGAGGCTGTGGCTCAGGCGCTCGAAGCGCTCGCTCTGGCTGGCTTCGGCACGATGCAGGCGCACCATCTTGTGGGCGAGCACGTTCTCCTCGACCACGTAGGCCAGTTCGTCGGTGGCATGCTGCCCGAGGCGCGTCAGGTGGTAGAGCCGCTTGGACAGCACCTTCATGATCCAGGCCACGCCCGGCACCATCACGCCGACGATCAGCGTGAGCTTCCAGTTCAGGTAGACCAGGTAGAACAGCAGCGCCACCGTCACGAAGCCATCGCGCGACAAGCTCAGCAGCGCCTGCACCAGCAGCATGGCGCCGGTCTGCACCTCGTAGACCACCGTGTTCGACAGGGTGCTGGCCGACTGACGCGAAAACAGGGCGAGTTCCGCTTCGAGCAGGCGCTGGAACAGCATGCGCCGCAGTCCCTGCATGCCTTCATTGGCGATGCGCGCCAGGGCATATTGAGAAATGAACTGCGCCACGCCGCGCACGAGGAAGAGCAGGATGATCGCCACCGGCACGATCCACAGCGCCAGTTGTCCGCGCGTGAAGCCGCGATCGAACAGCGGCTTGAGCATCGCGGCCAGCAGGGGCTCGGTGAGCGCGGCGACCGCCGCGGTCGCGATGCCCAGCGCCCACCAGCGGCGCGAACTGCCGAACCAGGTCATCAGGCGCGCGAGTCGTCGGGTCAGGGGGAGGCGCACCGTGTCGGTGGCGGGGGAGGGCTGCATGGCGGCGCATTCTACGGGCGTGCTCCTTGTAGGACCGGGCCGGGTCATACACGTTTTGTGACCTCCCTGCCATCGCAACATGTACCATGTGAGCTGTTTTGTCCGAGACAAGAAACTTAATCCTCGGAAACCTCTCCGAATTGCATGAAAAAGCCGTTGCAAGACCTCTCCCCAACCCCTTCTTCATCGTTCTCCGCTCGCCGCGCCTTGATTGCGGCCCTTGCCGCCACCCCCGTGCTTCCCGCGCTGGCCCAGTTCCGGGTCGAGGTGTCGGGTGTCGGGGTGACGCAACTGCCGATCGCGATCGCTCCGTTCCGGGGCGAGGAGTCGTCGCCGCAGAAGATCTCCGCCATCGTGCAGGCCGACCTCGAGCGCAGCGGACAGTTCCGCGGCGTCGATGCCTCCGGCCAGTCGCTCGACGAGAGCTCGCGGCCCGACCTGAGCCTGTGGCGCCAGCGCACCGCCGATTCGCTCGCAGTGGGCAGCGTGACGCGGCTGGCCGACGGCCGCTTCGACGTCCGTTTCCGCCTCTGGGACGTGGTCCGCGGGCAGGACCTGGGCGGCCAGAGCTACACCGTCCCGCAGGGCGACCTGCGGCTGGCCTCGCACCGCATCGCCGACTACATCTACGAAAAGCTGACGGGTGAGAAGGGCATCTTCTCGACCCGTATCGCCTACGTCACCAAGGGCGGCAGCCGCTACACGCTGTGGGTGGCCGATGCCGATGGCGAGAACGCGCAAGCCGCGCTCGCCAGTCCGGAACCGATCATCTCGCCGTCCTGGTCGTCCAACGGCAGCCAGTTGGCCTACGTGTCCTTCGAATCGCGAAAGCCGGTGGTCTACGTGCACAACGTGGCCAGCGGCCAGCGGCGCCTGGTGGCGAACTTCCGCGGCTCCAACAGCGCCCCGGCCTGGGCCCCGGACGGCGGCACGCTGGCCGTCACGCTGAGCCGCGACGGTGGCTCGCAGCTCTACACCATCTCGTCCGGCGGCGGAGAACCGCGCCGGCTCACGCAAAGCAACAGCATCGACACCGAGCCGGTCTATTCGGCCGACGGCAGCACGATCTATTTCGTCAGCGACCGCGGCGGTGCGCCGCAGATCTACAAGATGGGCGCCAGCGGCGGGAACCCGACCCGGGTGACCTTCAGCGGCGCCTACAACATTTCTCCGTCGGTCAGCGGCGATGGTCGCTGGCTGGCCTATATCTCCCGCGTGGGCGGGGGCTTCAAACTCCACGTGATGGAGTTGGCCACCGGCAACGTGCAGGCGATCACCGACACCACGGCCGACGAGAATCCCAGCTTTGCACCGAACAGCAAACTGATCGTCTACGCCACCAAGCTCCAGGGGCGCGAGGCCCTGATGACCACGACGCTCGACGGCAAGATCAAGGCGCGACTGGCGGGGCAGGCAGGAGACATCAGGGAACCGGACTGGGGTCCGTTTCAAAAGCAATGATTAACTTGAGGAGTTCGAAAAAATGTTGAAACGTACGATTTATTCGTTGGCCATCGTGGCGTTGATCGCTGGTTGCTCGTCGGGCACCAAGCTGAACGAAGCGCCGGTGGTCGACCGTGGCGCAGGCCAGGGTTCGGGCGGGGCCGCCAGCGGCGTGGCGCCGGTGACCATCGATCCCAACGCGCAGAACGCGCAAGGCCCGGTCGGCGTGGCACGGATCATCTATTTCGACTTCGACAGCTACACGGTCAAGCCCGAGTTCCAGCAGTTGATCGACGGCCATGGTCGCTTCCTCAAGGCCAACCCGAACCGTCGCGTGTCCATCGAAGGCCACACCGACGAACGCGGCGGCCGCGAGTACAACCTGGCGCTGGGCCAGAAGCGCTCCGAAGCCGTGCGCCGGGCGCTGGTCCTGGTCGGTGTCAACGATGCCCAGATCGAGGCCGTGAGCTTCGGCAAGGAAAAACCGGCGGCGCAGGGCAGCGGTGAAGATGCCTGGGCGCAAAACCGCCGCGCCGAGATCACCTACCGTTGATCATGCGCGGCCTTTCATTGCGGGGCGTGGCCCTCGCATCCGCCTTTCTGTGCACCTCGCTCGGTGCGCAGGCGGCACTGTTCGAGGACGACGAGGCGCGGCGCGCGATCCTCGACCTGCGCCAGCGGGTCGAGACCATGCGCTCGCAGTCGGAGCAGCGGCAGAGCGAGGAAAGCGCGCAGCTGCGGCGCAGCCTGCTCGATCTGCAGAACCAGATCGAGCAGATGCGCGGCGACCTGGCGCGCATGACCGGCCAGAACGAGCAGCTCACGAAGACCGTTACCGATCTCCAGCAGCGGCAGACCGATGCCGACGACCGGGTCAAGAAGAACGAGCCTTCCAAGGTCGCTGTCGACGGCCGCGAATTCAATGCCGATCCCAAGGAGAAGGCCGACTTCGACGCCGCGCTCGGCATCTTCCGCGCCGGGCAGTTCGCGCAGGCACAGACCGCGTTCGCCGACTTCGTCAAACGCTATCCGCAGAGCGGCTACAACGCTTCGGCGCTGTTCTGGCTCGGCAACGCGCAGTACGCGACCCGCAACTACAACGAGGCCATTGCCAACTTCCGCTCCATGCTGTCGCTGGCGCCCGATCATGCGAAGGCGCCCGAAGCCGTGTTGTCGATCGCGAATTGCCAGATCGAGCTGAAGGACACGCGCGCGGCGAAGCGCACGCTCGAGGACCTCACCAAGGCCTATCCGCAATCGGAAGCGGCACAGGCCGGCCGCGAGCGGCTCTCGCGCTTGCGCTAGGGACTTGACTACCGCGAGCACCGTCGTCGCCGCGGACGACGCCGACCTGGCCCGCCGTTTCGGCGGCCTTGAGCGCCTCTATGGCGTGGCGGGTGCGGCGGCCATTCGCGACGCGCACGTGCTGGTCGCCGGCATCGGCGGCGTCGGTTCGTGGGCGGTCGAGGCGCTGGCTCGCAGCGGGGTAGGGAGGCTCACCCTGATCGATCTCGATCACATCGCCGAATCCAACATCAACCGCCAGATCCATGCGCTCGACGCGACCGTGGGCCAGGCCAAGGTGGAGGCAATGCGTGATCGCATTGCGCAGATCAACCCCGCATGCCGGGTACTGGCGCTCGACGAATTCGTCGAGCCGGGCAACTGGCAGGCCTTGCTGGCCGCGGCGCAGGAAGCGAACGGCCCGGTGACGGCCGTGATCGATGCCTGTGACCAGGTCAAGGCCAAACTGGCGATGGCTGCCTGGGCGCGCGAAACCGGCACCGATTTCGTCACCGCGGGCGCGGCTGGGGGGAAACGCCTGGCGCACCGGGTCGAGATCGACGACCTCGCATTGGTGACCCACGATCCGCTGCTGGCGCAACTGCGCCAGCGTCTGCGCAAGGAGCACGGTGCGCCGCGCGAAGGCCGCAAGATCGGCGTCGCCTGCGTCTTCAGCCGCGAGAGCGTGGCGCCGCCGGACGCCTCCTGCGCGGTCGAGGGCGATGGTTCGCTCAATTGCCACGGCTACGGTTCGGTGGTGAGCGTGACCGCAACCTTCGGACAATGTGCGGCGGGCTGGCTTTTGGACCGGATTGCTCGCAAAGTCACGCTATAATTTCGGGCTTTGCCGGACTCGACGCCGGTTGAAAGAAGCAGAAGAGAATCTGCAGAATTTGAAGAATTTTGGTCTTGGGACGTTAGCTCAGTTGGTAGAGCAGCGGACTTTTAATCCGTTGGTCACAAGTTCGAATCTTGTACGTCCTACCAAGCCTCAGAGCGCTCCCCGTAAGGGTGGAGCGCTCTTTTTTTTGTAGCGCACTTTGCTATTGAATTAGGCACTTTGCGGAACACACTTCCGCAAACATGCGATTCATCTAAGCGGGCGCACCTTCTTCATCTGGGCTCGCGCCTCGTCCAATTGCTTGTCGAAGGCTCTCGCGTCCGGCTGCGCAGTTTTTCTTGGCGGGCGCCTGCGCTTGAGCCGCTGCCGACAATGGCGAGAGGATGGCATGCATCGACTCGCGTGGGGCCCTGACGACGGTCAAGGAATCGCCGGCCGGCCCACGGCACGAGTGGGTTCGTCCGTGCTCCCGAAGCGGTCGAAGCTGACCAGCACCGCGACGACACCGAGGGCTGCAACAGGGCCTGCGGCCGGATGAACGATGGAAGCCAGGATGGGTGCAACCAGAACCAGGTGCCTGAGTCCCCAGCTGTAGAGGATGCCGGCTCGCCGCACGTAGGCCTTGCCCGCATCGCTCCAGCGATTGCGTGCCTCGGAGCCTACCGGCATCGCGCTGATGAATCCGGCGTGGTTGTAGTAGCGCACCGCCATGACCGACGACAGGAGCGAGGCGAATAGCAGCGACATGAGAACGAACTCGAGCGCGAGTCGCACCGTGAACATCGGCAGCCCAGGTGCGTCACCGAAGGCCGAATGCAGCGAGGGAGCGGCCAGGGTCGCGGTGCCCATCAACGCCAGCGCAGCCGTCGATGCGGTCATCGTGGCCGACATCAGCGAGTTGCGAAGCGTCTGTACCGCCAGGATTTCCGAGCCCTTCTGTGCCGAGACGGCCGCGAACCATTCCTCGCGCAGCACCGCGTGCGCGGTGCGCGCGAGGCGTTCGGGCCTTCGGCGATGCCCGAAAGCAAGGGCAACCTCGTAGGACATGAGGATGGCCACCGTGGTCAGCGCCGCGAGCCAGGTCGCCATGGTCGTCATCTGCCGAACTCAAGCAGCGTGCGGCACCGGCACGCGCTTGCGGCGCTCGAAGAACTCGAATGCGCCCATGCCCACCAGCATCGCGGCCACGAAGACGAGCGCCTTGATTTCGCCCATTCCGAGGGAAACGAGGGCCGGGCCGGGGCAGAACCCTGCGACGCCCCAGCCAATGCCGAAGAGCACGCCGCCGAGGACCAGGCGGCGGTCGATGTGGCGCGCTGAAGGCAGTCGCATCTCGGCGCCGAGGAAGGACACCGCGCGACGGTTGGCCACCGCGAAGGCGACGGCGCCCACTGCGATGGCTCCTGCCATCACGAAGGCCAGAGAGGGATCCCAGCTGCCGGCGAGGTCCAGGAAGCCGAGCACCTTGGCCGGGTTGGCCATGCCGGACACGATGAGGCCGAGGCCGAAGACCAGGCCTGCGAGAAGCGAAGCGAATGCAATCATGAAGGACTCCTCAGATACCGAGCAGATGACGCGTCACGAACACCGTGACGAAGCCTGCGCCCATGAAGGCGGCCGTGGCGACGAGCGAGCGGGGCGAAAGGCGAGAGAGGCCGCAGACACCGTGGCCGCTGGTGCAACCAGAGCCGTAACGCGTACCCGCCCCCACGAGCAGCCCAGCCAGAATCAACTCGCCATACCCGGCGTCGATCTGTGGCTTGGGCAGCGCCGCGAACAGCAGGTAGACCAGCGGCGCGCCGACCAGTCCCAGGACAAAGGCGACGCGCCAGGCCGTGTCGCCCGAGGAAGGCCTGAGCAGACCTCCGAGCACCCCGCTGATGCCCGCGATGCGCCCGTTGAGCAACGCGAACATTGCCGCAGCGATGCCGATGAGCACGCCACCGGCCAGCGCGGCGAGCGGCGTGAAGTGGTTCCAGTCAATGGACATCATTCTTCCTTCGGACAGTAGAGACGGTAGAGAAGTGCGAGGATTTCAAGCATCGACGGGTCGGCCACGCTGTAGAAGATGCTCTTGCCCTCGCGGCGCGTTTGGACCACCCCTTCGTTGCGAAGAACGCCGAGTTGCTGCGAAAGGGTCGGCTGGTGGATGCCCAGCGTCTGCTCGAGGTCGCTCACACACATCTCGCCTTGCGAGAGCTGGCACAGCAGGAGCAAACGGTCTTCATTGGCGAGCACCTTGAGGGCGCCGACCGCCTGGCCGGCGGCGCTGCGCAGGGCTTCGGGGTCGATGACGGGGGAACGGTGCTTCATGGGGGGCTGCATTTCAATATCGATTGACATATTATGTAGAGAAATATAATATCTGTCAATTGAATGAACGCCGCACTCACGGAGGACTCCCATGACGACCCGCACGACGACCCAAGGCTTCTTCGACCCCCATACGTGGACGGTCTCCTACGTCGTCTGGGACCATGCGACGGAGCGGGCCGCGGTCATCGACCCGGTGCTGGACTACGACTTCAAGTCGGGGCACACCAGCACGGCCTCGGCCGACCGGCTGCTGAACTATGTCCGGGAAAAGGGCCTGCAGGTCGATTGGATTCTGGAAACCCACGCGCACGCCGACCACCTGTCCGGCGCGCGCTACGTCCAGGCGCAGGTCGGTGGACTCATCGCCATCGGCGAGAACATCCGTACCGTGCAGGCGACCTTCAAGAAGCTCTACAACCTGGAGCGCGGCTTTCTGCCGGACGGGAGCCAGTTCGACCACCTCTTCAGGGACGGCGAGGTCTTCAAGATTGGCGCGGTCGAGGCCACCGCATTGCTGGTGCCGGGTCACACCCCGGCAGACATGGCCTATCTGGTGGACGGCTGCGTCTTCGTCGGCGACACGCTCTTCATGCCCGACGTCGGCAGCGCGCGCGCGGACTTTCCTGGTGGCGACGCACGCCAGCTCTACGCCTCGATGCGCAGACTGCTGGACCTGCCGCCTGAAACCACGATGTACGTCTGTCACGACTACCCGCCTGCATCGCGCCAGGCCCGATGGCAGACCACCGTCGCCGAGCAGCGAGTCCACAACATCCATGTGCGCGACGGTATCGGCGAGGATGCCTTCGTCGCAATGCGCACGGCGCGCGACGCCACCCTTGATGTTCCGACGCTCATTCTCCCGTCGATTCAGGTGAATGTGCGGGGCGGGCAGCTTCCGCCCCCGGACGACAACGGGGTCGCCTACCTTCGCATCCCGCTGAATGCCCTTCCTGTGCACCCGCACCTCGAGGGCAATCAGGAAGCTTGAGCCCGGCCTGGGGCCTGGCAATTCAAAAGGGGCATCATGAACACGAAATCACACTGGGAATCCGTCTACGGGACGCAGGCTCCGGAAGCGGTCAGCTGGTACGCTGCGCATCTGCTGCTTTCGCTTCGATACGTGCGGAAGGCGGCCCCCGCAAAGGACGCCCGCATCATCGACGTCGGCGGCGGTGAGTCGACGCTCGTGGATGACCTCCTGGCCGATGGCCGCAGCAACATCACCGTCCTCGACATCTCCACGACCGCGCTCGATGTCACCAGGCATCGCCTGGGGGCCCTGTCGAGCAAGGTGACATGGTTGGCCGGCGATGTGCTTGATGTCGACCTTCCCATTGCCGCATACGACGTCTGGCACGACCGGGCGGTGTTCCACTTTCTCACGAGCGACGAGCAGCGCCAACGCTACGTCGAACAGGTGCTCAAGGCGCTCAAGCCTGGCGGCTACGCCATCGTCGGGACCTTCGGACCCGAAGGTCCCGAGAAATGCAGTGGCTTGCCGGTGGCACGCTACGAGCCGACCGCACTGCACGCCAGATTCGGGGAGCCTTTTCAGTTGGTCGACAGCAGCATCGAAGTGCACAAGACGCCCTGGGGGGCGCCACAGCAGTTTGTCTATTGCTTTTGCAAACGGCAGCCGCAATAGTCATCGGCCGCGGCCGCCGCTTCAAAGGGCGTGCCGGGGACAGTGCGGCAATCTGCATCCCGAAGGTGCCCGGCTACCCGGCCGGTCGGACGCACCGAAGACAGCAGCCGAAGTCGGCGAGAGCAGGCGGTCCAGATGGCGAATGGCCACGGGAGCCTCCGCTGGAAAGGCCATCATGCAGGGCGTGACACCTCGCTCGCTTGACGAAGGTCAAAGGGTTCGGATCGTTGCATGCCAAGCTGCGGCGAATCGAAGGAGAGACGATGCGCATCGAATTTCTTGGCGGCACGGGCACCGTCACCGGATCGAAATACCTTCTCGAGCACGAGGGCCGACGACTGCTGCTGGACTGCGGCCTGTTTCAGGGGCTGAAGCAACTTCGACTGCGCAACTGGGAGCGCCTGCCGGTCAAGGCGTCGGAAGTCGACGCCGTGCTGCTCACGCACGCTCACCTGGACCACAGCGGCTTCGTGCCGCGTCTGATCAAGCTCGGCTTCAAGGGGCCGGTCTACTGCACCCAGGCCACGCGTGACCTTTGCGAGCTGCTGCTGGCGGACTCAGGGCGACTGCAGGAAGAAGAGGCGGATTTCGCGAACCGGCACGGCCACTCGAAGCACAAGCCCGCGCTGCCGCTCTACACCGAGGACGACGCCCGCGAGGCCCTCAAGCGGTTCGAGGTCCTGCCCTTCGACGAGGCGCAGTCCCCATGGCCGGGGTGGTCGTGGCGCCTGTGCCGCGCCGGGCACATCCTGGGCGCGGCCAGCGTTCGGATTGCCTGGGGGAACGGAAGCATCCTCTTCTCCGGTGATCTCGGCCGCAGCGACGACTTGGTGATGCGGCCGCCCGCGCCGTCGGAGCCGGCGGACTATGTCGTTGTGGAGTCCACCTATGGTGACCGCCGGCATCGCGACCTGGACACCTTGTCGGCGCTGGCCGTGGTGATCAACCGCACGGCCGCGCGCGGCGGCATTCTGATCATTCCGTCCTTTGCCGTGGGGCGTGCGCAGACGATGCTGCACTGCATTCATTTGCTCAAGAAGGAGCGCCGCATTCCGGACATGCCGGTCTATCTCAACAGCCCGATGGCGGCCGACGTGACGCGCATCTTCCGCAGCCACCTGGACGAGCATCGGCTGAGCCACGAGCAGTGCGCCGCAATGAGCAAGGAAGCGACCATCGTCAATACGGTGGAGGAGTCGAAGCGGCTCAATATGCTGACCTATCCCTCGATCATCGTTTCTGCCAGCGGCATGGCGACCGGTGGCCGGGTGCTGCATCACCTCAAGTCCTATGCGCCCGACGCGAAAAACGCCATTCTGTTCGTCGGCTTTCAGGCGGCCGGCACGCGCGGCGCGGCGCTGGTGGCCGGGGCCAAGGAGGTGAAGATTCACGGTGCCTACATACCAGTCCGTGCGGAGGTGGCAAACCTCGACACGCTATCCGCTCACGCGGACCGCGAGCAATTGCTGGCATGGCTCGGCGCCCTGCCGGCGCCGCGGCGCATCTTTGTCACGCACGGCGAGCCGGTCGCGGCCGATGCACTGCGCCTCGCGATCGAGGAGCGCCACGGCTGGTCGGTAACCGTGCCCGACTATCTCGAATCCCGAGAGCTTTGAAGCAAAGAGGTCCGACGATGGCCGTCGACGAAGATGGCGGCGAAGAGCAGCGACGCGGAGATCATGCGTGCAATCCCCGAACGGTACTCAGACGGCGACCCACTCGACGCTCACCGCGAGGCCGCCCAGGCGGATCGACCGCCCGATGCGCACCACTGCCTGCTGTGCGGAGGCGACGCGCCGCACGATGGACCAGCCCAGGCCGCTGCCGCTCTCGCCGCTGCCGAGCACGCGGAAGAAGCGCTCTCCGCACCGCGCGATGTCCTCCTCCTTCATGCCGGGGCCGCTGTCCTCGACCCTGAGCCTCACATGGCCCTGCCAGCGCTCGACGTCGATGTGGATCGCTGCCCGCGCCGGACTGTAGCGGATCGCGTTGTCGACCAGATTGCGAGTCAGCACCACAAATAGCGTCGGATCGCCGCGAACCAGGCATTCGTCCGTCGCGTCGACTTCAATGCTCTGCTGCTTGCGGATGGCTGCCGGGGCGGCTTCGGCCACCACGCCACGCACGAGGGCGCCCAGTTCCACCGGCTTGCTTTCAAGGTCGGCGCCCGCCTCGAGGCGCGACAGCGTCAGCAACTGTTCGACCAGGTGCGTGGCTCGGTCGCACCCGGTGAGCGTCGCTTCCAGCGCATGGCGCCGCCGGGCTTCGTCGGCCTCGGCGAGCGCGACCTGCGCTTGCACGCGGATGGCGGCGATCGGCGTGCGCAACTCGTGGGCAGCGTCGGCCGTAAAGCGGCGCTCCGACTCCAGGAGTTCGCCGATGCGTCGGAACAAACCGTTGAGTGCATCGAGCATCGGAGTCATCTCTGACGGCGCGCCGTCGAGAATGACCGGGCTCAAGGCCTGCGGCTCGCGCCCCGCGAGCGTCTGCCCGAGCCTTCTGAGCGGCAGTGTGCCGCGACGGACCGCCCACCACACCGAGAGCGCCAGCAGGGGCAACGCGACGAATACCGGCCAGAGCGTGCTTCGCAGCACGGCCCAGAGAATCGAGGATCTCGAATCCACTCGCTCGCCCACATACACCTGCACATCGCGCTCGCTGCCGTGGGCTGCGAAGACGCGCCATGTCGCCCCGTCGATCCGGGTCGTGCTGAAGCCCGACTTGAAGTGCCGTCCGGGATCGATCATCGGCAGGGGAGGGGCGTTGGCGGACCGCAGCGTCAGCCGGCCTTCATGGAAGACCTGGAAGGCCACCTTGGGTGCGTAGCGATGCAGCACCGGGGCCTCGACGTCCTGGTCCTCCTCGGACGGCGCTTGCATCTGTTGTGCAACCAGCAGCGCGGCGCCTTGCGACAGATGGCCGTCGAGCAGTTCGTCCAGTTCGTGGCGCACGTCGAGCCAGGTCATGACTGCGGTTGCCAGCCACACGCACGCCACCGAGCCGAGTACGAGCAACAGAAGGCGGCCCTGGAGCGAGCGGGGCATCGTCATCGACGGCCCGGCTTCTCACGCACGAGCACGTAGCCCACGCCGCGCACGGTCTGGATCAGCGAGGCGCCGAGCTTGCGGCGCAAGTGATGCACATGCACCTCGATCGCATTGCTGTCCACTTCTTGCCTCCAGCCGTACAGATGCTGCTCGATCTGTTCGCGCGAGAGTACGCGACCGGCATTGAGCATCAGCGTGTGCAGCAGCGCAAATTCACGAGCCGGCAGCGCGACCGGCTCGCCCGCAAGAAGCACCGTGTGCGCGGCGGGATCGAGTTCGACATCCTGGGCGCAAAGCCGTTCCTGGGGCTGGCCATGAGCGCGGCGGATGAGGGCACGCAGGCGCGCCGCGAGTTCATGCAGGTCGACGGGCTTGATGACGTAGTCGTCGGCACCGAGATTGAGCCCTCGAATGCGATCGGGCACGCCGTCGCGGGCGGTCAGTACCAGGATGGGGATCGTGATGCCCGCCTTGCGCACGGCGGCGAGCACAGGCAGTCCGTCCTTCAGCGGCAGGCCCAGGTCGAGCACAGCCGCCGCATACGGCTCGGCGCGCAGTTCGCGTTCGGCGGCTTCGCCGTCCCGCACCCAGTCGACCTGGAAATCGAACTGGCGCAGGCCCGCGCGAAGACCGTCGCCCAGCAGAGGATCGTCTTCGGCCAGCAGGATGCGCATGGGGAATTGTGGGGGCAATGGGGCCGCGTTGTCAGTCGTCGTCCCGATCCTGCGTCACGCCTTTTTCGGACACGGCGGCCGGGCCGTTGGCAACGCCCTTCGGTGCGCTCTGCCACTGCGTCCACCAGAAGCCGAGCACCGCCACCATCATGAGGATGCCGACGCTGCGCCAGGCGCTGCGCACGCCGTCCCCGGGTCGGCCTGTCTTGCGGCCTGTCACCATGGCGCCGATCAGGTTGTCGCGGTGAAGCCAGCTCCCGAGCAGCACACCGGCGATGTGAATGCCGACCAGGCCGAGCATGATGTTGGCTGCGGCTTCATGGAACTCTTCCAGCCACTTGCCTCCCATGTCCTCGTAGGTGGCCCAGCCCGACGCCGTCACCGCGAGCGCCAGCCCGAGCAGCGCGACGATGGCGATCGCGCCTGCGGGGTTGTGTCCCGTATGGTGTGGCGCGGATCCGCCAAGCATGCCGCGGATGTAGGCCGCGACCGCGCGCGGCCCGCGCACGAAGTTCGAAAAGCGCGCATAGGGCGTGCCAACGATGCCCCACAGGAGGCGAAAGACGACAAGCCCAGCCATCGTGTACCCGAGCGTCACGTGCACCAGGCGCCACGATTCGTGCTCCGCGGTGAGGTACGCGCCGGCAAAGCACAGCACGATGAGCCAGTGGAAGACGCGCACTGGCACATCCCAGACGAGGATCTTGCGGGACCCCGGCCCGGCCGTGTCGCGTTCAGCGGGGGATGCGGACGTTGCGTTCATTGAAATCTCCTTGATCGGCTTGGGTGTGGCAGGCCGCGCAATTGGCAGCGTTCCTGACATTGGGCAGTTTCCAGGTGGCGGGCGACACCTCTCGGTGTTTCCGCACGAACCAAGCCGAGCGCGTGATGCGGTCTTCCGGCGGTGGCTCGCTGCGGCGCCCGCTGGTGGCTGCATTCGCGGCCAGCCAGTTCGCCAGCGCGGTCACCGTGCCAGGGTCCAGCGAGGCGTCGGTGCCGTAGTGGCGGGGAAGGGTCGCCATCACGCGCTGCCAGGAGGCCACCGGCAGCAGGCCGGGCGGGTAGGCGATGTGGCAGGCCGCACATTCCGCGCGGTACTTCGGCAGCAGGGGCGTGCGTGCCGCGGGGTCGTCCCCATCGGCCCAAGCCTGCGTGCCGACGAGCGCGGCCAGTGCGCAGGCCCACGCGCCTGCCTGTCGGGGGGAGCGTCGGTCGGCCATGGTGCGGATTCCAGATTGAAGTGTCGACATCGCCACTGCCTCAGGGCTTGAGATGGATCAACCAACTCAACACATCGGCCTTCTCCGCAGCGGTGCATTCGCGGCCCACGACGTCATTGCAGTTGCGGCGGAACCACTTGTCTGCCTTGGCTGCATCGGTGAACCGCTCGGGGTTGAAGGCCGGGGCGAGCGCGGTGATCGGCTTGCCGGTGGCGGCGTGCCGGCCCGGCACCGTCGGCACCGCGCCGTGGCACGAAGCGCAGCTCCAATCGCGGCCGTGGCGGCTGTTGAACAGCACCTGCCCTCGTTCGGGGTTCGGGGCGGCTCCTGCTTCCCCGACGTAGCCGGCGAGCAGCGCGTCGGGGGTGGCAGCGCCGGCCGCGGGCGCGGCGACGATGGCGGCCATCCAGGCCGCGGCGGCCGACCGACGATAGGCGGGCCGGTGCAATTTCAACAAGCTCATTTCAACTCCTTGGATGGAGCGATCGTGTCGCCGCAGGATTAGCGTTTCCTTAACGCGGCGCCTGCAATCGGGCCGTTTTCGACGCGGATGCGCGCTCGGTCGTCGCCGCTTGACCCAAGTCAAGGGTCGCCATCGCCTGGCGCCGGAACATCGGCCATGCTCGCTCCACCGTCGTCGCCGCCTCCACCCGTCTTTCGTGCCCGGAGCCTGGGCAAGACTTACCACGCCGGCGATGTGGAAGTCGTTGCCCTGCGCGACGTCGACCTGGACATCGCAGCCGGCGAATTCGTCGTGCTGCTCGGGCCTTCGGGCAGCGGCAAGTCGACCCTGCTGAACATCCTCGGCGGCCTGGAAGTGGCCACCACGGGCAGCCTCAGCTACCTGGACCACGACCTGACCGCCGCCAGCGACGACGCGCTCACGCGCTACCGGCGCGACCACGTCGGCTTCGTGTTCCAGTTCTACAACCTCATTCCCAGCCTCACGGCCTATGAGAACGTGGCGCTGGTCACCGACATCGCCGCCAACCCCATGCCCATCGACGAGGCGCTGGAGCGGGTGGCGCTGTCGGCCCGGCGTGATCACTTTCCGTCGCAGCTGTCTGGCGGCGAGCAACAGCGCGTGGCCATCGCGCGTGCGATCGTCAAGCGGCCGCAGGTGCTGCTGTGCGACGAACCCACCGGCGCGCTGGACTACGCGACCGGCAAGCTCGTGCTCGACGTCATCTCGCGCATCAACCTCGAGCTGGGCACCACCGCGCTGGTGATCACGCACAACGCGGCGATCGCCGGCATGGCCAATCGCGTCGTGTACCTCGCGGACGGCAGGATCCAGCGCATCGAGAACAACGCGAAGCGCATGACGTCCGCGGAGCTCGCATGGTGAGCCGGCCATGAAGGCTCTCGACCGAAAGCTGCTGCGCGACCTGCGCGCGATGTGGAGCCAGGCGCTGACCATCGCTCTGGTGGTGGCCAGCGGCGTGGGCGGCTTTCTCACGAGTCTGTCGGCCGTCGATTCGCTGGCCGTGGCGCGCGACACTTTCTACGCCGAGGGGCGCTTCGCGGACGTGTTTGCCACGGTCAAGCGTGCGCCGCTGGCGTTGGCCGAACAGCTTCGTGGCGTGCCGGGCGTGGCCGACGTGCAGCCGACGATCGAAGAGGTGGTGCGCATCGACATCGCCGGCACCAGCGATCCCGTGCTGGGCCAGTTGATCGGTGTCGATCGTCGTCAGCCGCCGCGCCTGAACCAAGTCGCCATCGTCCAGGGCCGTCGCCTGTTCGACCAGGCCGCCGCCGACGAGCCCGTGCGCGACACCATCGACGCGCTGGTGTCGCAGGGCTTCGCGCAGGCGCGCGGCCTGCGCCCGGGCGACACGGTGGGCGCCTTGGTCAACGGCCGCAAGCGCCGCCTGCGCATCGTCGGCCTCGCCGTGTCGCCGGAGTTCGTCTTCGCCGGGCTCTGGGGTATGCCGGACCAGCGCGGCTTCGGGATCTTCTGGGTCGATCAGGAGGCACTGGCCGCCGCATACGACATGGACGGCGCCTTCAACACGCTCGCCGTCCGCCTCGCGCCCGAAGGCGCGCGCCGCATCACGGAGGCCGAGGTGATCGACGCGCTCGCGCAGCCGCTGGCGCGCTACGGCGGCGCCACGCCGCGCGGCCGCATCGACCAGACCTCGCACGCCATGCTGGACAACGAGATCAAGGAGCAGCGTGTGCTCGGCACGGTGCTGCCGTCGATCTTCCTCGGCGTGGCCGCCTTTCTGCTGAACGTGGTGATCTCGCGGCTCGTCGCCACGCAGCGCGAGCAGATCGCCGCACTGAAAGCACTGGGTTATGCGAACAGGGCCATCGCGGCGCACTACCTCAAGCTGGTGCTGCTGATCGTCGCGCTGGGCATGGCGCTCGGCATCGGGGTGGGCGACTGGCTGGGGGGCGGCTTCGTCGGTCTGTATGCGGAAGTGTTCCATTTCGCGCACTTCGAGCATCGCATGGACCCGGCACTGGTCCTGCTGGCCGGCGGCCTCACGTTGGGCGCTGCCGTGCTCGGCACCCTCTCGGCGATCCTCGCCACCGTCCGACTGACGCCGGCCGAGGCCATGCGGCCGCCAGCGCCCGGCCGCTTCCGCCGCACGCTCGCCGAGCGGCTCGGCTTCACCGGCCTGAGCCCCGCGCTGCGGATGATCCTGCGCAACATGGAGCGCAAGCCGCTGCGTACCGGCCTGTCGATCGGCGGTATCGCGGCGGCACTGGCCATCGTCGTGATGGGCAACTTCTTTCGCGACGCCATCGAGATGATCGTCGACAGCACCTTCTCGCTGTCGATGCGCAGCGACGTGTCGGTCTGGATGACCGAGCCGGGCGACGGTGCGATCGCGCTGCAACTCGCGCGGTTGCCCGGCGTGCTGGCCCAGGAGTCGCTGCGCGACGTGCAGGCCACGCTTGTCAACGGGCCGCGGCGACAGCGCGTGATGATCCGAGGCGGCCCGGTGCACAGCGAACTGCTGCGGATCATCGATGTCGACGGCCGGCAGACCCTGCCGCATGGCGGCGGCATCGTCCTGACCGATCGCTTGGCCGACAAGCTTGGCCTGCGGGTGGGCGACGCGGTGCGGGTCGAAGTGCAAGAAGGTCGCCGCAGCGAACTTATGCTGCCGGTGGAGGCGACCGTGCGCGAGATGATGGGCCTGAACGCCTACATGAACCGTGCCGCGCTGAACCGTGCCCTGGGCGAGGGTGACGTCGCAACGGGCTTCGTGCTGGCGCTCGAACGCGGCAGCGAGGCGCGCTTCCTCCAGGCCACGCAGGGCCTGCCCCGCGCCGCGGGCGCATTCAGCAAGGCGACGATGTTGCGCAACATGCGGGAGGTGACGGCGCGCAACATCCTGATCATGAGCACGGTGCTGACCCTGTTCGCCGTCGTCATCGCCGTCGGGGTGGTCTACAACAACGTGCGCATCGCGCTCGCGGAGCGCGCCTGGGAACTGGCGAGCCTGCGTGTGCTCGGCTTCACGAGGGCCGAGGTGTCGGCGCTGCTTCTGGGCGAGCTTGCGCTCGGCATTGCCGTGGCACTGCCGCTCGGTATGCTCGGCGGCTACGGGCTGGTCCACGTCATCACGGGCCTGCTGAAGTCCGACCAGTTCTTCTTTCCGGTCGTGATCCTCCCGCGCACCTACGCGCTGGCGGCGCTGGCGGTCCTGGCTGCAGCCGTCGCGAGCGCGCTGGTCGTGAGGCGGCGCATCGACCGGCTCGACATGGTTGCTGCCTTGAAGACGCGGGAGTGAGCGTGACATGAAGCGCAGTACGCTGGTCATCATGGTGGGTGCGGGCGCAGTGCTGGCAGGCCTGCTGGCCTGGGCGTTTGCGCCGCGTCCCGTCGCCGTCGAAGTGGCGACGGCCGCCGTCGGGCCGTACGAGCAGTCCATCGTGGAAGACGCCCGCACGCGCCTGCGCGATCGATACGTCATCACTGCGCCGCTGGCAGGACGGCTAGCGCGCATCAGTCTGCGGGAGGGCGACGTGGTGGCCGCCGGCGACACGGTAGCGATGCTGACGCCCATTCTTTCTCCGATGCTGGACGAGCGCACCCGGCGTGAGCAGGACACCCGCGTGGAGGTCGCCGAGGCCATCGTCCAGCGTGCGGATGCCAATGTGCAGCGTGCGCGCGTCGGATTGGAGTTGGCACGCGCGGAGCTGCGTCGCTCCGAGCAGTTGGCGCGCGAGAACTTCATCGCACCGGCCAAGGTGGAGACCGACCGGCTTTCGGCGCAGGCCGCGCAGAAAGACCTCGATGCGACGCTTCAAGGTCGCCACGCCGCGGAGCACGAGTTGGAGACTGCGCGCGCGGCGCTGCTGGTCTCGCGAGGCCCATCGGGCCAGCTCGCCAGCTTTCCACTGCGCTCCCCGGTGGCGGGGCGCGTGCTCAAGGTGGTGCAGCCGAGCGAGACCACCGTGACGCTGGGCGCACCCGTGCTCGAGGTCGGCGACATCTCGCGGCTGGAGATCGTCACCGAGCTGCTGACCGCCGACGCCGTGCAAACACGGGCGGGCGCGCTGGTGCGCATCGAGCGTTGGGGCTCGCCCGGCACGCTCGAAGGCCGCGTGCGGCGCATCGAGCCGGCAGCATTCACCAAGATCTCGGCCCTCGGCATCGAGGAACAGCGCGTCAATGTGCTGATCGAAATCATCAGCCCGCCGTCATCGTGGCAAGCGCTGGGCGATGGCTATCGCGTGGGGGTTCGGATCGTGACGGTGGCACAGCCCTCGGTGCTGCGCGTGCCGGTGAGCGCAGTGTTCCCCCTGCCCGGCGAAGGCATGGCCGTGTTCGTCGTCATGCAAGGGCGGGCACGGCTCGTGCCCGTGGACATCGGCGGGCGCAACGGTGCCGAAGCCTGGGTGCTCGGCGGCATCCCGGTCGGCGCGGAAGTGATCGTCTATCCGCCCGCGACGCTGCGCGATGGCGCCCGGGTAAAGACGCGCAGCGTGCCCCTGGTGCAGCAGGGCTGAGCCGCTGCCCTACACTTTGCAGATCAACAACTACTGGAGGTTCGTGCCATGAAGATCCTTGTTGCGACCGATGGGTCCAAGAATGCCCTGCGCGCGGTCAAGTACGCGGCCCGGCTCGCGCATCTGCTGCGCACTGCGTCGAACAAGATCACGCTGATCAGCGTCCACGACGATACCGGCCTGCGCCATGCCAAGGCCTTCGTCGGCAAGGCGGAGGTCGCGGACTATCTGCGCGAACTCAGCGAAAAGGAGCTCAAGCCGGCCCGCAAGCTGCTGCAGGCCGACGGCATCGGCTACGACATGGAGATCCGCACGGGCCACGTAGCGCAGGAAATCGTCGATTGCGCCAACAATGGCAAGTTCGACATGATCGTGCTGGGCTCGAAGGGCCGCAGTGCAGTGGCCGATCTGTTGATGGGCTCCGTGGCGCAACGCGTGCTCGCGACCGCGAAGCAGCCGGTTGTGCTGGTGAAGTGACCTGCCGACGCGGTTTCCGCCCATGTCCAGCGGCCTGAGCGAGAACGAGGCGGCGCGGCAACTGCAACGAGACGGTCCGAACGAACTGCCGGTCTCGCGCCCGCGCGGCGTATGGAGGCTGGCGCGCGAGGTGGCGTCCGAGCCGATGTTCCTCCTGCTCGTGGCATGCGGCGCCATCTACATGGTGCTCGGCGATTCCCAGGAGGCACTGATGCTGCTTGGCTTCGTCTTCGTGGTCATGGGCATCAGCTTCTTCCAGCAGCGGCGCAGCGAGCGGGCACTCGATGCCTTGCGCGACCTGTCCAGTCCCCAGGCCCTGGTTCTTCGCGAATCGAGGGCGCGCCGAATCGCCGCGCGCGAGCTGGTGGTGGGCGATATGGTGCTGCTGGCGGAAGGCGAGCGCGTGCCTGCCGACATGGACCTTGTCGAAGCGGCCAACCTCGCCATCGACGAATCGCTGCTGACCGGCGAGTCGATGCCGGTGGCGAAGGAGGCGCCGTTGTCGCGGCAGGTGAATGACACCGCCAGAGCTTTCTCCGGCACCCTGGTGACGCGCGGTGTCGGACGCGGCCGCGTGATCGCCACCGGCGAGCGCAGCGCGTTGGGGCGAATCGGCCAGTCGCTCGCGGGCATCGCGGTCGAGTCCACGCCGATCCAGCAAGAGACGCGCCGCGTGGTCCAGCAGGTGGCTGCCGTCGGCCTGGCGCTGGCCGGCGCGCTCGCAGTCGCCTATGGGATCACGCGAGGCGACTGGCTGCACGGCGTTCTGGCGGGGCTCACTTTCGCGATGGCCATCCTGCCGGAAGAACTCCCGGTGGTCCTCACGCTCTTTCTGGGCCTGGGGGCGTGGAGGCTGGCGCGCGAAAAGGTCCTGGCCCGCAGCATTCCCGCCATCGAGCGGCTCGGCGCCACCACCGTGCTGTGCGTGGACAAGACCGGCACGCTGACTGCCAACCGGATGACCGTGCGGCGACTGTGGTCCGGGGAGGCGGTCTATGACCGGCTGTCAACGGCGGGTCAAGCGCTGCAGGAAGAGTTGCACGGCGTTCTCGAATACGCCGTGCTTGCCAGCCATCGCCGGGCCTTCGATCCGATGGAGTCCGCCATCGCCGCCACCGGGCAGCAACTGCTTGCCGGCACAGAGCACCTGCATGCCGAATGGACGCTGATCGACGACTATCCCCTGTCGCCCGAGATGCTGGCCATGTCGCGCGTCTGGCAGTCGCCGGACCAGCGCGACCGGCTCATCGCGGCCAAGGGCGCGCCCGAGGCCATCGTCGACCTCTGCCACATGGATGCCCATCAGGCCGCGCTCGTGGCGGCGCAAGTGCGTTCGATGGCGCGCGATGGCCTGCGCGTGCTGGGCGTGGCTCAGGCCACCTTCGGCGTGGGCTCGCTCCCCGAGTTGCAGCACGACTTCGAGTTCCGGTTTCTTGGGCTCGTCGGCCTGGAAGACCCCGTCCGCCCCGATGTGCCCCAGGCCATCGCCGAATGCCGGGAGGCCGGCATCCGCGTCGTGATGATGACGGGCGACCATTCCGCGACCGCCGTCTCCGTGGCGCGGCAGGCCGGTCTGAATGCCGACGCGCCAGCCATCACCGGGGTCGAGCTGGCCGCACTGTCCGATGAAGAACTCCAGGCGCGGCTCGCCGAGGCGCACATCTTTTCACGCGTGCAGCCCGATCAGAAGCTGCGCCTCGTCCGCGCCTTTGGCGCGCGGGGCGATGTGGTGGCCATGACCGGCGATGGGGTCAACGACGCGCCCGCGCTGAAGGCGGCCGACATCGGGGTGGCGATGGGAGCGCGCGGCACCGAGGTGGCGCGCGAGGCGGCCGCACTGGTCCTGATGAACGATGACTTCGCCTCGCTCGTGACCGCGGTGCGCTACGGCCGCCGCGTGTTCGCGAACCTTCGCAAGGCCATCGTCTTCGTGGTGGCCGCGCATGTGCCGATCGTCGGCCTGTCCGTAGTGCCGGTTCTGCTGGGATGGCCGATGCTGCTGATGCCGGTGCACATCCTGTTTTTGCAACTGATCATCGATCCGGCCTGCTCGGTGGTGTTCGAGTCCCTGCCTCTGGAGAGCGATGCCATGAAAACGCCTCCACGCCGTGCCGACCAGCACCTCTTCGACAAGGTCGTGCTGATCCGCGGCCTTTGGCAAGGCAGCGGCTTGCTCGTGCTGCTGGTCGCGGTCTACGCAGGTGGTCGGCTGTTGGCCCCACCGGATATCGACCGCGACGACATGGCACGAACATTGACCTTCGTGGTTCTCGTGCTGTCCAACCTGGCGCTCATCCATGCCAACCGGTCATGGGGCCGCGGGTCGTGGCGCGACAACCGCGAATCGAACAAGCAATTCGGCTGGATCGCCGCGGCTACGATCGTGCTCCTGGGTGTCGTGCTGGCCGTCCCGGCCTTCAGCCGGCTGTTCTCATTCGTACAGCCTCCGGCGCTGCTGCTGGCGGGCGCGCTGGGCGTTTCGAGCTTGAGCTTGTTGTGGTTCGGGTGCAGCAAGTGGGCCTTGCGTCATTGGACGCTCAGGACATGTACTTGCCACCATTGATCGACAGCGTGATGCCGGTGATGAATGCGGATTCATCCGACGCGAGGAAGACGACGGCGCGCGCGATCTCGGCCGGGGTCGCGAGTCGACCCGCGGGAACCGCCTTCAAGATCTGCGACAACACTTCCGGCGGCACGGCGCCGACCATCGACGTGTCCGTGTAGCCGGGCGCGACCACATTGGCCGTGATGTTCCGCGACGCGCCTTCGAGCGCAAGCGACTTCGTGAACCCGATCAACCCGGCCTTGGTGGCCGCGTAGTTGCACTGCCCGGCCTGTCCCGAAAGTCCGTTGACCGAACCCATGTTGACGATGCGGCCGAAGCGGCGTTCTCTCATGCCTTCGATCACGCAGCGGCACATGTTGAAACAGCCGCCGAGGTTCACGTCGATGACTTCGCGCCATTGCTCGAAGCTCATCTTGTGCAGCATCGCGTCGCGCGTGATGCCGGCGTTGTTGACCAGCACCTCGATCGGGCCGACTTCGGATTCCACGCGCGCCACGCCTTCCCGGCACGCGACTGGATCGGCCACATTCCAGGCGAACGCCGGTATGCCGGTTCTGGCGGCAAACGCCTGTGCGAGGTCGGTGCGCGAGCCATAGTTGACGGCGACGCGGTAGCCGGCGCCGAGCAGGGCCTCCGCCGTGGCGGCCCCGATGCCGGCGGTCCCGCCGGTAACCAGTGCGACACGCATGTTCAAGCCTCGAGGAGAAGGTTGTCGATCACGTTCGCAACACCGGGGATCGACCATGCGATGACGCCGACGTCGGTGGCGGTGATTGCGGGACCGAAGATCAGTTCGGCGACGATGTCTCTTCTCAGCATTGCATCGGATTTCATGGGGCCCTTTCGAGCGAGTGGACAACGCCGCTCATGGCGCCCACTGTAGGAGGGGCGAGACCCGCATGGCTTGCGCTGGATCAAATTGCGGCTTTCGGCGCAAGGCCCCAGCGCAGCGGCGTGCCCGACTCATCGCATCAGCACATAGGTGCCCGGCGCGTCACAGACCGGCGCAAGGCCGAGGCGCGCATTGCCCATGCGCGGCGGCTTGCGCGGCCGGCCGGAACGATCAGCCAGCCAGGCCTGATACGCGGGCCACCACGAGCCTTCGACATGCTCGGCGCTGTCCACAAATGCCTCCGGCGGCACGTAGGGTGCATTCTCGGCGCGATGCAGCATCTGGTAACGGCGATGCGGGTGTCCGGGTTCGCTCACGATGCCGGCGTTGTGCCCGCCGTCGGTGAGAACGAATCGGATCTCGGTATCGCACTGCAGATTCAGCTTGTAGACAGAGCGCCAGGGCGCGACGTGATCAGTACGCGTACCGACGGCGAAGATGGGCACCTTGATGTCCCCCAGCGACAAGGGCTTGCCTTTCACCTCGAAGCGCCCCTGCGCCAAGGCGTTTTCGAGGAACAGGCTGCGCAGGTAATCCGCATGCATCCGGTACGGCATGCGTGTCGCATCGGCGTTCCAGGCAAGCAAGTCGGTCATCGGCGCGCGCTTGCCGAGGAGGTAGGTCTGCACCATCGGCGACCAGATGAGGTCGATCGAACGCAGCAGCGCAAAGGCACCGGCCATCTGCTTGCCGTCGAGGTAGCCCTGGCGCGCCATGAGGTCCTCCAGGAAGGTGAGCTGGCTCTCGTCAATGAAAAGGCTGAGCTCTCCGGGCTCGGTGAAGTCGGTCTGCGCGGCCAGCAAGGTCATCGTGGCCAGCCGGTCGTCGCCGTCGCGCGCCATGGCGGCCGCCCCGATCGCGAGCAGCGTGCCGCCGAGGCAGTAGCCCAGGGCGTGGATGCGCGTATCGGGCACGATCGCCCGGATGGCGTCGACGCTCGCCATCAGGCCCTGCGACAGGTAGTCTTCGATTCCGAGGTCGCGATCGTCGGCGTCCGGATTCCGCCACGAGATCGCAAACACCGTGTGGCCCTTGTCGACCAGGTAGCGGATCAGGGAGTTGCGCGGGGACAGGTCCAGGATGTAGTACTTCATGATCCAGGCGCTCATGATCAGCACCGGCTCGGGATGGACCGTGGGTGTGCTGGGTGCGTACTGGATGAGTTCCATCAGGTGGTTGCGCAGGATGACCTTGCCCGGTGTCACCGCCACGTGGCGCCCCGGCTCGAAAGCCTCGGCGCCTTTTGGCGGCAGGTGCCGGAGGGTGCGCTGCAAGTCCTCCGCCCAGTGCTGGGCGCCATGGAGCAGGTTCATGCCGCCCGTCGCTGCGGTCTGCCGCAGGGCCTCTGGATTGCCCGCGAGGCAGTTCGCCGGCGAGAACATGGCGTGCAGTTGCCGCGCTGCGAAGGCGACGATCTGTTCGTGATGGCGGTCGACGCCGGGCACACCTTCGGTCAACTCATGAAGCCATTGCTCTTGCGCGCCATAGGCCTGCCTCAGCAGATTGAACGGCCAAGCGCCCCACGACGGATCCGCGAGACGGCGATCGCTTTCGCTGGCGGAGGGTGTCGGCGTTCCGACGTCCGGCAAGGACCGGAAATCTGCAATGGCCGTCTCCATCGCCTGCATCCACGGACGCACCAGCAGCACCTGCGAGCTGCGCGATGGCTGCGCCGCAAAGTGAATCGCCCAGTCCGACCACGCCAACATCAGGGAGGCGGGCGACAAGCCCCGGGTCAGCTGGGCCATGTCCGCATGCAGGGTGCGGTCCAGCGAATCCTTCGGGTCGTCCATATTGTTTGTTGTCCTTGATCGGGCCATGCCGGCAACCATGCGATGCCGACGCGCACTGGAGTCTGGCAACGTCACAGCGCCCGGCCTTGATCCAAATCAATTCGGATGGACATCTGCCTGCAACGCTGGCGTATCCGGATCATGCACACAACGCCACAAGGTTCTACGCCAGGGCGCGGCATCGAGCCACCAGGTTGCGGGAGGCAAGGCGATCACGGTGCGCCAGACGAGGCACGATCGTCGCAACGCGGTTTGACGCCGCGCAAGGGCGAACCGTGTCGCGGGCGCTACGAGCCGCACTCGACTGGCGCTGGACACATTGAGGCGTAAACCGCGCGTGCAGCCACCGGGCGTTTGAATCGCCTGCGACAGCGGACGTTGAACCAGGGCGGTGATCAGTCCTGCGTCACCCAGGCCACCACCAGGGCCGAGGCGAGCCAGAGCACGCCTGCCCCCAGAAGTGCCAAGGCAACGGCCGTCTTCCACGCGATGCCTGCGCCCCGGCCTTGGTGCGGGACGGTGATTTTCATGGCGAACCCTTCGGGGCCGGCGAATCGGTGTTTGCGCAGGTCCTGAGACCGAACAATGCATAGGCAGGGCAATTGCCCACCAGGCCCGTGACCAAGGGAACGATGCCGACAAAGCCCCATGGCCCGATCATTCCCATGATCGACAGTGTGAGCAGCACCACACCCGCGCCCACGCGCAGCAGGCGATCGAGGGTTCCAACGTTGCGAATCATGGCGTCGACTCCTTGCCTGTACGAATGCCTTCATCGTGCGCCGTCCTGGCATCGTGAATGTTGTGATAGATCAAGGTTCGTTGCTGTCGTTCAGCACCTTGACCATCCGCCGCAGGCCGGAGGAGTCCGGTTCGATCGGATCCGCCTTGAAGCCCATTGTGCGGGACAGGTTCAGCATGCGCGTGTTCTCGCGCAGCACGAGGCCGACGAGTCGGCCGATGCCTTGGCTCCTGGCATGGTCGATCAGTTGTTCGAACATCAGCTTTCCCAACCCGCCTCCTTTGAGGTCGGAGCGCACGATGATGGCGAACTCGGCCTCCACGCGGTCAGGATCGCTGACCGTGCGCGCCACGCCCAGCGTCTCGGGCACGCCCTGCGCATCGGCGGCCTCGGCGATGAAAGCCATTTCCCGGTCATAGTCGATCTGGGTCAGCCGCGCCAGTTCGCTGCGCGGAAGCTCGCGTCGCATCTGGAAAATACGCAGGCGGACATCCTCCGGGTCGAGTTTTTCCAGGAAGCGCCGGTGCTGGGCCTCGTCTTCCGGACGGATGGGGCGCACGGTGATCGAGCGATCGTTCCAGACGCAGGTGCGAATCCACTGCGTGGGGTAGGGAAGGATCGAGAAGCGGTCCGCGCCGGCGCCAGGCGCCGCCGCGACCCGTATGCGGGCGTCGAGCGCCAGCGCACCGTTTTCGTCGACCCACAGCGGATTGATGTCGAGTTCGGCCAGTTGCGGCAAGTCAGCGAGCAGCTGGGACACCGCGATCAGCACGTCGTACAGCGCATCCATCTGCGCGGGCGGGTGGTCGCGATAGCCGGCCAGCAGCCGCGACACGCGTGTGCGCGACACGAGCTCGCGCGCCAGGCTCCGGTTGAGCGGAGGCAGGCCAATGGCGCTGTCGGCCATGACTTCCACCGCAGTCCCGCCCTGGCCGCACAGGATGACGGGACCGAAAACACGGTCGATGCGGGCGCCGACGATCACCTCCTGCGCGTGCTTGCGGTGCACCATGGGCTGCAGCGTGAAGCCATCGATGCGCGCCTCGGGTCGGGCGGCATGCACAGCCCGCAGCATGTCGCTGACCGCGCGGTCCAGCGATGCCTGATCGCGAAGGCCGAGCGTGACGCCGCCGACATCGGACTTGTGCGTGATGTCCCGCGAGTCGATCTTGATCACCAACGGATAGCCCAACTCGCGCGCTCCGGAAAAAATGGCCTCGGCCGAGGCTGCGACTTTCAGCGTCGGAACGACAGGGATGCCGTAGGCCTTGAGCACGGTCTTGGCTTCCTGCTCGCCCAGCCATTCGCGGTTTTCCGCCAGCGCCGTGTCGAGTTGCAGCTGCGCCCCGGCGACATCGGGCGTCGGCCTCTCGCTGGCGCTGGGCGCTTCCATCAGGGTGTCCTGGTTGCGCCGGTAGGTCTGCAACATCGCGAACGCGCGGACCGCTTCTTCCGGCGTCGGATAGTCGGGTACGCCGGCCTCTTCGAAGATCTGGCGCGCCTGTGCGACCGCGGCGTCCCCGAGCCAGGTGCTCATGACGCGCGGAACGGTCCGTCGCAGCAATGGAAGGCAAGCGCGGGCGATGTCGTCGCTGCGCACGATGGCGGTCGGTGCGTGCACGAAGAGCACGGCGCCGGTCGATTCGTCGGCCAGCAGGGAGGAGAGCGTGGCGGTGTAGCGCTCGACGGGCGCGTCGCCAATGATGTCGACCGGATTCGCATGTGACCAATGGTCCGGCAGCATGGCGTTCAGCCGTTCCATCAGCGCCTCGCCGGGCTCGGCGAGCGCCACGCCGGCACGCGCTGCTGCGTCGGCCGCCATGACGCCGGCACCGCCGCCGTTGGTCATGATGGTGAGCGTTTCGCTGCGATTGCCGCGAAAGCGCGCCAGCGTCTGGGCGGCGATGAACAGATCCTGCAGCGTGTCGACCCGCAACATGCCCGCGCGCCGGATGGCGGCGTCATAGACGACGTCGGAGCCGGCCAGCGCGCCCGTGTGGCTGGCGGCGGCTCGTAGGCCATGGCCCGCGCGCCCGGCCTTGACCACGATCACCGGCTTGTTGCGGGCCGCCGCGCGCGCGGCGGACATGAATTTGCGCGGAGATTCCACCGATTCGATGTAGAGCAGGATCGACCGGGTGCGGGCATCGTTGGCCAGGTGGTCGAGCAAGTCGCCGAAGTCGACATCGCAATGATCGCCGAGCGACACGAGATGAGAGAGGCCGATCCCTCGGCTCTTGGCCCAGTCGAGCATGGCAGTGACCAATGCGCCGGATTGCGACACGAAGGCGATTTCGCCGGGTATCGCGTCGGTGTGGGCAAAGCTGGCGTTGAGTCCGATGTGTGGGCTCAGCAGGCCGATGCAATTGGGTCCCAGGATGCGCATCAGATAGGGGCGCCCTGCGTCGAGGGCCGATTGCTTCTGCGCCGCGCTGAGTCCCGCCGTCATGACGATGACCGCGCGGGTGCCGATCGCCCCGAGTTCAGCCACCAGTTGCGTGATCGTGTCCGCAGGCGTACACAGAAGGGCCAGGTCCGGCGCCGCCGGCAGGTGCGCCGCCTTGGCGAACACGGGCACTCCGTCCAGGGAGGTGTGCTTGGGATTCACGGCATAGGCGGGACCGGCAAAGCTGCCCGCGCGCAGGTTGCGCCAGACGGTCGAGCCGACGCTGCCGGCCCGGTGGGAGGCGCCGAAGACGGCGACCGAAGTCGGCGAGAGCAGGCGGTCCAAGTGGCGAATGGTCATGAGAGAGCTTTCTGTGGGGACCCATCTTGCGGGCCGCGAGACGTCGCCGGTTTGATGAAGGTCAAGCGGTTCGGATCGCCGGATGCCAATCTTCGATGAAGGAACCGCTGAAAGAAAGGATCCGCCAATGGCCTTCGATCGCATCCCCGCCCGCCGAGCCGGCATCGACACCTACCAGCAGCCCGTGGTCTACATGCGCGGCGACTGTCATGTCTGCCGCGCCGAGGGCTTCGAGGCTCAGACTCAGGTCGAGGTGATCGCCAACGGACGGCATCTGCTTGCCATCCTGAATCACGTCAGCGCCGACTGGCTTCAGCGCGAGGAGATCGCGCTGTCGGATGCCGCCTGGGCCATGCTGGGAGCGGTTGAAGGCGAAATGGTCGAAGTACGCCATCCACCGCTGCTGGATTCGCTCGCGCACCTGCGCGCCAAGGTGCACGGCGGCAGGTTTGACTATGGCGCGCTGCGCGCGTTGATGGAGGATGTGAGCCACGGCCGGCTCGCGGACATCCACCTTGCATCGTTCGTCACGCTTTGCGCCCGCAAGGGGCTCGATTTCGACGAGACCGTAGCGCTGACGCGAGCGATGGTCGACGTGGGCGAGCGCATCGATTGGGGCGGCGCGCCTGTCATGGACAAGCACTGCATTGGAGGTCTGCCCGGCAACCGGACGACGCTGCTGGTCGTTCCCATCGTCACCGCCTGCGGCGTGATGATGCCCAAGACCTCCTCGCGCGCCATCACCTCGGCCGCCGGTACCGCCGACGCCATGGAAACGCTGGCGCCTGTCGCGCTGGATGTTCCGGGGATGCGTCACGTCGTGGAGCGCGAAGGCGGGTGCATCGTGTGGGGCGGCAACACGCGGATCAGCCCGGCCGACGATTTACTGATCCGTGTGGAGCGGCCACTCAGCATCGACAGCGAGGGCCTGCTGGTCGCATCCATCCTCTCCAAGAAATCCGCGGTGGGTTCCCAGCGAGTGCTGATCGACTTGCCGATGGGCCCGCAGACCAAGGTTCGGAGCGTGGAGGCCGCGGATCTTCTTTCGCAAAGCCTGACGGCGGTCGGCGCTGCCCTGGGTTTGCAGGTACGCACGGTGCTCACTGACGGCAACCAACCCGTGGGGCGCGGGATCGGCCCTGCGCTGGAGGCCATGGACGTGATGGCAGTCCTGGAGCGTGCCGCCGACGCACCGCTCGATCTGAGAGAGCGCTCGCTGATGCTGGCCGGGCTGATCCTGGAGATGGCGGGCAAGGCCGGGTCAGGCGCCGGCCAGGCCATGGCGCGTCAGGTGCTCGACGATGGGCGCGCGTTGGCCAAGTTCATCGCGATCTGCGAAGCGCAGGGCGGCTTGCGCATTCCACCCCGGGCGGCCCACAGGCACAGCGCGACAGCACCGGCGAGCGGCAAGGTGTCGGCCATCGACACACGTCTCGTGGCGCGGGCGGCCAAGCTGGCTGGTGCGCCGCGCGATCCGGCGGCCGGTGCCCTGATGCACGTGAAGCTGCAAGACCGCGTCGAACTCGGCCAACCTCTCTTCACGCTTCATGCGGGAAGCCAGGGCGCGCTGCAATACGCCTTGAGCTTCGTGCGGTCCCAGTGGCCGGTCGTCCGTGTCGAAACCATCTCGTGACTTGCCCTGGCATTGCCAACATTCGTTCGACAACCGCAGATCCTCGCTGCCCACCGGACTCAGAGTATCCACCGGCTGTGTCCGACGTCGGCATTTTTGTCTGGCCGCCGCCTTTCACTGAGCGGTTCAGTGCGCCATCAGGACGGGGACCCTGGTGGACGCCAGCACGGTCCGGGTGGCGCCGCCGAGCACCAATTCGCGGGCGCGGCTGTGTCCGTAGCAACCCATCACGATCATCTCGGCGCCGCAATCCGCAGCGACGCAGAGCAGTTCCTCTCCTGCGTGGTGCTCCGAAAGCCTGGCCTGTTCATGCACCTTCGAGACGCCGTGCAGACGCAGATACTCCCGGACCTCGACCGGCGCTGCCTGCGTCGGGTCGCAACCCTCTTCGATCAGACAAACCCGGCTCGCACCCTGCAGGAAGGGCAGGGCGGAAGTCACGGCGCGCGCGCATTCGCGCGTGGGCTTCCATGCGACGAGCACGACCTTGGGCGCGACGCTCGCCGCGCTGGCGTAGGGAACGATGAACGCCGGCCGGCCGCTTTCGATGACCACTGACTCCACGAAGTCAGCCGGCACGTCATAGCCGGACACATCATCGGGATCGCGCTGACCGAGAAACAGCAGATCCGCGGTGAGGGCTCGACGGGAAAAGCACTCGACGACGGGCTCGCCGTTGAGCTCCAGCCATTCGCACGGCTGCGTGCTGGCCTGCCGTGCCTTCTCGAAAGCGTTCATGGCCAGCAGCCGATGATCCGGATCGACCGGGGCGCCCAAGGGCATTGAGGGCATGCCGGGCACCGAAGGAAGAACAGAAAGATAGCGCGGTGCCACGGCAAACAGCGCGCTCACCCGCGCGTGGCAAGTGGCGGCGAATTGGTGTGCCAGGTTCAACCGGGTTCCGACGGCGGCCGTGCCGTCCAGGTGGACGAGCAATGACTTGATGGGTGTTTCCACGGCGGTTCTCCAGCTTCAATCCGGCGGGGCGGTCCGCGTCTTCGGCACCCGGACCGGCACGTAGGCCATCCTGTGGTCCCGCATGATCAGCAGCGCCACGGTCCGCCCTGGCGGCACGCTCTTCAGGCGGCGCCGAAAATCCTCGACGCGGTTCAGCCGCAATTCGTTCACCGCGACGATCAGGTCCCCCTCCCGAACGCCTTCGCTGCGGGCGACGCCGGCGGCTTCGCGGACTATCAGGCCACTAATGCTGCCCAACTGGAGGTGTTGCGATGGTGTCAGCTCGCCGAGACGCAGACCGAGGCCGTCGTTCCACTCGAAGGAGAGGTCGGGTCGCAGGGTGCTCCTGGGCGACGCTTCCTCCATGAGCGTCACCCCAATCGTCTGCCTCTTGCCTTGCCGCCAGACTTCCAGGCGGGCGTGGCTGCCGGGCGGGCGTTCGGCAATCTGCCGCAGCAGCTCGGTGAAGTGCGCGATCGGCGCGCCGTCGAGCGCGATGACGATGTCGCCCCCGGTCAGCCCCGCAGCCTGCGCCGGACTGCCGGCGTCCACGAGAACGACCAGCGCGCCGCCCGCCATCTCCTTCGAGCCGAAGGCTTGGGCCAGCGCGGGCGTCATCTCCTGGAAGTCGGCGCCGATGCGGGCCCGCCGGACCCGACCTGAGGCCTTCAATTGCGCTGCGACCTTCATCGCGAGGTTGATCGGCACCGCAAACGACAGGCCCATGTAGCCGCCGCTGCCGCTGTAGATCATCGAATTGATGGCGACGACCTCGCCGCGATGGTTGAACAGCGGGCTGCCCGAACTGCCGGGATTGATGGCCACATCGGTCTGGATGAAGGGGATCCCCCCGGCACCGCCGATGTAGCGGTCGACGGCGCTCGCCACGCCCGCGGTGACGGTCCCGTGAAAGCCGAAAGGCGCCCCAATGGCCGCGACCCAGTCGCCCGGCGCGAGTTTCGACGAATCGCCGATGACGGCGCTCTGAAGCCCGGTCGCGTCGATCTTCAGCAGTGCGATATCGCTGCGCCTGTCGAGGCCCAGCACCTTGGCCGGGAACCGACGGCCGTCGCCCAGGCGGACTTGGACTTCGTCGATGTCGGCGACCACGTGGGCGCTGGTCAGGATCAGGCCGTCGCTCGTGAGAACCATGCCGGAGGCCAGGTCGCGGATCTCGCTGACCCGCGCGCCCGCCGGAAAAGGCAACGCCAGCCTGTCGGCGAAATCGGTCTCGGGCGCGAACTCCAGTTCGAGATCCTCCGCCGTTTCGTGGCGGCCGATCCGCAGGGTGCTGATATCGACCACGCTGGCATTTCGGGCGGCGACAAGCGATGAAAAAGGAGCATCGGCCGGTCCGCTGGTTTCGGTCGCAACGAAGGGGGCGGGCGATGCCTGCGGGCCGAGGGCACACGCGCCGAGAAGACTCGCGCAAACCAGCACGGCAAGGCGGCGCCCGAGCGCAAGGGTGATGCCAGTCTTAGACATTGAGGCGTGCACATGCACGACGCAGGCGCTGCTCAGCTTCGTCGGCGAGCGTCGAAATCTCGGGCGCGCCCGAAAGGCCGACAAGGCTCTGCGGATTCACGAAGCCGACGACCACGCGATCGGGCGGCTCTGCGCGAACGATCACGTTGCAGGGCAGCAGAAGCCCGATGTTGGGTTCGGCCTGCAAGGCCCGATGGGCCAATTGCGGATTGCAGGCGCCGAGGATCCGATAGGCGCCCATTTCGACGCCGAGCTTTTCCTTGATCGTGCGTTGAACGTCGATGTCGGTGAGGACGCCAAATCCTTCGCCCTTGAGGGCATCGACGACCATGGCGACGACGTCGTTGAAGGGGATGCGGCTCAGCGCGACGGTGAACCCATACATGGTGCTTGCTCCCGGATGAATGCTTCAGGCGGCCAGCGGCGACTCCAGTCGGTTGTGTGGCCTCTGGATCGTGGTCGGGCTCAGTCTTGAACGACGAGGTCGTTCGTGACGGAGGTGACACCCGGCGCGGACCAGGCCGCGCCCTGCACGGCATTGAACTCGGCCCACGAATGGACCCGGCCCCGCAGGTTGACTTGCGACCCGGTCACCGTGATCTGGATCCGATCCGCTTCCCGATCGGCCTGCCGCGCGAGGGCATCGTGCAGCCGCTTCTCGACGTCCGACGGGACGACCTTTGGCGTGAGATTGAGCAGGTTGGAGACGCCGGTGACGCCCATCAGATTGCGCACTGCCTTTTCGGCGGCCTTTCGCTGGTATTCCCAATCGACCTCGCCGTTGAGGGTGACCCAGCCGCCCTCGACCAGGGGCTTGATCTTGCCCGCCGGCACCAGCGCGGACCACTCGAGGCCGCGCTCGACCGCCGCGGCGATGTCGGCGTCGGTGCGTTGATCGGAAGCGGGCAGCTTGACCGTGATCTCGATGGCGAGCGCCTTGACGCCTTTGACGCGCTGGGCCGCACGTTCGACGGCGTACTTGATTGCGTAGCTGCCGACATGGCCGGTCAGCGTGACCACGCCGTCATTGGCGACCACCCCCACGCTGGAGGACTTGACCGCCGGGTCCCAGTCCAGTTCCGCCTGGACGTCGCTTCGGAGTTGTGCGTCGGATCTCATGGGATTCCTTTCGTGGAGTGAGGAGGCGAAGGAGCATCACTTTAGGAAGGCACTGCCGGGGCAGCCTTGCGCTGGATCAAGGCGCAGGCGGGACGGGTTTCCGCCGGTCGGGGGCTCCGGGCGCGGGCGCCCAGGCAGGTCGCACCGTTCGCTCCGTGTCGACGATGACCAGATAGCGGCCGCCGTCGTCGACCGGCGTTTGCGTGGCCGGCAGCACCCAGATCGGCGAACCCTCGGCACGGGCGCGGAGATAGTCCGCGTCCAGCACACCGAAGTGGTCGAGCAGGCGGTTCAGGCTCGCCGGAATCCGGATGCAGCCCTTGGATTGCACGCTGCCGAGGCGGGGCTCCAGATAGCCGGGATCGGTGGCGTGCATCTGCAGCCGCATCGTGCTGATGCCGCCATGCCCCCACAGCCGCTCGGCCTGTTGCCACCCGAAATCGAACACCCGCATGCCGGCGAGGCCGTAGCCGCGGATGCCATTCTCGTTGCGAGTTCCTTCGGCGCGGAAATCAGGGTTGGATGGCGTGTGTTCGTAGACGCCCAACGGGGTCTGGAAGTGATCGAATTCGCCGCCGCGTCCGGTCGAAACGGGCGAAGCCCCGATCAATTCGAGAGACGTCCCGGCTGCCAGCCAATAGATGAAGATCGCCTGCACGTTCGGGCTGCGGTCGACCAACGCCACGTACTGCGCCGGCACTGGATCGACACCGGCATGTTCGAGCGCTGCGACTGCAAGCAGGCCGTATCGCTGGCTCTCGTCGGCCGGGACGTCCAGCTGGCGGTCGACCTGGTCGCGGTAGGCGGTGCGCAGCTCTGCGGGACCCGGCTGGCCGTGGCCGACGCAGGCCCCGCCCAGACCGAGGACAAGCGCAATCAACGAGGCGGCAATGCGGCGAAAGGAGGCGGACATCTTGAGGGTTCGACTCTGCGCCGAACTCGCCGTTCGCCGGTGGTAGGGTTCAGTGCGTTGCACTCGGACGCACGTCCGGCCATGACACTTCCATCCCCATCACCGCTCGGGCGTAAAGGTAGTTGTTCAGGGCGCGTTCGCTCAGCGAATCCATGTCGACGTACCCTGTCGGATCGCACGGAAACGAGAAGGAGCGGCGGTCTGCGAAGAGGGCGTGGAAGCGAAGTTCGTAGGCGTCGGAAGCATGCGAGGTGGTCATCATGGTCTCCTGAACACGAAAGGGGCGATTCCATCACTCCAATCTAGGCCCGCTTCGCTACGCCTTCGCGAACGTTGCGCATCGGTGAGAAACACTGTGTCAATCGTCGGTAATAGGTGTCCCCCTGCCAAGGGCTTGCCAGGTGATGGCGCAAGTCGGGAGATCTTGATGTGGCGCAAGTCTGGAGCAGAGCGCTGCGTCTAACATGAACCGTTGCATCCATCGTCCCATGAAAGGCCACCCATGAACGATATGACACTGACTTCTACTCTCGCGGAGGCATCGCCGATTCGCGATGGCTACGCGACCTTGGCGTTGCACTGGCATAGGGCGCTCGTCGACGCCTGCGTTCAGGCTCAGCGAAGCCAGTATCAGGTCCTCGCTGCCTGGGAGAAGGCGTTGGTGGCTGTCAACCAGGAGCTCTGGGATCAGTGGGCGTGCCGCTTTGGCGGCGGCGTGCCGTTGGACGGCTAGCAACTCGAAGCCGCCCTGAAGAAACTGTGGGTCGGCTGCAAGATCTACTCCGCGGTCTCAGACCTGCTGTCACGCGAGTTCTGCCTGACCAGCAGGACAGGTACGGGACTGGTTCGCACGACGAGGTCCGCGTCGCTGCCAAGGGCCATGCGGCTGATGCCCCGCCGACCGTGCGTACCCATGACGATCAGGTCGCACGCGGAAGTCTTGGCCTCGTCCACCACCGTATTGGAGACTCGGCCTTCCGTGACCTCGCGCAGGACTGGATCGGCCTGCACGCCGGAGTCGTTCGCCAGCTTCTGGGATTGCGAGAGAAGCTGCTGCCCATAGTCACGCAGTCTCTGCAGCGATGTGTCGAAGTTCGCGACACTGGACATCTCCATGAGCATTGGAAAATCGTCGATGACATACAACAGGCGCAGCCGGGCTTTCTGGTCCGCGGCCAGGCGAATCGCTTCGTAGAGGCCTTGTTCGGCAGTCTCGCTGCCGTCGATGGGAACGAGGATGTGTTGATACATGGTTCTTCCTTGCCGGCCGTTACACGGATGCGCTCGCCACCGGCCGTCGCGACGAGTGCTTCGAATCTTCGTCGAGGGTGAACAGTGGTGCTTGCGCTCGGTCAAACGCCGAAGTCACCTCTATGCCATGCGCCCTGGAACGCGAACAGCATCAGCGCGGCGATGAGCGGCCTACGGGGTCGCGGTGTGTTCACGGGCGACCCTTCGAATGGCTGCTTTCCGGGGCAAAGGTCCGGACAAAATCCAGCGAAGACACCACGCCCGCGAGTCCATTGCGATCGGTCACCACCACATGGTGAATGCCTCGTTCCACCATGAGCGATGCCACGAGGGCGGCCGGCGTTTCGACGTCCACGACGATCGGCTTGTACGAACACATCTGCCATGCGTGCGTGGTGGCGGGGTTCTGCTTCTGTGCATGGAAGCTGACGATGTCCCAGGCGCTGATGACGCCCACAGGCTCGCCTCGAGCGGGCTCGAGGACCGGGACCCAGGTCAATCGCTTGCTGGCGAGCAACGCTTCGACCTGCGCCACAGTGTCGTCCATAGCCACGCTGGAGATGGTGCGCTGCATCAGTGAAGCAATGAGTTGGCTCATGGGTTTCCTCACGTCGTGATTGGAATGTGCGAACACTAAATCCAGCGGCACGAACAAGGCTTGATCGAGCGCAAGCCAAACGCCGACCGTCAGCGCACGCTGGCCACCGGGCAGGCGACGCAGGCGTTTGCCGCTGGCGGCGGTGGCTCTTCCACAAAACCTGCGGTGCACGCACCAGGAGGACCGGTACCGGGCTCGCCCCCCTCAACGTGCTCGGCGTCGCCAGCCGGTGCCGCTCGGCTGATGCCGCAATGTGCAGCCTGCGACCGAACCCCAAGCTGGGTGCCAGCGTGGGAGGCTGGCGCGCAAGAAAGCTCGACCGCGCTCCGGGCCAATTCGTCGCCTCTGCATCGCTCCCTTGATGCAGGTCAAGGGCGCCGATGTGGCCGTGCCTACGATGAAAACGTCGTGCGTCAACCCTATTCTCGAAAGGCCGATCCATGAACGACAATACGCAGACCCCCGCGGTGCAGGAGCAGAAAGCCTGCTCTTCAGCGACGACGAACGAGACCCTTCACAAGCTTCGTACGCTGATCGACGACCTACAGAGCAACGCGCTGCACAAGGCACGCCATGCGGCGCGAAGCACGGACCAGGTCGTGCACCATCACCCCTACACCGCGATCGGCATTGCGGCGGCCGCGGCCCTCGTCATTGGCTTCCTCGCAACCCGGCGCTGAGACATCAGGAAGGCGTTCTTCGATGGATCAGGCGAATGCCTTTGAGCCGTCGGCCTTCTTCAGAATCCACCAGCCCCAGGTGCAGCATGAAACATTCTCAGAGCCATCGAGGCAGGACAATCTTCGTTCATGCCGAGCATCGAGAGTGTGGCTATTCGTGGAGCTTCACCGTCGAGGGGCCGCCGGTCCTATCGGGCATCGGCATGACCTTTGATGATGTCCACGGTGGCGCCCTCTGCGAGGCAATGCATGCGGCCCGCCTCGCGATCGACCGAGTGCAGGCGGACGCCGTCGCGCCCCCAATGAGGCCTGCTCGTGGAGAGTGGGCTGATCAAGGACGCGAGGGCGGTCGGCGGTAGGGTTCGGCGGACTGCCCATGCCCGCTGCTCACGAAGGCGCCGTGTCGCACGCTGCCGTCACGTCAGACGCGTCAGGCGGACCAGACGCGACATCGGCGCGCTTGATGTCGGTGATCCAGACGCTGCTGGATGAACTGCGCAGCGGCGAGCGGGTGCCGCCGAACTTGGACGATGACTTGCAGCGCATGCTTGGCATCGACAGCCTGGCGCGGATGGAACTGATGTTACGGCTTGAGCAGGCGTTCGACGTGCGCATGCCGGAAGCCGCAATGGAGGCCGCGCAGACGCCGCGCGACCTTTTGCGCGCACTGGCTGCTGCGCTACCACGCAGCAGCGCCCGACCGGCCACCGCCATTGCGCCTGGTTCAGCACCGCTCGGAGTTGCCGCGGCAGATTTTCCGCACCACGCGCAAACGCTCTTGGACGTTCTGCAGTGGCATGCCGACAAAGCCGGCGCGCGGCGCCATGCCGTCCTGCTGCGCGACGAGCAGGAGCCGCAGGAACTCGATCACACCACATTGCTCGAGCACGCTCGCGCGATGGCTGTGGCGCTGCAGTGCCTGGGCGTTGCGCCTGGCGAGGCGGTGGCGCTGATGTTGCCCACCAGCCTGGCGTTCCTCGAGTGCTTCATGGGTATCTTGCTGGCGGGCGGCGTCCCGATCCCGCTCTACCCACCCTTTCGCACCTCGCAGATCGAGGATCACCTGCGCCGCCAGACACACATCCTGGCCAACGCTCAGGCGGTGCTGCTGATCAGCGATGAGCAGGCGCTGCCGGCGGCGCGGATTCTGCGTGCGGGCGCTCCCGACCTGCGCGCGGTCGTGACCGTGGACAGACTGCGCGCTCCGGCCGGACCGTGGCATCCGGTGGTCCGCGGCGCACAGGACACGGCCCTGATCCAGTACACGTCGGGCAGCACCGGCCAACCCAAGGGCGTTGTGCTGACGCATGCGAACCTCCTGGCCAACATCCGGGCCATCGGGCAAGCTCTGAAGGTGGGACCCGGCGACGTCTTTGTGAGCTGGCTGCCGCTGTACCACGACATGGGCCTGATCGGCGCCTGGATGGGCAGCCTTTACCACGGCGTGCCGCTGGTGCTGATGCCGCCGCAGGCCTTCCTCGGCCGGCCATCGCGCTGGGTGCGTGCGATCAGCGAACACTGCGCCACGCTGACCGCGGCGCCGAACTTCGCCTACGAGATCCTCGCCACCAAGGTGCCGGACGACGAGTTGCAGGGCTTGGACCTGAGCCATTGGCGGGCCGCGATGAACGGCGCCGAGCCGGTGCACGCTGCGACGCTGGCACTGTTCTGCGAACGCTTCGAACGATTCGGCTTCGACCGGCGCGCGATGATGCCCGTCTACGGCCTCGCCGAATGTGGCGTCGGCCTGGCCTTCCCGCCGCTGTGCCGTGGGCCGAAGATCGACGTCATCGATCGGCAGGCGCTGCATGACGACGGGCGCGTTGAACCTGTCGACACCGTGCGGCCAGACGCGATGCGCGTGGTCGGCTGCGGCATGCCGTTGCCCGGCCATGAGTTGCGCATCGTGGACGAGCACGGCGCGGAACAGCCCGACAGGCATGAGGGCCGGATCCAGTTTCGTGGGCCCTCGGCCACGACCGGCTACTTTCGCAATCCCGAAGGGAACAATGCGCTGTTCGACGGCGATTGGCTCGACACGGGCGATGTCGGCTATGTCGTGGATGGCGAGGTTTTCCTCACCAGCCGGGTGAAGGACCTGATCATCCGGGGCGGCCACAACATCCATCCCTATGACCTCGAGGAGGTGGTCGGCGCGTTGCCGGGCATCCGGCGCGGCTGCGTCGCGGTGTTTGGGGCCACCGATCCAGACAGCCGCAGCGAACGGGTGGTCGTGCTGGCGGAGACCCGCCTGGAGGCGCCGGCGGCCCGGGCCGGCCTGCGCGACCGGATCGCTCAACTGTCGATCGAGGTGCTGGGCCTGCCCGCCGACGACATCGTGTTGGCCCCGCCGCACGCGGTTCTCAAGACCTCCAGCGGCAAGATTCGGCGCGCGGCGTGCCGCAGCCTGTATGAGCAGGGCAAGCTTGGCCAGTCGCGACGCGGCGTCGCTTGGCAGCTGACGATCCTGTGGCTGGAAGCCCTGCAGCGGCGCATGCGCGAACCCGTGCAACGGAGCGCATCCGCGCTCTTTGCCGCTTGGCTGTGGACAGTGTTCGGTGTCGGGGCTACCCTGGCCGCCGCCGCCGCTGCGCTGCTGCCCGCTCAGGCGGTGCGCAAGCGGGCTGCGCGCGCGATCGCGCGCCTGGGCTTGCGAGTGTGTGGATTACCGATTCATGTCGAGGGCTCCGCGACTCTGGAAGGCGGCTCGTGGATCATCGTGTCCAATCATGCGAGCTACCTCGACTGGCTGCTGCTCACCGCAGTACTTCCGGCCCGAGCATGCTTCGTGGCAAAACGAGAGCTCGCGCAGTCGGCTCCCTTGAAGTGGATTCTCGAACGCATGGGTGTGCGTTTCGTCGAGCGCGATGACGTGCACGCCAGCGTCGAGGACGCCAAGCGCCTGGTGCAGGCAGCCAGGGAGGGCGAAAGCCTGGTGTACTTCCCTGAAGGCAGGCTCGCCCGAGCGCCAGGCGTGCAGCCGTTCCACATGGGCGCATTCGTCGCCGCGACGCAAGCGGGTCTACAGGTCGTGCCGGTCAGCCTGCGTGGCACGCGATCGGTGTTGCGCGATGGATCCTGGTGGCCGCGCCGCAGTCCGATCTCGGTTCAGGTGCACGCGCCGCTCGCCGTCGAGGCAAACACCTGGTCGGATGCGGTGCGTCTGCGCGATCGGGCTCGTGAGCGGATCGCCGAAGGCTGTAGGGAACCCCTGGCCGCGGGATGAGCCGAGGGCTGCCATTGTCGAGCTCGCATTCAGGTGCTGCGCCCGTTTTTGAACTCATGCCAGATTGAGTTCGGTCGCTGTCCTTCTAGCACCGGATTCGACCAATGCCGCGCGCATTGCATCGTCCACTGTTTCCAGCGCAACGAACTGCATCGTCGCGCGCACGCTGTCGGGCACGTCGCGCAGATCCTTGAGATTTCGCGCCGGAAGCAGCACGGCGGCAATGCCGGCGCGCTGCGCCGCGAGCACCTTTTCCTTGACGCCGCCGATCGGCAGAACGATTCCCCGCAGACTGATCTCGCCCGTCATCGCGACGTCGTGCCGCACCGGACAATCGGTGAACAGTGACGCCAGCGCGATGAACATCGCGACGCCTGCACTGGGACCGTCTTTCGGAATTGCGCCCGCAGGAATGTGCAAGTGCACGTCGACATCCTCGAACGCGCCGGCAGGCAGGCGCAGATCGCCAGCGCGAGCCTTGACCAGCGTGAACGCCGCCTGGGCACTTTCTTTCATCACATCGCCAAGTTGCCTCGTGAGGTTGAGCTTGCCATTTCCAGGCACTCGGGTGGCTTCGATGAAGAGGATGTCGCCGCCGACGGGGGTCCATGCGAGGCCGGTGGCGACACCCGTCACGTTGCTGCGCAAGGCGACCTCGCGCTCGTACTTGGCAGGCCCCAGAATGGCCTCGAGGTCGGCGGCGTCGATGCTGACCTTTTCGGTTGAGCCGTCGGCCACCTTCATCGCGGCGTGGCGCATGGTGCGGCCGATCTCCCGCTCAAGCTGACGAACGCCGGCTTCCCGTGTGTGGTTTGCGATGATGGCCTCCAGGGCCGCGACGCTGAGTTCGCACTGCCCCTCTTTCAGACCGTTGGTTTCGCGCTGCCGGCGGACAAGGTAGGTTTGCGCGATCTGCAACTTCTCCTCCTGCGTGTAGCCGGGAAGGTCGATCACTTCCATGCGGTCACGCACGGGCGCCGGCACGTTGTCGATCACGTTCGCCGTCGCGATGAACAGGACACGACTCAGGTCGAACGGCACGCCGAGGTAGTTGTCTCGGAAGCTGTTGTTCTGCTCCGGGTCCAGGACTTCCAGCAACGCGGCGGACGGATCGCCGTGGGCGCTCGCGCTGAGCTTGTCGACCTCGTCGAGCATCATCACGCAGTCGCGCGCACGGGCCCGGCGCAACCCCTGCACGATGTTGCCGGGCAGGGCGCCAACGTAGGTGCGGCGATGGCCGCGAATTTCGGCTTCGTCATGAACACCGCCGAGCGAGACGCGCGCGAAAGGCCGTTCGATCGCCCGCGCGATGCTCTGGCCGAGCGAGGTCTTGCCAACGCCCGGCGGCCCGACGAAACACAGGATCGGCGCGCGGCCCTCGGGATTGAGCTTGCGCACGGCGAGGAACTCGAGGATGCGCTGCTTCACCCGCTCGAGGCCGAAGTGGTCGGCCTCGAGCGTCCGCCGTGCGGCGGCGAGGTCGATCGAGGCCGGGTTCGGGATCGCCCATGGGAGCTCGACCATCCATTCCAGGTAGGTTCGCAACACGGAATGCTCGCCCGAGGCATCCGAGACGCTTCGCAGCCGGCTCAGCTCCTTGCGCACGTGTGCCTCTGTCTCGGGCGGCATGCCGGCCTTGGCGATCGCCTCTTCGAGTCGGTGAATCTCTTCGGCCGCTCCGCCGTTCTCGCCGAGCGCCTGCTGGATGGTCTTCAACTGCTCTCGCAGCAGGAATTTGCGCTGGTGTTCATCCAGCTGTTCCTTGGTGCGTTCGCCGATTTCCCTCGAAAGTCGCAAGACCTCGAGACGGCGGGACAGAAGCTTCAACAGCTTGCCAACCCGCTCCGCCGGCGCGATGGTCTCGAGCAGCTCCTGCTTCTCACGCACATCGGCATCGATCACGCTGGCCGTGATGTCGGCCAGGGCGGACGGGCCGCGTGTCGTCTGCAGCGCATGGACCAGTTCGGGCGGCACACTGGCCAGGAAGGACATGAGCTCGACGGCGCGCTCGCGAAGTTGAAGCGCCAGCGCCTCGGCCTCGGGGCGATTCATCGGCGACCTCTTCGATGACCTCGATCCTCGCGGCATGGAATGGGTAACCCTCGACGGGTTCAATCATGCGGAAACGCTGCAAGCCCTGGCACACCGCATGGTGCTGGCCCTCCCCAGGCTCGAAATGCTGGACGACCTTGGCGAGCGTCCCGATCGCGAAGAGTGCGTCGAACGACGGGTTCTCATCGCCGGCTTCCTTCTGCAGCACGATGCCCACGTCCGTTCCGGCGTCGAGTGCATACCTGAGCGCGGCAACCGACTTCTCGCGACCCAGGGTCACGGCGGTCAGAAGATGCGGAAACATCACGAGGTTCCGCATCGGAATCACCGCCACCACATCGGGACTCAGCGCGAGTCCCGGCTGCGCGGGCGGATCGGTTGTGGCGGCTTGTGTCATCGGCGAGGCAGAGTTCGCGGACGCCGGATGACTGCGCCGCGAACGCTGTTCCGGATCTACTGGATCTTCAGCGTCCGGCTGCCGGAGCCTTCGCGCTTGGGCAACGTGAGGCGCAGCACGCCGTCCTCGAGCTTGGCAACCGCGGTCTTGTCGTCCACGTCGCTGGCGAGCGTGAAGCCGCGCGAGACGGTGCCGCGGTAGGTCTCGCGGACCAGCGAGCGGCCGTGCTTCTCTTCCTGCTCCTTCTTGACTTCGGCAGAGATCGAGACGTAGTTGCCGTCGATCGAGATGCGAATGTCTTCCTTCTTGGCGCCGGGAATCTCTGCGCTCACAAGGTATTCCTTGTCGTTCTCGCTGACGTCGACGCGGATGTCGGCAGGCAGCGTGTTCTCGTCGAGGAGCTGCATCGGACGCGCGAGGCGGCGGAAGAGCTCGGGAAACAGATTGTCGATTCGATCGAAACGGGTCAGTGCGTTCATTTGAGGTACTCCAGGTTGGGTTGAACGGTATCGATCGGTCGTCGTGAAGGGCAGTCATCGATCGACAATTCCAGTCTATGCACAGGCAGACACAGCGGCTTGCGCTGGATCAAAAGGCGGGCATGCCGGAATCCATTCCCGGTCGCGCATCGCCGCCGGGCTTCTTCGGTGCATTGGCAACCATGCAGTCGGTCGTAAGCACCAGGCTCGCGATCGATGACGCGTTCTGCAGCGCAAGGCGGGTCACCTTGGCCGGATCGATGACCCCCATCTCCAGCATGTCGCCATAGGCGCGCGTCGCGGCGTTGTAGCCATGACTTCGCTGGGTCGATTCGTCGACCCGCTGCAGCACGATGGAGGGCTCTTCGGCGGCATTCAGCACGATCTGGCGCAGGGGTTCTTCGAGCGCGCGCTGCACGATCCGGATGCCCGAGAGCTGGTCGAGATTCGATGCGTCGGAATCCTTCAGCGCACGCCGCGCGCGCAGCAAGGCGACGCCGCCTCCGGGCACGATGCCTTCCTCGACGGCTGCGCGGGTCGCATGCAGGGCGTCTTCCACGCGGAGCTTGCGTTCCTTCAACTCGGTCTCGGTCGCGGCGCCGACCTTGACCAGCGCGACGCCACCGGACAGCTTGGCGATGCGATCGTCCAATTGCTTGCGGTCGTATTCGCTGGTCAGCGTCTCGCGCTCCTTGCGAATGGCCGCCGCGCGTTCGCGAATGGCCTGCGTGTCTCCGGCGCCGCCAATGAGGGTGGTGCTCTCCTTGTCGATCACGATCCGGCGGGCGCGCCCGAGGTGGTCGGGCGTGGCCTTGGCCAGCGTCAGTCCAAGCTCGTTGGAAATCACCTGGCCGCCGGTCAACACGCCCATGTCCCGCAGCATCGCCTTGCGACGATCGCCGAAGCCGGGTGCTTTCACGGCGCAGGTCTTCACGACCCCGCGCACACTGTTGACGACGAGCGTGGCCAGCGCATCGGCATCCACATCCTCGGCGATCACGAGCAGCGGCGCGCCCAACTTTGCCGCCGCTTCGAGCAGAGGCACCAGTTCTGCGATGGTCGACAGCTTGTGATCGCACAGGAGGATCAGTGCGTTCTCCATCTCCACTGTCTGCTTCTCGGCGTTGTTCACGAAGTACGCTGACAGATAGCCACGTTCGAACTGCATGCCCTCGACGACCTCCAGTTCGCTCACGAGGCCGGAACCGTCCTCGATCGAGACCGCGCCTTCGCGGCCGACCTTGTCCATCGCCTCGCCGATGAGATCGCCGATGGAACGGTCATTGTTGGCCGAGATCGCCGCGACGTGCGCGATCTCCTGCGATGACGCACACGGCTGCGAGATGGCCTTCAGTTCGGCGACGACTACCTCCACGGCGCGATCGATTCCGCGCTTGAGATCCATCGGGTTCATGCCGGCGGCGAGGTACTTGAGGCCCTCCTGGATCATGGCGTGCGCCAAGACGGTGGCGGTGGTCGTGCCGTCGCCCGCCATTTCACTGGTGCGCGATGCAACCTCGCGAAGCAGCTGCGCACCCATGTTTTCGAAGCGATCTTCGAGCTCGACCGATCGGGCGACGACGACCCCGGAATTGACGATCTGCGGCGGACCGTAGTCGCTGTCGATGATCACGGTGCGGCCCCGCGGGCCCAGCGTCACGCGGACTGCTTCCGCCAGAGTGTTGACGCCGTCGCGGATCTTGCCGCGAGCTTCCTCGCGAAAGAGAAGTTGTTTGGCTGTCATGGAAATGCCTCGGTGGAGCGTTGGGAATGCCGAACAAGGTACGGCGCTCCACCCGCAAGCGGTTTGATCGTGCGCAAGCATCGAAACGATTGCGCCAGGTCAAAGTGCTGGCTCCCGCGCTGCGCGATCCTTGCCGACAGCATTCAAGGAGCCGTGCCATGCCGATCATTGCGTTGAATCTCGAATCTGACGCCGTGCCGTTGCCGGCGCCCCTGCTGCCGCAGAAAGTCACCCTGGATGAGGCGCTCAAGCGCCGCCGGAGCGCGCGTTCCTTCGTTCCCGACTCCATCTCCATGGAAGTGCTTTCCGCGTTGCTCTGGGCAGCCTTCGGCGTCAATCGCGAGCAGCAAGGTGGCCGCACAGCGCCTTCCGCACGCGATTGGAAGGAAGTCGATGTCTATGCTGTGCTGGCGGAGGGCGCTTATAGGTATGAGCCACACACCCACCGCCTGCTTCTGATCAGTGCCGAGGATCTGCGCGAGTGCACCGGCACGCAGGACTTCGTGGCCACCGCGCCGATCAACCTCGTTTACGTGGCTGATCTGGACCGAATGGTGGAGGCCTCGGTCGAAGACAGGCCATTCCTGGCGGGTGCCGACACGGGGTTCATCGCGCAGAACGTGTATCTCTATTGTGCGGCAGCAGGCCTGGCGACCGTGGTCCGTGCAATGATCGACAGGCGTCGTCTGGCCCGGGCGCTTCATCTTCCACCGAACCAGCGCATCACGCTTGCCCAAACGGTGGGGTACGCCAGGTCGTGACTCTTTCGGTCCCGGGTAAAGAAGGCGCAACAGATTTCAAGAGGCATTGACGAATTCAACCGGCCGGCGCATGGTTGCGCATTGCGCCCATCCAACCGCACATGAGCATGAACGTCCACGCATTTGCCCGTGGTGGGCGCACGGTTTTCCGAACTCTTTCGCGATATTCGCGCCGCTCTTGAATCCGTCGAAAATCTGCATGTGGGCACGGTGCGCGACACATGCTTGCGGACCTTTGTCCTTTTTGCTAAGCACCGGCCGCGGCGAGAAGCTTTCCAATGAGTTGCTTGCGTCGACAGGCAGCAGGCGCGTTCGCACGTAGTGGTCGATCCGAAGCCCTGGCAGCAATCCTGCGAAAGAAGGATCGAAGCTTCGAAGTCCGTTTTGCCGTCGCGGCGTTGAGGTGATGATCGGCGTTCCCTCAAGCGCCGGGATGAAGGTATTCGAGAAACCATGCGCCGGCGAGCCCAGCGACGATCTCCAGGGCACCGGCTTCCTCAAAAAGATGCGTGGCCCGGGGCACGATCTCCAGCCGCTTCTCGCAGCCCAGCCGGCCGAGGGCCGCACGATTCAGCGCAAGAACCTCGATGTCCGCCCCGCCCACGATGAGCAGGGTCGGCGCCAGGACGGCCGCCAGGGCGTCGCCGGCGAGATCGGGGCGCCCGCCGCGCGAGACGATGGCTTGCACAGACTCCGGGCGCTTGGCCGCAGCGACCAACGCGGCGCCCGCTCCCGTGCTCGCACCGAACAGCCCGATAGGCCGGCCGGCGTGGGAAGACAGAGCGTCGATGGCGTCCATCACCCGTTGCGCAAGCAAGGGAATGTCGAATACGTTGGCGCGGTTGTCGGCCTCGTCCGACGTGAGCAGGTCGAACAGCAGGGTGCTCAATCCCCTGCGTTGCAACGCGCGGGCCACTTGGGTGTTTCGGCGGCTGCGGCGGCTGCTTCCGCTGCCGTGCGCGAAGACGACGATGCCGCGCGGCGGCTCCTGCAGGCACAGTTCGCCCTCGAGCCCGTTCGGACCGATGGCCATGCGCAAGAGTTTCGCCATCAGGGTGTCCTGATCATTCCTCGAGCGCGCGACGAGTTCGACCACGCCTACGGCGGTGCCTCGTACGCGGCACTGAAGGCCCGCTACGATCCGGGTGGCCGCGCGCTCGAATTCTTCGACAAGTGCGTGCGCCGGGTCTAGGGCTTGACGGTCGGTTGTGCCGGCGCCGGCTTCGTTCTCCTGGCGACTTCGACGGTCTTCGCCGCGGCGTCCTTCGCAGCCTTCGCCGCCTGCCGCGTGGCCTCCTCGGCCTTCAGGAGGGCCTCACGCGCGGCACCTGCAGCCATCTCAGCTTCTTCCTTGCTTGAAGCAATCGCCCGTTGTACTGCCTCTTCGGCCTTGGCGAGCGCTTCCTTGGTGGCCGCAGATGCCTTCCGGCTTGCTTCCTCGGCCTTGATCGCAGCTTCCTTGCTGGCATCCAGCGCCCGGTTGACAGATTCCGTTGCCTTCTCCTCGAACCGAGTCGCCGACTCGGCCGCCTTCTGAGCCGCGCGACGGATGCCTTCGGCGATCGCCTTGGAGATCTTTCCCGCGTTCACCTTGCTTTGCTCTGCGGCGGCCTTGGCCGCGTCGGCTGCCTTCTGCGCGGCGACCTGCGCCTCGTGAGCCGCCTTGCTCGCGGCATCGCGCACTTTCTGCGTGGGCGTCGATACCGGGCTCAACTGGCCGGGTGCGGTGTAGTCGGCGGCGTATGCCGCCGCACTCGCGGCGACCAGCAATGCGACGAAAAGATCTTTTGATGGCATGGCGCCTTTCCTTGGCGAGCTATCCGATGGTTGGGTGGATTGCCTGGAGGCGCTCTTCGAGCTTTGCCAACCCGAGCGAGGTGAAGTCGTTGTTGAGCGCCACTTTGAGCTTCTTTTCCACGGCATCACTCAGCTGCGCCTTGAGTTCACCGAGGAAAGGACTCGATGCGAACACCGTGAGCGAATCGAATTCCTGGGCCGCGAGGCCCTTGTCGAGGCGATCGGCGATTTCCCGCGCGAATCGAAGGTGTTCCTTGCGACGCTTGTCGGTCCGCGGCTCGAAGATTCCATGGCTGTTGTCTGCCGCTACCTGACCCGAGCGGTCTGTCGCCAACTCGCTGCCGTGCATGCGGCTTTGCTCATGACTCAAGGTTTCCACCGGCACCAGGGGTGTCCGGGCTGCGTCACGGCGGAAGATGCGGGCCAGCGATGCGTTGGCCACCAGGATCCAATGGTTCTTCATGGGGTCTCCCGAAGAGCGGGCACTCAAGCGCCAATGCGGAGATGGTTGATCACGGTCGAAACGCCCGGGGCGGACCATGCGGCGCCCTGCGCAGCCCTGCGCTCGGCCCACGAGTTGACAGTCCCCTCGAGCGTCACTTGCGCGCCGTCGACCACGACGTCGATGCGCCTGGCTTCCCGGTTGGCCTGGCGAACCAGCGCGTCCTGGATCTTTTCTTCGATGCCGGTCGCGCTGACCCTCGGCTTGATCTTCACCAGATTCGTGACGCCGGTCACACCGAGGAGAATGCGAAGGGAGCCTTCCGCGGCACGCCGCTGGTAGTCCCACTCGACCTCGCCGTTCAGCGTGATCCATCCCTTTTCGACGGTGGGGTGCACTTTGCCCTTGGGTACCAGGGAATTCCAATCGATCGCACTCTCCACGGCCGAGGCGATTTCTGCGTCGGTTCTCTCGTGGGCGGAAGGCAATTTCACCGTGAGTTCGACCGCCAGGGCCTTGACGCCGGTGACGCGCTGGGCCGCTCGTTCTGCAGCGTATTTTTCGGCGAAGCTGGCGAGGTGCCCGGTCAGGGTCACGATGCCGTCCTTGACGATCACGCCGACATCCGTGGCGTTGACGATCGGGTCCCACTTGAGTTCGGCCAGGACGTCTTCTTTGAGTTGAACATCGGATTTCATGTGCTTCCTTTCATGGTGAACGAAATCACATCCTTCAACCCACGCACTACATTGATTCGAATGAAGCGCTGGGTTTTCCCACTTTAGGCAGCCGCGCCAGGCGCGGCTTGCGCGGGATCAACTCAGACCGCGGATCGCAATGCGGATTTCTTGATTTGGCGCAAGACCCGGTCATCGAATCGGGAGGAGGCTTCGATCTGCCGGCCCGAGGGCGTGACGACGACCCAGGAAAGATGCCATGGCCATCCTTCGCGACCGACTTCGTGAATTGAGGGGCGGCCGACCGGTTGCCCTTGTTCGATCTTGCGGGGCTTGCTGCCAACCCGCAGAAGCCCCGTGTCACGATCGCGGCCATGCCAACCGGTGCCGCAAGTGGGCCCGCCCGATGCGTGGCCGTAGCGCCGCAAGGTCCTCAGGCTCTGAAAAATCATCAATCGTCACGGGAAACGGTTGCACGCGGCATCGACTGTCTTGTGCTTGTTGCGTCTTGAAATGAGTGGGCGCGCGTTGTGGCGGCGATGTCCGCCACCATGAGCGCGGCGAAGGAGTCTGGCACCTGGAGGCTGCATCGACGATCAACGTCTGCAGACGATCTCCGGCCAAAGTGCGCTCGCTGCGGCGTTGTAGTGCCAGACGATGTTCGTCACCTTGACTTTTCCCTTGGCGGCACCGTCGACCTTTGCGTCCTCGGGGATCCAGATCGTCTGGCCGATCTCGGGGAGCGGACCGTTGTAAGGATGGTGGGATGTTCCCACCTGAAGCTCGGCCGATGCAGCAGAGCCGGAATGAATGGTGATTCTCATCTGTGCCTCATTCGGGTTGGAAGGGCCAGTAGAAGGTGCCGTTCGTCGCCCCCTTGCCGACCCGAAACGTCTTGGCCTGGGTGACGCCCGCATAGGTGGCATATACGCGATAGACGCCGGGACTCAGGACCACATGGAACAGGGGGCCGCAGTCCGCAAAGGGGCCGTATGGCATGCCCCGGCCCACAGGCTCGATCATCACGCTGACCCCCGCGACATAGGCGCCGGTGCCGACCTCGGCGAACGTCAGGCGCAAGTTGTAGAGATCGCGCGTGACCCGCATGTCCGACTGGCCTTGCTCGCCGATGCCGCCGCTGGCGTACGAGCCCGGCGCCAGCGTGGGCTGGGGCGCCGGACGGGAGAGCACGGTACCGCCCTGAAACGCGAACGATATCAGTGCGACGAGCAACAACCTGCGCATCGGGAATGATATGAAATGCTTCATGGAGCGAACGCTAAAGCGAACGGCGCGGCCGAGGGTTGATCGCGCGCAAGCCAGGCGTCGGCGGTCTGCGGCGGTTGCCGACATCGTCCGTCATTGCGCTGCATCAAGGTGTGGGACTGGTCGATGCGCGATGCTGGGCCTTCGTCGTCGTCATGGCCGCTGGCGGGACTGAATGACGACGGCCAAGGGCCTCATGCACGAACCCGCCGCAAGGGCGCGGGGTAACTTGAGACCGGGCGAGACATACTGGGCTTTTTCATCCACGGACAGAGCTCGATGCCTTTGATCGCCTTACTGCTCGGCGCCCTCCTGGTTCTGGCGACCCTGATCGACGCCTTCGAAGTGGTGCTGCTGCCGCGCCCGGTGCGCCGGCGGGTACGGCTGAACCGCTATTTCTTTCAATGCACCTGGCATGTCTGGGCCCGATGCGCGGGCCTTTGGCCCACCGGCAGCCGGCGCGAGGACTTTATCGGCGTCTACGGACCGCTGTCGATGGTCATGCTCTTCGCCCTGTGGGGCGGGAGCCTGATCGTGGGATTCGGACTGGTGCATTGGGCGCTGCAGCGCCTGGTACCCAACGCCGGCTCCGACGCGCTGGTCGACCTGATCATCATCAGCGGCGACGCCTTCTTCACACTCGGGTATGGCGACAATGTGCCGCACCATTGGCTGGCGCGGCTGCTGGTGATCCTCGAAGCCGGTATCGGCTTCGGCTTCATCGCACTGACCATCGGCTACTTGCCGGTGCTCTATCAGCACTTCACTCGCCGCGATCTCCAACTCATTGAATTCTCCGCGCGCGCCGGCTCGCCGCCGACGGCTGCCGCCCTGCTGGGTTGGCATGTGCATGACAGCCCAGAGGCGCTCGAACGCTGGCTGAGGGACTGGGAGATCTGGGCGAGCGATCTGATCGAGAGCCAGGCCGTGTATCCGATGTTGGCGTACTACCGCTCGCAACACGAGGGCCATTCCTGGCTGGGCTCGCTGGCGGTGGTTCTGGATGTTTGTACGTTGCTCATTGGGGGCGCTGACGACGCGCGGCGTCACCAGGCCACCGCCACCTTCTCGGCCTTGAGGCGCGTCCTCGATGAAGCCAGTGAGTCGCTGCGCGTGGCACCGGCGCGGCAGGTGTCGGTCCGCCGGATGGACGCCGAGGCGCTGCGGCATCTCACGTCGACGATTCGTCGGATCCTGCCGACCTGGCGTGACGACGAGGCCAGTCTGCCGGCCATCGGCCAGTTGCGACGTACCTACGAGCCCCGACTAGAAGGTCTGGCCACGTACCTGCTGCTGGACGTGCCGGACTGGATCGACCCCGCAGCGACAGGGGCCGAGCGCTTCGGTCGCGATGCGGTCGTCCGGCAACTCACGGAGGGGCGCCCGGACTGATATCGATCTCACGGTCGTGGCTGGGGTCCCGTGCGCGAGAGACATTTGTCCTGCTGTTCGGAGAGGTGGGTCCGCCGCCATGCGGGGCGCTGCCAGCAGAAAAAAGGCCGTTGGGTACGGCCTTTGTTGTGCTGACTATCCGGCTGTGTCGCCGTCCATCGTCGTTGGAAGTCGAGCGCCGGCAATGGCTGAAACGACACCCACCGCGCTGGCCCGAAGCAACTCCTGTCGCAAGGCCGCTTCCAGCAGACCGCGCGCCGTGTCCGGCCGGTCGTGGTCGTACTCTTCGTCCAACTCGCAGTGCAGGTAGTAGTCGACCCGGGCCATGAGCCGTTCGACTGAAGCTGCGAGGTCTGTTTCGTTCATCTTCCGCTCCTCCGAACCCGACTTGCCTCCGGAACAACTCCTGCAGAAGTCAACTGCCTGAGTTTGGTCATTATGTCTCCAGCTCGGCGGAATACTCTGCGCCGATTATCGTGCTCGGCCAACAACCTGACGCGTTGGGCAGGTATTGAATTCTTTAGTGCTAGTTTCCTAGCGCAGCCGAAAGCGATTCCAGGTACTGGCCAGTCGGGAGGGTGCGGGCGGTGGCGCCACGGCCTGCGCACTTCCGGGTGGCGGCAGTTGGTGTCGCAGGCTGTGCGCCACCTGCACGCAATCCTTGATGTGCAGTTCGCCCAGGGAGCGCAGCGCCGCGTAGCTCAGCGTGGCGGAAACCACCTGGCCTGCGATGGGCACGAATTTGGCGGCCTGGCTGGCGGTCAGCTTGACCCCCGCATGGCGCGCCAGCGCGACCAGCAAGTCACGCGTGACCAGGCGTCCCACCAGCAGCGCGCCGACCGTCGCGGCCGCTTTCCGGATGGTTTCGCGCTCGTTCGGCGCCATGCGCTCGACCTGGGTCACCGACAGGCCGAACTCGGCGCTGATCTGCGGCACCACGCGCGCCAGCAGGGCCGCGTCGGCGGCCCAGTCGATGCCGGGCAGCGGCACGGCGCCCACCACGGCAGCCATCATGGCCTTGCGCCCGAGCAGGCGGCGACTGCGCCGAATGGCCGCAATCAGCTGTGGATCACCTTGAGCAAGTTCGATGGCGGAGGGCATGCCGCCTGCATTATCAGGCGGCGAGCGCCTCGAGCTGGTCCGACAGGGCCAGCCAGCGCTCTTCGAGCCGGGCGATCTCGTCGCCGAGCGTCTTCAGCCGCTTGCCGGCTTCGGCGATCTCCGGCGCCGGCAGGGGTTGCGCGAGGCGCTGCTCCAGCGCCGTCTTCTCGCTGCTCGCCGCGGCCAGACGCTGGTCGATCTGGGCCAGTTCGCGCTTGAGCGGCTTGGCTTGCTCGCTGCGCTGCTGGCGCTCCTGCGCATCCTGCTTGCGCTGGTTCTTGCCGGAGGATGCGAGCTCGGCGGCGGCCTTCTCGACCTTCGCTGCCGGTGCAACCGCCTCGACCTTGGGTGCAGCCGGTGCCGCCGCATCGCGATTGGCCACCTTGGCTTCCTCGCGCAGGCGTTTGGCTTCATCGAGGAGGTAGCGCTGGTAGTCGTCGAGGTCGCCATCGAAGTCGGTGATGACGCCGCGGCCGACCAGCCAGAATTCGTCGCAGACCGAGCGCAGCAGCGCACGGTCGTGGCTCACCAGCATCAGCGTGCCTTCGAACTCGTTGAGCGCCACGGCCAGCGCCTCGCGGGTGGCGAGGTCCAGGTGGTTGGTGGGCTCGTCGAGCAGCAGCAGGTTGGGCCGCTGCCAGACCATCATGGCCAGCACCAGTCGCGCCTTCTCGCCGCCGCTCATGGTGCCGACGGCTTGCTTGACCATGTCGCCGCTGAAGTTGAAGCTGCCGAGGAAACCGCGCAGGTCCTGCTCGCCGGTGCGCTCCTTGACGTTCGAGCCGAGTTCGCGCGCCATCCGCACCATGTGCTCGAGCGGGTTGTCCTGCGGCCGCAGCACGTCGAGTTCCTGTTGCGCAAAGTAGCCGATGTTGAGCCCCTTGCCCTCGGTCACGGTGCCCGCGAGCGCGCCCATCTCGCGTGCGATGGTCTTGACCAGCGTCGACTTGCCCTGGCCGTTGGCGCCAAGGATGCCAATGCGCTGGCCGGCCAGCACCGAGCGGTTGACGCCGCGCAGGATGGTCTTCGGTGCCTCGCCTTCGATCTGGTAGCCGAAGCTCGCGTCGCTGATCGACAGCATCGGATTGGGGATGTTGCCCGGCTCCTTGAATTCGAAGGTGAAGTCGGCCTCGGCCAGCAGCGGCGCGACCTTTTCCATGCGCTCGAGCGCCTTGACCCTGCTTTGCGCCTGCTTGGCCTTGCTGGCCTTGGCCTTGAAGCGGTCGATGAACTTCTGCAGATGGGCGATCTTGTCCTGCTGCTTGGCGAAGGCCGACTGCTGCAGCTCCATCTGCTGCGCACGCAGGGTCTCGAAGGCGCTGTAGTTGCCGCCATAACGCGTGAGCTTGGCCTTTTCGATGTGCAGCGTGACGTCGGTCACGGCGTCCAGGAATTCCCGGTCGTGGCTGATGACGATCATGGTGCCGGCGTACTTCTGCAGCCAGGCTTCGAGCCAGACCAGGGCATCGAGGTCCAGGTGATTGGTGGGTTCGTCGAGCAGCAGCAGGTCGCTCGGGCACATCAGTGCGCGGGCCAGCTGCAGCCGCATGCGCCAGCCGCCCGAGAAGCTGTTGACGGGCTGGTCCAGCTCATGGGCCTTGAAGCCCAGGCCCAGGATGAGCGACTGCGCGCGCGGCACCGCGTCGTGCTCGCCGGCATCGGCCAGGTCGGTGTAGGCATGGGCCAGCGCCATGCCCATCTCGTGGTCGTCGGGGTCGGCCTCGTGGCCGGCCTCGGCCTGGGCCAGCACCGCGCGCAATTCGACCAGCCGGGTGTCGCCGCCGACCACGAAGTCGGTGGCCGGCTCGTCGGTCTCGGGCATGTTCTGCGCGACCTGGGCCATGCGCCATTGCTTGGGTAGCGAGAAGTCGCCGCCGTCTTCATGCAGGGTCCCGTTGAAAAGCGCGAACAGGGTGGACTTGCCGGCGCCGTTGCGCCCGACCAGGCCCACCTTTTCGCCGGGGTTGATGGTGACGCTGGCGCCGTCGAGCAGCACTTTGGCGCTGCGGCGCAGGATGACATTCTTGAGATTGATCATTTCGGTGCCCGCCGGTCGGCGGGCAGGTCAGAGAAGGGATTCGCGCGGGACCAGGAGCACCTGGTCTTCGCCCGCGCTGGTGGCGAGCCACACCACCTCGAGCTGCGGGAAGGCAGCCTCGAAGTGCGCGCGCTCGTTGCCGATTTCAAGCACCAGCACAGCGGAGTCGCTCATGCGGGCCGGTGCATCGGCGAGCAGTCGGCGAATGAAGTCCATGCCATCCGCGCCGCCGGCCAGAGCCAGTTCGGGTTCGGCGCGGTACTCCGCCGGCAGCGCGCCCATGCTGGTCGCGTTGACGTAGGGCGGATTGCAGAGGATCAGGTCGTAGGGGCCGCGCACGGCCGCGAGCCCGTCCGACTCGATGAGCCTGACACGATCGTCGAGCTGGTGCCGCGTGACGTTGATCGCAGCCACTTCGAGCGCAGTGGCCGAGAGGTCGGCGGCATCGACGTCGATGTCCGGATAGGTCAACGCCGCCAGCACCGCGAGGCTGCCGTTGCCGGTACAAAGATCGAGCACATGGCGCGTGTGCTCGCCGAGCCAGGGATCGATGCTGCCGTCGGCCAGCAACTCGGCGATGAAGCTGCGCGGCACGATGGCGCGTTCGTCGATGTAGAAGGGAACGCCCTGCAGCCAGGCTTCCTTGGTGAGGTAAGCGGCCGGCTTGCGGGTTGCGATGCGTTGCGCAAACAGCTCGCCCACGCGGGCAGCCTCCGCCGGCGACACCGGGTGCTCGGCCACGGCGTCGAGCTCGTCGAGCGGCAGGCCCAGGCGCCACAGCACCAGCCAGACCGCTTCGTCGAAGGCGTTGTCGGTGCCGTGCCCGAAGGCCACGCCCGCGTCGGCCAGCTGCTTCGCGCCGGCCTCGATCAGTTGCATCACGGTGCTCATGACAACAGCAGCGCTTCGAGCCTGTTCAGCGTGCGGCGATAGATGTTCTTGAGCGGCTCGATGTCGGCCACCGCGATGTGTTCGTCGATCTTGTGGATGCTCGCGTTGACCGGGCCCAGTTCGACCACCTGCTTGCAGATCTTGGCGATGAAGCGCGCGTCGCTGGTGCCGCCGCTGGTCGAGAGTTCGGTCTCGATGCCGGTCTCGTCGCGGATCGCCAGTTGCACTGCCTCGACCAGCTGGCCGGGCACCGTGAGGAAGGGCAGGCCGCCGACGGTCCAGGCGAGGGTGTGGTCGAGGCCGTGGGCGTCGAGCACCGCCTGCACGCGCTGCTGCAGCGACTCGGGCGTGGACTCGGTCGAGAAGCGGAAATTGAAGTCGATCACCGCCGCGCCCGGGATCACGTTGCTGGCGCCGGTGCCCGCGTGGATGTTGCTGATCTGCCAGCTGGTCGGCTGGAAGTGGTCGTTGCCGGCATCCCAGCCGCCCGCCGCGTTGATCGCGACCAGTTCGGCCAGCGCCGGCGCGAAGGCGTGCACCGGGTTCTTCGCCAGGTGCGGGTAGGCGATGTGGCCCTGCACGCCCCGGACCGTGAGCTTGCCGCTCATGGTGCCGCGGCGGCCGTTCTTGATCATGTCGCCGCAGCGTTCGACCGAGGTCGGCTCGCCGACGATGCAGTAGTCGATCGCCTCGCCGCGCGCGGCCAGCGTGTTGCAGACCACCACCGTGCCGTCGATGCCGGGGCCTTCCTCGTCGCTGGTGAGCAGCAGCGCCAGCGTGAGGCGCGGATCCGGCGTCGAGGCGAGAAACTCCTCGATCGCGACCACGAAGGCCGCCAGCGAGGTTTTCATGTCGCAGGCGCCGCGGCCGTAGAGCAGGCCTTCGCGGTGCGACGGCGTGAACGGATGGCTCGCCCACTGCTCGAGCGGGCCGGTCGGCACGACGTCGGTGTGACCTGCGAAGGCCATGGTCTTCGTCGGGCCGCCCGCGGCGCCGGCGCGCACCGCCCACAGGTTCGTGACGCGAAAGTCGGCCGGACCGCTTTCGATGGTTTCGAGCCGGAAGCCGAGCCGCGCCAGGCGCTCGCCGAGGATCTGCTGGCAACCTCCGTCGTCGGGGGTGACCGAGGGGCGGGAGATCAGTTGTTCGGCAAGCTGGAGCGTTCGGGACATCGACAGGGCAGGTGGGTCAGGGACGCACGTCGAGCGTGATGTCCGTGAAGGTGGGTTCCTCGAGCTGGTCGAGGAGGGAGCGTTCATCGCTGCGCATGGGCGGCGCCTTGCGGTTCTGCAGGCGCCACATCAGGTTGGTCGGCGAATCGGCCTGGGACAGGCCTTCCTCGCGGGTGACCAGATTTTCGGTGATCAGGCGCGCGATGTCTTCCTCGAAGGTCTGGGAACCTTCGGCCATCGATTGTTCCATGGCTTCCTTGACGGCCGAGAAGTCGCCCTTGCCGATCAGCTCGGCCACCAGGGCGGTGTTCAGCAGCACTTCGAGCGCCGGCACGCGGGCGCCGCCGGGCGTGCGCAGCAGTCGCTGGGCCACGATGGCGCGCAGGGCGCCGCTGAGGTCGCCCAGCAGCGTGGCGCGCACTTCCACCGGATAGAAGCTCAGGATGCGGTTCAGCGCCCGGTAGCTGTTGTTGGCGTGCAGCGTGGCGACGCAGAGGTGGCCGGACTGCGCGTAGGCGATCGCGGCGGTCATGGTCTCGCGGTCGCGGATCTCGCCGATCTGGATCACGTCGGGCGCCTGGCGCAAGGCATTCTTGAGCGCGACCTGCAGCGACTGGGTGTCGCTGCCGACGTCGCGCTGGTTCACCATCGACTTCTTGTTGGTGAAAGTGAACTCGATCGGTTCCTCGACCGTGAGGATGTGGCCGGTGGCGTTCTCGTTGCGGTAGTCGAGCATCGAGGCCAGGGTGGTGCTCTTGCCGGCGCCGGTGGAGCCGACCATCAGGATCAGGCCGCGCTTCTCCATCACCAGCGTCTTGAGGATCTCGGGCAGGTTGAGCTCCTCGAAGGACGGGATGGTGGACGCGATGTGCCGCACCACCACCGCATAGCTGCCGCGCTGGCGCATGGCGCTGATGCGGAAGTTGCCCGAGCCCTCGAGCGCGATCGCCATGTTGAGTTCGCCGGTGCGTTCGAGCTCGGCGATGCGGCTCTCGTGCACCACTTCGCCGAGCAGGCTCAGCGGCGCCTCGGACGGCAGCACCTGGGCGTTGATCGGCATGCAGTTGCCGTTGATCCGGATCAGCGCCGGAGAGTTGGCCGAAAGATAGATGTCCGAAGCCTTGCGTTCGGCCATCAGACGAAGAATTCGCTCCATCGTGTTCATTCGGCTTTCTCCTCAGCGTTGTGTTTCTGGAACTCCGGGCTTGCCAGGGCCGCCCCCTCAGGCGGCCGGGGCTCTCAATCGCGCAGCAGGTCGTTCAGGGAGGTCGTCGAGCGCGTCTTGGCATCGACCTTCTTCATGATGATCGCGGCGTAGGTGTTGTACTTGCCGCCCGGCTTGGGCAAGGTGCCCGCCACGACCACCGAGCCGGCCGGCACGCGGCCGAAGCTGACGGTGTCGGTGGCGCGGTCGTAGATCGGCGTGCTCTGGCCGATGAACACCCCCATCGACAGCACCGAGTTCTCTTCGACGATCACGCCCTCGACCACCTCGGACCGGGCGCCGATGAAGCAGTTGTCCTCGATGATGGTCGGGCCGGCCTGCAGCGGTTCGAGCACGCCGCCGATGCCGACGCCGCCCGACAGGTGCACGTTGGCGCCGATCTGCGCGCAGGAGCCGACGGTGGCCCAGGTGTCGACCATGGTGCCTTCGCCGACATAGGCGCCGATGTTGACGTAGGAGGGCATCAGGATCGCGCCCTTGGCGATATAGCTGCCGCGGCGGGCCACGGCCGGCGGCACGATGCGCACGCCGGCTTCCTTGAGTTCGGCGGCCGACAGGTGCGAGAACTTGGTCGGCACCTTGTCGTAGAAGCCCAGCGCGCCGGCCTGGATCTGCTCGTTGTCCTTGAGGCGGAACGACAGCAGCACGGCCTTCTTGATCCACTGGTGCACGGTCCATTGGCCCACGCTCTCGCGGGTGGCGACGCGAAGGCGGCCGTTGTTGAGCTCGGCGATCACGTGATCGACGGCGTCGCGGACTTCCTTGGACGCGCTGGTGGCCGAGATATTGGCGCGGTCTTCCCACGCGGCGTCGATGGTCTGCTGGAGTTGTTGGGTCATGGAAAAGCTCAGTTCTGGATGAAGTTCACGATGCGGTGCGCGGCCTCGGTGCATTCGGCCGTGTCGGCGACCAGTGCCATGCGGATGCGCCCGCGGCCCGGATTGGCGCCGGCCACGTCGCGGGCGAGATAGCTGCCGGGCAGCACCGTCACATTGTATTGAGCGTAGAGAGCCCGGGCGAAGCCGGGGTCGTCGCCCTGCCACGAGGGCGGCACGCCGGCCCAGAGGTAGAAGCTGGCGTCGGGCAGGCGGACGTCGAGCACGGGTTCGAGCAGCGGCGTCACGGCGGCGAACTTGGTGCGGTACCGGGCCCGGTTGTCGACCACGTGGAGTTCGTCGTCCCAGGCCGCGATGCTGGCCGCGGCCACCGTGCCGCTCATCGCGCTGCCATGGTAGGTGCGGTAGAGCAGGAAGGACTTGATGATCGCGGCGTCGCCGGCCACGAAGCCGCTGCGCAGGCCCGGCACGTTGCTTCGCTTGGACAGCGAGGTGAGGGCGATCAGGTTGCGAAAATCGCTGCGGCCGAGCTTGGCCGCAGCCTCCAGCCCGCCGAGCGGCGGTTCGTCGCGGAAGTAGATCTCGCTGTAGCACTCGTCGGCGGCGATCACGAAGCCGTGCTTGTCCGACAGCGCGAAGAGCTTTTCCCATTCGCCGATCGGCATCACGGCGCCGGTCGGATTGCCCGGCGAGCAGACGAACACGAGCTGGGTACGTTTCCAGACGTCCTCGGGCACGCTGTCCCAGGCGACCGCGAAGTTGCGCTCGGGCACGCTCGGCACGTAGTACGGCTCGGCGCCTGCCAGCAGGGCCGCGCCTTCGTAGATTTGATAGAACGGATTCGGCGACAGCACCACCGGGGCCGGCGTCCGGCTGGCGTCGATCACGGTCTGGGCCAGTGCGAACAGGGCCTCGCGCGAGCCGTTGACCGGCAGCACCTGGGTGGCGGCGTCGAGCGCCAGGCCGTAGCGCCGCTGCAGCCAGCCCGTGAAGGACTGGCGCAGGGTCAGATCGCCGGCGGTGGCCGGATAGACCGCCAGTGCGTCCATGCCGGCAGCGAGGGCGTCCTTGATGAAGGACGGCGTCGGGTGCTTGGGCTCGCCGATGCCGAGGCTGATCGGCGCGAAATCAGGGTTCGGGGTGATCCCGGCGAACAGTTGTCGCAGCCGCTCGAAGGGATAAGGCTGCAGTTTGGCGAGCAGGGGGTTCATGTGCCCGAATTATCAGGGAGCGCGGGCAACAAGGCATGCAAACGACGCAACCGGGGTGAGCTCAAAGCCTTTTGACCAGCACCTGGCTCTTGCGATCCCAGTTGTACTTGCGCTTGCGGGCCTCGGGCAGCCAGTCGGGGTTGACCTGCTGGAAACCGCGCTTGAGGAACCAGTGCATGGTGCGGGTGGTCAACACGAAGATGCTCTCCAGGCCCGAGGCCTTGGCACGCTGCTCGACGCGCTTGAGGATCCGCTCGCCGTCGCCCTGGGCCTGCGAGTGCGGCGACACGGTCAGCGCGGCCATCTCGGCGGTCTTCGCCTCGGGATACGGATACAGCGCCGCGCAGCCGAAGATCACGCCGTCGTGCTCGATCACGGTGTACTGGTCGATGTCGCGCTCGATCTCGGTGCGGCTGCGCTTGACCAGCGTGCCGTCGCGTTCGAAGGGTTCGATCAGCTGCAGGATGCCGCCGATGTCGTCGGCGGTCGCCTCCCGCAGCGACTCGAGCTTCTCGTCGATCACCATGGTGCCGATGCCGTCGTGCACATAGACCTCGAGCAGGAGCGAGCCGTCGACCGAGAAGGGCAGGATGTGGTTGCGCTCGATGCCCGCCTCGCAGGCCTTCACGCAGTGCTGCAGGTAGAAGGCGGTGTCGGTCGGCCGCTGCGGCGGCGGCAGGTCGGCCAGCAGCTTGCGCGCGGTGTCGAGCGGCAGCTCGGTGTCGACGGGATTGTCCTCGCTGATCGGCAGGCTCGGGTCCTGACCGATGCCGGGAACCTCGGTCAGGAAGATCAGCTTGTCGGCCTGGATCGAGATCGCCACGCTGGTCGCGACCTCTTCCATCGTGAGGTTGAAGGCCTCGCCGGTGGGCGAGAAGCCGAACGGCGACATCAGCACCATCGAGCCGAAATCCAGCGCCCGGCGGATGCCGGCCGCATCGACCTTGCGCACCAGCCCCGAATGCTGGAAATCGACGCCGTCGACCACGCCGACCGGACGGGCGGTGATGAAGTTGCCCGAGATCACGCGGATCGTGGAGCCCGCCATCGGCGTGTTGGGCAGGCCCTGGCTGAAAGCGGCCTCGATTTCGTAGCGCAGCTGGCCGGCGGCCTCCTGCGCGCAGTCGAGCGCGACGCCGTCGGTGATGCGGATGCCATGCGAGTACCTGGCCTCGTGGCCCTTGGCGCGCAGCTGCTCGTTGACCTGCGGCCTGAAGCCGTGCACCAGCACCACCTTGACGCCCATGCTCTGGATCAGCGCCAGGTCCTGCGCGATGTTCGCGAGCTTGCCCGCGGCGATCGCCTCGCCGGCCATCGCGACCACGAAGGTCTTGCCGCGGTGCATGTGGATGTAGGGCGCGACCGAGCGGAACCAGGGCACGAAAGTGAAGTTGAAGACGGTGGACATTGGCGGGGTGTGGGGAGGCGGGAGCGCCGGGCGCAAGATAATCGGCGATTTTCCCCGAACTGCCCGCCTTGTCCTCGTCCCCTCTTCGAATCGAGTTCCCCGAATCCCTGCCAGTGTCGGCCCGGCGCGACGAAATCAGGGCCGCCATCGAGGCGAACCAGGTCGTCATCGTCTGCGGCGAGACCGGCTCGGGCAAAACCACCCAACTGCCCAAGATCGTGCTGGAGCTCGGGCGCGGCAAGCTCAATGCGCCGCCAGGCAAAGGCCGGCTGATCGGCCACACGCAGCCGCGCCGCATCGCCGCGACCTCGGTCGCCAAGCGCATCGCGGAGGAACTGAAGACCCCGCTGGGCGAGGTGGTCGGCTACAAGGTGCGCTTCCAGGACCGGCTGTCGCGCGACGCCTCGGTCAAGCTGATGACCGACGGCATCCTGCTGGCGGAGACGCAGACCGATCCGCTGCTCAAGGCCTACGACACGATCATCATCGACGAGGCCCACGAGCGCTCGCTGAACATCGACTTCCTGCTGGGCTACCTGCGCGAGATCCTGCCGCGACGGCCGGACCTGAAGGTGATCGTGACCTCGGCGACCATCGATGCCGACCGGTTCGCGCAGCATTTCGCCTCCGCTCGCCCGGCGCCGGGCCGCCCCAAGGCGGGCGCGGCCCCCTCGGGGGGCAGCGACGACGCGCAGCGCGGAGCGTGGGGGGCCATGATTCCGGCGCCGGTGATCATGGTGTCGGGACGGACCTTCCCCGTCGAACAGCGCTACCGGCCCTTCGAGGAGTCGCGCGACCACGACCTCAACGACGCCATCGCCGAGGGCGTGGACGAGCTCTGGCGCGACCCGCACAACGCCGGCGACATCCTGATCTTCCTGCCCGGCGAGCGCGAGATCCGGGAAGCCGCCGATCACCTGCGCCGCCACCTGAGCCACCAGCCGCTGATGCGCAGCGCCGAAGTGCTGCCGCTGTTCGCCCGGCTGTCGCAGGCCGAGCAGGAGCGGATCTTCGACAACCACAGCGGCCGGCGCATCGTGCTGGCCACCAACGTCGCCGAGACCTCGCTCACCGTGCCGGGGATCCGCTACGTGATCGATGCCGGCACCGCGCGGGTCAAGCGCTACAGCTTCCGCAGCAAGGTCGAGCAGCTGCTGGTCGAGCCGATCAGCCAGGCGGCGGCCAACCAGCGCGCCGGCCGCTGCGGCCGGGTCGCCAACGGCATCTGCATCCGGCTCTACGACGAGAAGGATTTCGAGGGCCGGCCGCGCTTCACCGACCCGGAGATCCTGCGTTCCTCGCTGGCGGGCGTGATCCTGCGGATGAAGTCGCTGCACCTGGGCGATGTCGAACGCTTCCCCTTCCTCGAGGCGCCGCAGCGGCGCGCGATCGCCGACGGCTACCAGTTGCTCAACGAGCTCGGCGCGGTCGACGATGCCAACGAACTCACGCCGATGGGGGCCGAGCTGGCCCGGCTGCCGCTCGACCCGCGCGTCGGCCGGATGATCCTCGAGGCCCGCGGCCGCGGCGCCCTCGAGGAAGTGCTGGTGATCGCCAGCGCGCTGTCGGTGCAGGACGTGCGCGACCGGCCGATGGAGATGCAGCAGCAGGCCGACCAGGCGCATTCGAAGTTCGACGACGAGAAGAGCGAGTTCAGCGGCTACCTGCGGCTGTGGAAGTGGATCCAGGATGCGCGCGGCGGCCACGGCGACACGCACAAGCTCAGCAACCGGCAGTACGAGCAGCTGCTGCGGCAGAACTTCATCAACATCCGTCGGGTGCGCGAGTGGCGCGATATCCATTCCCAGCTGCTGACGGTGGTCACCGAGCACAAGTGGCGCATCAACGCCCAGCCGGCCGGCTACGAGCCGCTGCACCTGTCGATGCTCTCGGGCCTGCTCGGCAACGTCGGCTGGAAGCTGGAGGACGACGAGGCCTATCTCGGCGCCCGCGGCATCAAGTTCTACCGTCATCCGGGCGCCCACCTGAAGAAGAAGCCGGGCCGCTGGATCGTCGTTGCCGAGCTGGTGGAGACCACCCGGCTCTTCGGCCGCGGCATCGCCAACATCGAGCCGCAATGGCTCGAGCAGGTGGCCGGCCATCTGCTCAAGAAGCAGTTGCTCGACCCGCACTGGGAAAAGAAGGGCGCCCAGGTCGCGGCGCTGGAGCGCGCCACGCTGTACGGGCTGGTGGTCTACAGCGGGCGCCGGGTCGACTTCAGCAAGGTCGATCCGGTCGCGGCGCGCGAGATATTCATCCGCGAGGCGCTGGTCGGCGGCCAGTGGGAAAGCAACCTGCCTTTTCTTGCCGCCAACCGCAAGCTGGTGCGCGAGGTCGAAGGCCTCGAGCACAAGTCGCGCCGGCAGGACGTGCTGGTCGACGACGAACTGATCTACGCCTTCTACGACGCCCAGCTGCCGCCCGACGTGTCGAGCGGCATCACCTTCGAGAACTGGTACCGCGGCCAGTCGAAGGCGCAGCCGCGGCTGCTGTACCTGACGCGCGACGAGCTGATGCGGCACCAGGCGGCCGGCATCACGACCCAGGCGTTTCCGCCGACCCTGCGGCTGGGCGGCGTCGACTGCGCCGCGACCTACCTGCACGAGCCGGGCGATGCCAAGGACGGGCTCACGGTCAGCGTGCCGCTGTTCGTGCTGAACCAGGTGAGCGAGGAGCGCTGCGAGTGGCTGGTCACGGGCATGCTGAAGGACAAGATCCAGGCCCTGCTGAAGAGCCTGCCGCAGAAGCCGCGCGCCCGCCTGGTGCCGCTGCCCGAATCGGCCGCCCGTTTCGCCGACATGCTGTCGGCGCCCGAGGCTTTCGGCAACGGCTCGCTGACCGACGCGCTGCTCAAGCGGGTGCGCGACCAGACCAGCCTCGACGTCAAGCGCGCCGACTTCAAGCTCGACATGCTGCCGCCGCATCTGTTCATGAACCTGCGCGTGGTCGACGAGCACGGCCGCCAACTCGGCATGGGACGCAACCTGGGCGCGCTGAAGGCGGAACTGGGCGCGCAGGCCCGAGGCGCATTCCAGGCGCTGGCGGGACTCAACGTCAAGGCATCGGCCGGGCCCGCAGCCACTGCACCGACCGACGGCCGTCCGCCGGGCGCCGCCAAGCCCGCCTTGCCCGAGGCGGCAGCCCCTTCGCTGCCCGCGGGCCAGCGCTACACGGGCTGGACGTTCGGCGAGCTGCCGGAGCTGATGGAAGTGCGGCGCGGCGCGCAGTCGCTGATCGGATTCCCGGCGCTGGTCGACGGCGCCGATGCGGTGAGCATCGAAGTCTTCGACGAGCCTGCCGTTGCCGCCGCGAAGCACCGGGCGGGCCTCAGGCGGCTTTTCGCGCTGCAGCTCAAGGACGCCCTGAAGTACCTGGAGAAGAACGTTCCCGACCTGCAGAGGATGGCCGTCGCCTACATGCCGCTGGGCACCGCCGAGGAATTGCGGGTCCAGATCATCGAGGTGGCGATCGACCGGGCCTTCCTGCAGGAGCCGCTGCCGACCGACGAGTTCGCCTTCAAGCGCCGGCTCGAGGAGGGCCGCGGCCGGCTCACGCTGATCGCCAACGAGATCGCGCGGCTGGCCGGTGCGATCCTGGTCGAATACGGGCTGGCGCAGCGCAAGATCAAGGACACCAAGGTGCAGCCCGAGGCCACCGCCGATGCCGCCCAGCAGCTGCAGCGCCTGATGGGCAAGCGCTTCGTCGCCGACACGCCCTGGCCGCGGCTTGCGCACTTCGCACGCTACCTGAAGGCCATCACCCTCAGGCTGGACAAGCTGCGCGCCGACCCGGCGCGCGACACCCAGCGGCTGGCGGAACTGCGGCCCCAGGAGCAGCGCTACTGGCGCCTGCTGGCCGAGCGCAAGGGCGCCGCCGACGAGCGCATGAGCGAGTTCCGCTGGCTGCTCGAGGAACTGCGCGTGAGCTTCTTTGCCCAGGAGCTGCGCACGCCCCAGCCGGTCAGCGTCAAGCGCCTCGACAAGTTGTGGGCGCAGCTGGGGCACTGACAAAGCTCGCCCCCAGGTTGCCCGCACTTCGTGTCGGGCGCCCACCCCCTACCGGGGGCAACACCAGCGGCCCGGCAGAGCCGGTTCCGCGGTGTTTCACCAATGGGCCTGGCTTCGCCGGCCGGTGAATACTGGCGCTGTGTTTGTTCTTCGGCTGCGCGCAGCGCGCCCGTTCGGGGGCCGCGGCGGACCCGGCTTTGCCGGGCCGCAGCGCGGCGCCCCCGGTAGGGGGTGGGCGGCTACACGAAGTGAGCCAACCTGGGGGCGAGCTTTACAACCGAGCCAGTCGCTCGATCGCCGTGCGCAGGGTTTCGTCCTTCTTGGCGAAGCAGAAGCGCACCACGCGCTGGTCGAAGCCGTCGCCGTAGAAGGCCGCAAGCGGAATCGCGGCGACGCCGATCTCGCTCGTGAGCCACTGGCAGAAAGCCGCTTCGCCGAGGTCGCTGACCGCGCTGATGTCGACGCACTGGAAGTAGGTGCCGCCGCTGGGCAGCAGCTTGAACCGGGTCTTCGCCAGCCCTTCGGCGAACAGGTCGCGCTTGCGCTGGTAGAAGGCCGGCAGCTCCAGGTAGGGCGCCGGATCGGCCATGTAGCGGGCCAGCGCGTGCTGCATCGGCGTGTTGACCGTGAAGACGTTGAACTGGTGCACCTTGCGGAATTCGGCGCTCAGCGCGGCCGGCGCCGCCACGTAGCCGACCTTCCAGCCGGTCACGTGGTAGGTCTTGCCGAAGCTGCTGACGATGAAGCTGCGCGCCGCCAGGCCGGGAAAACGGGCCGCGCTCTCGTGCCGCGCGCCGGTGTAGACCATGTGCTCGTAGACCTCGTCGCTGATCACCAGCACGTCGGTGGGCGCCAGCAGGTCTTCGAGCTGGCGCATCTCGGCCTCGGTCCAGACCGTGGCGCTCGGGTTGTGCGGCGTGTTGACGATGATCGCGCGCGTGCGCGGCGACAGCGCCGCGGCGATCTTCGCGAAGTCGGGCCGGAAGCTGCCGGGCGTGAGCGGCACGCGAACGACGGTGCCGCCGGCCAGGTCGATGTTCGGCACGTAGCTGTCGTAGCAGGGCTCCAGCACGATCACCTCGTCGCCCGGGCGGACCACCGCGAGGATCGCCGTGATGATGGCCTGGGTGGCGCCGGCGGTGACCGTGATCTCGCTCTGCGGGTCGTAGCGGTGGCCGTACAGCGTCTCGATCTTGTCGGCGATCGCTTCGCGCAGCGGCAGGATGCCGGGCATCGGCGGATACTGGTTGTGGCCCGCCGCCATGGCGTCGGTCACGGCCTGCAGCAGCTTGGGGTCGCAGTTGAAATCCGGGAAGCCCTGACCGAGATTCACCGCGTTCTTCTCGGCGGCCAGCGCCGACATCACGGTGAAGATCGTGGTGCCCACCGCGGGCAGCTTGGTGAGTACCTCGGGGGTGCGGGCGATCGCTCTGCTCACAGTTCGTAGTCCTGGTGGTGACCGCTCAAGGCCTTGGCGATCAGGTTGCGGTCGAGCCGGTCGGAGAGCAGCTCGGCGAATTTGAAGACGAAGTTGCGCAAGTAGGCGCTGCGCTTGAAGGCCACGCGCGCAATGTTGACGCCGAAGATGTGGCCCATCGGGCGCACCACGAGGTCGGCGTTGGAGTCGTCGCGCACCGCCATCTCGGCGACGATGCCGACGCCGAGGCCGAGCCGCACGTAGGTCTTGATGACGTCCGAGTCGATCGCCTCGAGTGCGATGCGCGGCGCCAGCTTCTTCTGCGCGAAGGCGTGGTCGATGCGCGTGCGCCCCGTGAACGACGGGTGGTAGGTGATGATCGGCTCGGAAGCCAGGTCCTCGAGCGAAATGCGTTCCTTGTCCGCCAGCGGATGGCCCTGCGGCAGCACCAGCACGTGCTGCCACTCGTAGCAGGGCATGGTCACGAGTTCGGCGTAGTCGGCCAGCGATTCGGTGGCGATGCCGATCTCGGCGATCTCGTCGATCACCATCCGCGCCACCTGGTCGGGCGAGCCCTGGTGCAGGCTCACGTTGACCTTCGGATAGGCTTCGCGCAGCTTCGCCACCGGCACCGGCAGTACATAGCGCGCCTGGGTGTGCGTGGTGGCGATCGACAGGGTGCCGCTGTCCTGGGCGCTGAACTGCTCGCCGATGCGCTTGAGGTTGCCCACTTCGCGCATGATGAGTTCGATGCTCGCCAGCACGTGCTGGCCAGGTTCGGTGACGCGCTTCAGGCGCTTGCCGTGGCGGGCGAAGATCTCGACGCCGAGTTCTTCCTCGAGCTCGATGATCGCCTTCGACACGCCCGGCTGCGAGGTGTGAAGCGCCTTGGCAGCTTCGGTCAGGTTCAGGTTGCGGCGCACGGCTTCCTGGACAAACTTGAACTGATGAAGATTCATAACAGATTCCGTATTATTTTCGGATTCATTATGCCTTCTCGGTCTATGAAAATCGCCGAAAGTTCAGGATTCGAGTGCCTTTTGCGCCAGCAAGGCGATCACGTCGGGATCTTCGCCCACGGCCGGGCGCAGCGAGAACTCGACCTCCGGCTGAAGGGCCCGGAGTTCGTCGACCAGCCGGGGCAGGTCCTCGCGCACATGCCGGCCCATGCCCAGGAAGAGCGGCACCACCCGGATGGTCCGGGCGCCGGCGGCAATCAGGGCCAGCGCCGCGGTGCGCAGGTCGGGGGCGAGCAGTTCGAGGTAGGCGCAGGCGACCCGGACCGTGGGATCGAGCGCCGCGACCTGCCGTGCCACCGCCTCGACCGGCGCACGCCAGCGTTCGTCACGCGACCCGTGAGCGAAAAGCACGATGCCCAGCCCCGAGTTCATGGTCAAACCTCCGGCCGGCGAAGGGTGGGCGGGCTGCACGCAGCGGGCCCAACCTGGGGGCGAGCAGCATTCACCGCCTCAGCACCAGCCAGGTGAAGGCGCCCAGCGACATCACGGAGTAGATCAGCCCGGGCGCCGCCGCCGTGATCCACGGCGACCAGTTGCCCAGGTTGCCCAGGTAGCCGAAGACGTTGTTCAGCAGGATGAAGCTGAGCCCGATCATCACGCCGCCGAACACGTAGGTGGTAATCCCCGACTGGCGGAAGTGCAGGTAGGCGAAGGGCAGGGCGAGCACGATCATCACCAGGCAGGACAGCGGATAGAACACCTTGCGCCAGAACTCGATCTCGTAGCGCTGCGCGGTCTGGCCGTTGGCGTCCAGGTGGCGGATGTAGTCGAACAGGTCGAGCGTGCGCATGCGGTCCGGACGCAGCAGCGCGACAGACACCATTTCGTTGCTCAGCGAGGTCGGCCATTCGAGCACCGGCACCGTGGTGGTGACGACGCGCGGGGCGGCGGGGCCGCGCGTGTCGTATTGCTGGCGCTCGACGCCCACCAGGGTCCAGTGGCCGCGCTCGACCCGTGCCGCGGGCGCGGAGGTCTGCGAGACCAGGAAGCCATCGCCGTCGAATTCGAGGATTCGCGGATCCTTCAGGATGCCGTTTCGCGCCATCGAAACCACGTTGACCGCGAACGACGAGTCGCCCTGCCGCTCCTTGAGCCAGGCCCCTGTGTTGCCGATCAGGGACAGCGAGCCCTGGTAGCGAGCCTTGAGCAGCTGGGCCGTGCGGTCGGAGGCCGGGGCGATGTAGTCGCCGATCGCGAAGGTCAGCACCACGAAGCCGAGCCCCAGCAGCAGCAGCGTGTGCAGGGCGCGCCAGGGGCCCAGGCCGCTGGTGCGAAGAATCGTGAATTCGGAACTCTGCGCCAGCCGTGTCATGACGAAGATGGTGCCGATCAGCACCGCGATCGGCAGCAGCTCGTAGAGGTGACTGGGGATCAGCAGCGCGACGTAGAGCAGCGCCTGGGCGGCGCCATAGCCGAGCGAGTCGGGTTTGCCGACCGACTGCAGCTCGTCGACGAAGTCGAAGAAGAAGAACAGGCTCAGGAAGCCCAGGGCGACGAAGGCCACTGCCCTCAGCACCTCTGCATAGATCAGGCGGCGGATGGTTTTCACGCGTTGGATGTGGTTTCAGGCCGGACCCGGACACGCCGCGCCGGGAGGCCCCAGTTGAAATGTCGCTTCGCGAGCCAGAGCAGGCCCAGGACCATCACGCCGCCATGCAGCGCGAGCAGGAAACCGCTCGCGCTGACGCTGCCCGAGCCGATCCAGCTCTGGCCGAGATTGAGCAGGTTGTAGTAGACGACGAAGGCGAACAGCGCGAGCAGCAGGTTGCCGCTGCGGCTCGCCCGCGGATTGACGCTCGACAGCGTCAGCGCCAGCAGCACGAAATTGGCCCCCGCGAACAGCAGCCCGACGCGCCAGGCGAGTTCGGCGAGATTGACGGCATTGGGATCGCGCAGCAAGGCCAGCGTGGTGCGCGCCCGCACCGGCGTCGCGTCGAGCGAGTCGGCCGTGCGGCCGCCCACCTTGGCGCCGTAGGTCTCGAACTCGCTGACCTTGATGCCGGTCGGCTGCAGCGGCTCCTCGATGCGCTGCCCGTTGCTCAGCATCAGATAGCGGATGCCGTTCAGGTCTTCCATGCGGCCGCTGCGGGCCGAGGTGATGATGCGCAGGTTGCGCTCCACCGACGAGATGAACACGTTGCTGGCGGTCGCGCTGTCGGGCGCGTCCTTGTCGATGAAGAACACCCGCAGCCGTCCGGCCGACTCGCGGAACTCGCCGGGCGCGACACGCTCGATGTCGCTGCGGCGCTCGTAGCGTTCGCGCATGTTCTGGGTCTGGGAGTTGGCCCAGGGCCAGCCGACCAGCGCGAACAGCGTGATCAGCAGCAGGATCGGCCAGGCGAAGCGAAGCAGCGGCCGGAGGAAGTCCGCCAGGCCGCGCCCGCTCGAGAACCAGATCACCATCTCGCTGTCGCGGTACATGCGCGACAGCGTGCCGACGATCGAGATGAACAGGCACAGGCTCAGGATGGTCGGCATGTAGCCGAGCACGGTGTAGGTCATCACGAGGAAGACCTCGGAGGGGTTCACGCTGCCCTTGGCGGCCAATCCGAGCGTGCGGATCAGCATCATCGTCATCACGATGGTGACCAGCACCACCAGCGTGGCCACGAAGCTGCGTGACAGCTCCTTGCGTAGAGAGGAATGGAATAACATCGTCGAGGGAAAAAAAGGATTATGGACTTTCAACTCAAGACCCTCTCCATCGCCCAGGCCGCCAACGAGAAAGCCGATGTCCTCATCGTGCTCCTGGCCGCCGGAACCACCACCTCGAAGGACGCGCTTTCCGTCCTGGTCGCGCAGGCCCGGACCGCCGGCGACCTGCCGGACAAGGCCGGCAAGCTGCTCGCGCTGTACCGCGCGGGCGGCGTGGCCGCGCCGCGCGTGCTGCTGGCCCCGCTGGGCGACGGCGGGCCGGCCGCCGTCCGCACGGCCGTGCTCGCGGCCGTCAACGCGGCCAAGGGCTCCAATCCCAAGCGGCTGGCCATCGTCTTTGCCGGGGCCGTCGACGCGGCGTGCCTGGGCAGCGCGGTGCTGGCCACGGCCGATGCCAGCTATGTCTACACCGAAACCAAATCCAAGCCCGAGCCGCGGACCCTGCGCCAGCTGAGCCTGGGCGTGCCGGACGCGGCTGCGCTGCGAGAGGCTTTCGACCAGGCCACCGCCACGGTCGCGGGCATCGAACTGGCCAAGGAGTGGGGCAACCGGCCGGGCAACCATTGCACGCCCACGATGCTGGCCGAGGCCGCGAAGGCGCTGGCCGAGCTGCCGAACGTCAAGTGCGAGGTGCTGGGCCCGAAGGAAGTGGCCAAGCTCGGCATGGGCGCATTCGGCGCGGTCGCGCAGGGCTCGGCCGAGCCGCTGCGCTTCATCGTCCTGCGCTATCACGGCGCGCCGAAGGACCAGGCGCCGGTCGTGCTGGTCGGCAAGGGCATCACCTTCGACACCGGTGGCGTCTCGCTCAAGCCGGCGGCCGAGATGGACGAGATGAAGTTCGACATGTGCGGCGCCGCGAGCGTGCTCGGCGTGTTCCGCGCGCTCGGTGATATCCAGCCGCCGATCAACGTGGTCGGCCTGGTGCCGACCTGCGAGAACATGAACGACGGCCGTGCGATCAAGCCGGGTGACGTCATCACCAGCATGAGCGGCCAGACCATCGAGGTGCTCAACACCGATGCCGAGGGGCGCCTGATCCTGTGCGATGCGCTGACCTATGCCAAGCGCTTCGCGCCGTCGGTGGTGATCGACATCGCCACCCTCACAGGGGCCTGCGTGGTGGCACTGGGCGGCGTACGCAGCGGGCTCTTCTCGAGCGACGATGCCCTGGCCGACGCGCTCGAAGCCGCAGGCGAAGCTTCGCAGGATCGCTGCTGGCGGATGCCGCTCGACGAGGACTATGCCGAGGGGCTGAAGAGCAATTTCGCCGATGTCGCCAACGTTGCGGGACGCGCCGGCGGCGCCGTCACGGCAGCCAAGTTCCTGCAGCGCTTCGCGAGCGACTACCCCTGGGCGCACCTCGACATTGCGGGCACCGCCTGGAAGAGCGGGGCGGCCAAGGGCTCCACGGGGCGGCCCGTGGGCTTGCTGTTGAACTATCTCCTGGCGCAGAGCCGCAAGGGCGGCACGAGCGCCAAGTCTTCGCGCAAGGCGCAGAAGGCCGGCACGGCCCGGTCCCGCAAGTGACCGAGATCGACGGCCACTACAACATGCCCGACAAGGTGGGCTACGCCTGCCGCCTGCTGCGCAAGGCGGTGGGCGCCCACGGGGCGCGGCTGGTGGTGGTGGCCGATGCCGCGCTGCTGGAGGCGATCGACCAGTCGCTGTGGACGCTCTCGCCGACCGAATTCATCGCCCATTGCCGCAGCGACGACGCGCCGTTCATCGTCGCCCGTTCGCCGGTGGTGCTGGCGGACGGTGCCGCGGCCTCGCTGCCCGACCGCCCGATCCTGGTCAACCTCGGTGTCGAGCTTCCCGCGAGGTTCGAGCGCTTCGAGCGGTTGATCGACCTGGTCGGCAGCGACGACGCCGACCGCCTGGCCGGCCGCACCCGCTGGCGGCACTACAAGGACCGCGGCTACGCGATCCGCACCCACGCCTATGGCGGGAGCGCGACCTGATGGCCACAACACCTCGCACGCCGCCGCGCTTCGTGCCCACCCTGACGACGGTGCTCGAGCGCGCGCCGCAGAGTGCCGCGGAGCCGGCGCCGGTATCGACGGCGCCCGCGGCGCCGGCCGCGATCGAGCCTTTGCAGGCGGTCGCGCTCAGCCCCGAGGCCGCGCGGTCCGAGGCCGATGCCTTCCGGCTCGAAGAGCAGTTGCTGCACCGCGTGCTGCAGCGCGTCGACCTCTCGCTCGAAGAGCGCGTGAGCGACGCGGTGTCAGCTGCCGTTCAGCAGCACCTCGACAACATGGTCCCCGCTTTGCGCGGCGAAATCGAAGCCGTTTTGCGTGCTCTGGTGAGCGAAGCGCTGGCCGAAGAGCTTTCCGAAAACCCCGGGTCTACGCCAGCATTCGGACCGCAAACCTTGGGCTAAACTGCGCGCGGGTCGAAAAGCGCGAGGGCGCTGCGCATCCGCGGCGCGATATTTGCTCAATGCATGTGCCCGGATCCAAAGACCGGTTTTCAACTCTACTTATCCATGTTCTGGAGGTTCTCATGCAATTGAAATGGACAGCCGTCGCCCTGGCCGCTCTCGCGCTCGTGGCCTGTGGCAAGAAGGAAGAAGCTGCCGCTCCCGCTGCTCCTGCGCCGACTGCAGCTGCACCCGCTCCCGCAGCCCCGCCGGGCGATGCTCTGGTGGTCAAGATCGGCCACGTTGGCCCGACCAGCGGCGCCATCGCCCACCTCGGCAAGGACAACGAACTGGGTGCTCGCATGGCGGTCGAGGACCTCAACGCCAAGGGCGTGAAGATCGGCGGCAAGGTCGCCAAGTTCGAACTGCTTGCCGAAGACGATGCGGGCGATCCCAAGCAGGGCACCGCGGTGGCGCAGAAGCTGGTGGACAGCAAGGTCAATGGCGTGGTGGGCCACCTGAACTCGGGCACCACGATCCCGGCCTCCAAGCTGTACAGCGACGCCGGCATCCCCCAGATCTCGCCGTCGGCGACCAACCCGAAGTACACCCGCCAGGGCTACAAGACGACGTTCCGCGTGGTGGCTGACGACACGCAACTGGGTGGCACGCTCGGCAAGTACGCGGTCGAAACCCTGAAGGGCAAGAACATCGCCGTGATCGACGACCGGACCGCTTACGGCCAGGGCGTTGCCGAGGAATTCGAGAAAGCCGTCAAGGCTGCCGGCGGCACGATCGTCGGCCACGAATTCACGACCGACAAGTCGACCGATTTCAACGCCATCCTGACCAAGCTCAAGGGCGCGCAGCCCGACATCCTGTTCTTCGGCGGCATGGACGCCGTCGGCGGCCCGATGCTCAAGCAGGTCAAGCAGCTCGGCATGAACGTCAAGTTCATGGGCGGCGACGGCCTGTGCACCGGCGAACTGGCCAAGCTGGCCGGCGATGCGATCGGCGAAGACATGGTGGTCTGTGCCGAAGCCGGTGGCGTGGACGGCGACTTCAAGGCTCCGCTGGATGCCTGGAAGGCCAAGTTCAAGGAAAAGAACGGCGTCGAAGTCCAGATCTACGCACCGTACGTCTACGACGCAGTGCAGGTGATGGCCGTCGCGATGGAAAAGGCGGGCTCGTCCGATCCGGAGAAGTACCTGCCCGAAGTCGGCAAGGTGCAGTACAACGGCCTGACCGGCCCGATCGCCTTCGACGAAAAGGGCGATATCAAGAACGGTGCGCTGACGCTGTACACCTACAAGAACGGTGCGCGTACGCAGATCGCCGTGGTGCGCTGAGCGCTTCGCGCTCGAACAAGAAAAGGGGCCTTCGGGCCCCTTTTTTCATGGGTGCGCCGGGCGGCTGCAAACGCAGAAGTCGACGAAGGCGTCGAGGCGACGCGCACAAAAAAGCCCCGACAGGCGGGGCTTTCAGGACGGATCCGGTTGCAGTTGGAAGCTGCGGGAGACGTTTTTTTCTGGCGGAGCAGGCGGGATTCGAACCCGCGGAGGGCTATTAACCCTCACACGCTTTCCAGGCGTGCGACTTAAACCGCTCATCCACCGCTCCGAGCCTTCGATTGTAGCAGTGCCGCGCCACCTTTTCTGACCCGTCGGGCCGCCTCGGCGAGGGAGCCGAAAGCCCCTGCAGGAATAGCAGCAGATTTCGGATGCCCACCTGACCCGATCCTTCATCTGAATTCCGTACACTTCGCGCCTATTTGCCTGTCCGGAGCCCCGCTCATGAAATTTCGCTTCCCCATCGTCATCATCGACGAGGACTTCCGCTCCGAGAACACCTCGGGGCTCGGTATCCGCGCCCTGGCGCAAGCCTTCGAGAGCGAGGGCTTCGAGGTGCTGGGCGTCACCAGCTACGGCGACCTGAGCCAGTTCGCGCAGCAGCAGAGCCGCGCCAGCGCCTTCATCCTGTCGATCGACGACGAGGAGTTCACGGTCGGCCCGGACCTCGACCCGGCGGTGCTGAGCCTGCGCAGCTTCATCGGCGAAGTGCGGCGCAAGAACGCCGACGTGCCGATCTACATCTACGGCGAGACCAAGACTTCGCGCCACATCCCGAACGACATCCTGCGCGAGCTGCACGGCTTCATCCACATGTTCGAGGACACGCCGGAATTCGTGGCGCGCCACATCATCCGGGAAGCGAAGAGCTATCTGGAAGGCGTGCAGCCGCCGTTCTTCAAGGCGCTGATCGACTACGCCGAAGACGGCTCGTACTCGTGGCACTGCCCCGGCCACTCGGGCGGCGTCGCCTTCCTGAAGAGCCCGGTGGGCCAGATGTTCCACCAGTTCTTTGGCGAGAACATGCTGCGCGCCGACGTCTGCAACGCGGTCGAGGAACTCGGCCAGCTGCTCGACCACACCGGCCCGGTGGCGGCCAGCGAGCGCAATGCGGCGCGGATCTTCAACGCCGACCATTGCTTCTTCGTCACCAACGGCACCAGCACCAGCAACAAGATGGTGTGGCACCACACGGTGGCGCCGGATGACGTGGTGGTGGTGGACCGCAACTGCCACAAGTCGATCCTGCACGCGATCATCATGACCGGCGCGATTCCGGTCTTCATGAAGCCCACGCGCAACCACTTCGGCATCATCGGGCCGATCCCCAAGAGCGAGTTCGAGCCCGCGGCGATCAAGGCCAAGATCGCGGCCAACCCGCTGCTCTCGCACGTGGACGCCAACAAGGTGAAGCCGCGTGTGATGACGCTGACGCAGTCCACCTACGACGGCGTGATCTACAACACCGAGACCATCAAGAACATGCTCGACGGCTACGTCGACACGCTGCACTTTGACGAGGCCTGGCTGCCGCATGCGGCCTTCCATCCGTTCTACGGCGCCTACCATGCGATGGGCAAGCGCCGCGTGCGGCCGAAGGACTCGCTGGTGTTCGCCACCCAGTCGACCCACAAGCTGCTGGCCGGCATCAGCCAGGCCAGCCACGTGCTGGTGCAGGACTCGCAGAACCGGGCGCTCGACCGCGACCTGTTCAACGAGGCCTACCTGATGCACTCGTCGACCAGCCCGCAGTACGCGATCATCGCCAGCTGCGACGTCGCCGCGGCGATGATGGAGCCGCCCGGCGGCACCGCGCTGGTCGAGGAGAGCATCCTGGAGGCGCTCGACTTCCGCCGCGCGATGCGCAAGGTCGAGGCCGAATTCGGCAAGAACGAATGGTGGTTCAAGGTCTGGGGCCCCGAGAAGCTGGTCGACGAAGGCATCGGCCGGGCCGACGACTGGATCATCAAGGGCGAGTCGCGCACCGCCAAGTGGCATGGCTTCGGCAAGCTGGCCGACGGCTTCAACATGCTCGACCCGATCAAGTCGACCATCGTGACGCCGGGCCTGGATCTGAACGGCAAGTTCGCCGAGACCGGGATCCCGGCCAGCATCGTCACCAAGTTCCTGGCCGAGCACGGCGTGATCGTGGAGAAGACCGGGCTCTACAGCTTCTTCATCATGTTCACGATCGGCATCACCAAGGGCCGCTGGAACACGCTGCTGACCGCGCTGCAGCAGTTCAAGGACGACTACGCCCGCAACCAGCCGATGTGGCGGATCATGCCGGAGTTCTGCCAGGCGCATCCGAAGTACGAGCGCCTCGGGCTGCGCGACCTGTGCCATCACATCCACGAGCTCTACGCGCGCTTCGATGTCGCGCGCCTGACCACCGAGATGTACCTGAGCGACCTGACGCCGGCCATGAAGCCGAGCGATGCCTTCGCCCACATCGCGCACCGCAAGACCGAGCGGGTCGAGATCGACCACCTCGAGGGCCGCATCACGACCAGCCTGATCACGCCGTACCCGCCGGGCATCCCGCTCTTGATCCCGGGCGAGGTCTTCAACAAGAAGATCGTCGACTACCTCAAGTTCGCGCGCGAGTTCAACACCGAGTGCCCGGGCTTCGAGACCGACATCCACGGCTTGGTGGGCCGTATCGACGAGACGGGCAAGAAGCGCTACTACGCCGACTGCGTGCGGGCCGAGGCCGTGCCGGCGCCGGCCGTCAAGCCAGCAATGGTCAAGCCAGCGACCGTCAAGCCAGCCGCAAGGTCATCACGCCCGCGAGGATGACCCCCGTGCCGATCGCGCGCTGCCAGCCGAAAGGCTCGCGCAGGAACAGCGTGCCGATGACCGCGGCGAACAGCACCGAGGTTTCGCGCAGCGCTGCGACCACGGCCACTGGCGCCTGCGTCATCGCCCACAGCGCGATGCCGTAGCTGCCCAGCGAGGCCACGGTGCCGACGAGCGCGATCTTCCAGCGCCGCGCCATGTAGGCCAGGGCGGCCCGGCGCTGACCGGGGCGGCGCCACAGGACCAGCAGCAGGTAAGGCAGGCCGTCGAACACGAACAGGCCCGCCACGTAGGCCAGGGCGTCGCCCGAGGCGCGCACGCCGATGCCGTCGACCACGGTGTAGATCGCGATGATGGCCGCGTTGGCCAGCGCGAAGCCGATGGCCTTGCGCCGCCGCGCCTCGTCGCCGTCGCGCAGCGCCGAGGTCGACAGGCCCAGGGTGACGACGCCGACGCAGATCACCGCGACACCGGCCCAGGCCGCCGCCGAGATGCCTTCGCCGATGAAGGGCAGGCTGCCCATCGCGACCAGCAGCGGTGCGCAGCCGCGCATCAGGGGGTAGGTGAGGCCGAGGTCGCCGTGCTTGTAGGCGCCTGCGAGCGCGATGTAGTAGCCCAGGTGGATCGCGAGCGAGGCCGCCATGTAGGGCCAGGCGGCGCGAGCGGGCAGCCCGGTGTACAGCAGCAGCGGCACCGCGATGAAGAGCCCCAGGCTGTGGATCAGTGCGGTGTCGAGCGCCTTGTCGCCGCCCGACTTGATGAGCGCATTCCAGCCGGCATGCAGCAGCGCGCCGAACAGGACGGCGCCGACGATCGATGCGCTGAGCGTCACGTCAGCATGCAGCGCTGTGCGCGAGCGGGGTCTCGATACCGGAATTGCTCGGTGCCATTGCAGTCCTCAGGCGGAAGTTGTCTTCTTGTTGTTGCGCAAGGTGCGCGCGGCGATGGGTCACTCTGCTGCAGATTGTCTAGGATTCACAGAGGCCGTCCTTGCTCAGCCGTCGTCGCGCACGCGCAGGAAGCGCGCGAAGCGCGGCAGGCCGCTCGGGTTGGTACCGTTGTAGCGGTAGGTCACCCAGCTGCCGATGGCCGGCGGCTTCTCGCGCTCGGCGTCGCTGAAGCCGCCGCCGAGCTTGAAGCGCTTGCCGTCGGCGGTCTCGACCCACATCGCGCCCATGCGGCCGGCATGCTTGCCGCGCCCCGGCACGTAGGACAGCACGCGTGCCTCGGCATCGTCGAAGGGCTTGACCTTGAGAAGGTCGGCGTTGCGTTCGGCCCGATAGAGCGATCCGCCGCGATGCAGCATCAGGCCTTCGCCGCCCATGTGCACCGTCTTGTCGAGCAGGGTCTGCAGCGCTTCGTGGGTGCTGGCGCGCAGCTGCGGCACGGGCACGATCCAGGGCGCCTCGGTGATCGGCAGCAATTTGCGCAAGACCGCGAGCCGGGTCGTTAAGTCGCCCGGCGAGGCCGGCAGATCGAACACCATGAATCGCATCTCGCGCCAGGCGGGGTCCGCCGGCGTCTGGCTGCGCACGGTCGAGACGGCGTGCGCGAAGCGGCCGCGCCCGGCCCAGAGCTCGCCATCCATCGGGACCGCCGGCAGCGCGGCCGTGAACCAGGCCGGCGCCACGATCCGTTCGCCGCCGCGTGTCCACAGCTGCTTGCCGTCCCAGTAGGCCCGCACGCCGTCGTACTTCTCGCTGACCCAGTAGTCCGCCAGCGGCATGCCGCGGCGGTAGACCTCGGCCAGCATCAGCGGCGGTGCGGCATTGCGCGCCAGCGCCGCCGGGGCCAGAAAGGCGAGTCCCGCCAAGACGAACGCCCGTCGATCGATCTTGTTCATTGACAAGTCCTTCCTCCCCAACCCCCAACCAGGGCGACGTCGCGCCCGTCCATCCGAAGCGTGTCTAGCCTTCCGAAACGCCGCCCACCACCTGGCTGAAGCCGCCATCCACGTAAGTGATCTCGGCGGTCACGCCGCTTGCGAGGTCGCTCAGCAGGAAGGCGGCCACATTGCCGACTTCTTCGATCGTCACGTTGCGCCGCATCGGCGCGATCTTCGAGATCGCCGACAGCAGCTTGCCGAAATCCTTGATGCCGCTGGCCGCCAGCGTCTTGATCGGGCCGGCGCTGATACCGTTGACGCGCATGCCCTTGGGGCCCAGCGACTCGGCCAGGTAGCGCACCGAGGCTTCGAGCGAGGCCTTGGCCAGGCCCATGGTGTTGTAGTTGGGCAGGGCGCGGATCGCACCCAGGTAGGTCAGCGTCAACAGGGCCGACTTGTCGTTGAGGTAGGGCAGGGCCGCTTTGGCCATCGCCGGGAAGCTGTACGCGCTGATGTCGTGCGCGATCTTGAAGCCTTCGCGCGACAGCCCCTCGAGGAAGTCGCCCGCGATCGCCTCGCGCGGTGCGAAACCGATGCTGTGGACGAAGCCGTCGAACTTCGGCCAGACCTGGGCCAGGTCGGTGAACAGCTTGTCGATCTGGGCGTCGTCGCCGACGTCGCAGTCGAACACGAGCGTGGAGTCGAAGTCGGCCGCGAACTCGGTGATGCGGTCCTTGAAGCGCTCGCCCACGTAGCTGAACGCCAGCTCGGCGCCTTGCGCATGGCAGGCCTTGGCGACGCCGTAAGCAATGGAGCGGTTGCTCAGAACGCCTGTGATCAGAAGTTTTTTGCCGGAAAGAAAGCCCATGGGACGACCTCGTGTAAATCTTGGGCAGAATTCTCGCATGCGCGTTTGGCTTCTTTTCGTGTGGATGCTCTGGGCCGCCCCTTCCTGGGCGGCGCACGCCTATGCGCAGTTCGGCGACATCAAGTACCCGCCGGGGTTCACCCACTTCGACTATGTCAATCCGCAGGCGCCCAAGGGCGGAGAAATCCGCATGGTGCCGCCGACGCGGCCGACGAACTTCGACAAGTTCAATCCCTTCACGCTCAAGGGCACGACGCCGTACGGCATCGGCAACCTGATGTTCGAAAGCCTGCTGACGGGCAATTCGGAGGAGCCGACCACGGCCTACGGCCTTCTCGCCGAGGACGTCGAAGTCGCGGCGGACAAGAAATCCGCCACCTTCAGGATCCATCCGAAGGCCCGTTTCAACGACGGCAGCCCGGTGCTCGCGGCGGATGTGGTGCATTCGTTCAACACGCTCACCGGCCCGTTGGCGGCACCCCAGTTCCGGACCATCTACGCCGAAGTGAAAGGCGCCAAGGCCATCGGCGAAAGAACGGTGCGCTTCGACTTCAAGAGCCCCAATCCCGAGCTTCCGCTGATGGTCGGCGGCATGCCGGTGTTCAGCCGGGCCTGGGGCGGCGGCAAGCCCTTCGACCAGATCACCACCGACGTGCCGATCGGCTCGGGCCCGTACAAGCTCATCAACCCGCGCATGGGCCGGGACATCACCTACACGCGCGACCCGGACTACTGGGGCGCGGATCTGCCCGTGCGCAAGGGTTTCTTCAACTTCGACCGTGTCACCTACAGGATCTACCTGGACGAGACCGCCCGCTTCGAAGGCCTCAAGGCGGACGAATTCGACTTCATGCGCGAGTTCACGTCGCGCAACTGGGCGCGCCAGTACAAGGGCAAGCAGTTCGACTCCGGCGAGCTCGTGAAACGCGCCTTCGAGAACAGGAATCCCGGTGACTTCCAGGGCTACGTCTTCAATACGCGCAATCCCAAGTTCAAGGACATCCGGGTGCGCCAGGCGATCGGACTGGCGATGGATTTCGAGTGGCTCAACAAGCAGCTGTTCTACGGGCTTTACAAGCGCGTGGAAGGCTATTTCCCGAACAGCGAGTTCCACGCCGAAGGACTGCCTACGCCTGAAGAGCTGGCGCTGCTCGAACCGTTGCGCGACAAGCTGCGGCCGGAGGTCTTCGGCCCCGCCGCGATCTCGCCGAGCACCGCGCCGCCGGGCAGCCTGCGCGAGAACCTGCGCCGCGCGCGCGCCTTGCTGGCCGAGGCCGGCTGGACCTACCGGGATGGCGCCTTGCGCAACGCCAAGGACGAGGTCTTCACGATCGAGTTCCTCAACGACCAGCCTTCGCTGATCCGCGTCGCGACGCCCTTCCAGACGGCGCTGCGAAAGCTCGGGATCCAGATGACCTTTCGCACCGTGGACTTCTCGCTGGCCCAGCAACGCATGGACAACTTCGACTTCGAGATGACGTCGGTGCGGCTGCCGGGCAGCACGTCGCCGGGCGGCGAACTGCTCGAGTTGTTCGGTTCGCAGGCGGCCGCCACCGACGGCTCGCGAAACATCTGGGGCATCGCCGACCCGGCCGTCGATGCGCTGCTGCAGAAGGTGGTGACGGCGACGACACGCCCCGAACTCAGCGCCGCGATGCGGGCGCTGGACCGCGTGCTCTCGCATGGCCACTACTCGGTGCCGCAGTACTACGGCGGTGCATTCCTGATCGGCTACCATCCGCGGCCCTTCGTGCTGCCGCCGGTGATCCCGCCTTACTACGAGGCCGACAGCTGGGCCGTGAGCACCTGGTGGGCATCGCCCGCCAACAAGTAGGAGCGTCATGGTCAGCTACATCCTCAAACGCCTGCTGTTGATGGTGCCGACACTGTTCGGTGTGCTGCTGCTGACCTTCCTCGTGATCCAGTTCGTGCCGGGCGGGCCGGTCGAGCAGATGGTGTCCCAGTTGCAGGGGCGCGATTCCGGCGGCGAGCGCGCGGCCACGAGCGGCGCAGGCTACCGCGGGCGCCAGGGGCTGGATCCGCAGCGCATCGAGGAGATCAAGCAGCTCTACGGCTTCGACAAGCCGCCGCTCGAACGTTTCTGGCAGATGCTGAAGTCCTACGCGCGCTTCGACCTGGGAACGAGCTTCTACCAGCGCAAGGCCGTCTGGGAACTGGTCAAGGAAAAGATGCCGGTGTCGATCAGCCTGGGGCTGTGGACCTTCTTCATCAGCTACCTGATCGCCGTGCCCCTGGGCGTCGCGAAGGCGGTACGGGCGGGCACGCGCTTCGACTTCCTGACCACGCTGGTGGTGCTGGTCGGCTATGCCATCCCCGGCTTCGTGCTGGGCGTCGCGCTGCTCGTGGTCTTCGGCGGCCAGTTGCAGTGGTTTCCGCTGCGCGGCTTGACGTCCCCGGGCTGGCAGGCCATGGGGTGGGGCGCGCGGATCGTCGACTACCTGTGGCACATCGCGCTGCCGGTGACGGCGATGGTGCTCGGCAGTTTCGCCGTCACGGCCATGCTGACCAAGAACTCCTTCCTCGAGGAGATCCGAAAGCAATACGTGCTGACGGCGCGCGCCAAGGGGCTGACCGAGCGCGAGGTGCTGTGGAAGCATGTGTTCCGCAATGCGCTGATCCCGATCGTCACCGGCTTTCCGGCGGCATTCATCGGTGCCTTCTTCACCGGCTCCCTGTTGATCGAGACGCTGTTCTCGCTCGACGGCCTGGGCCTGCTGAGCTACGAGAGCGTGATCCGGCGCGACTATCCGGTGGTGCTGGGCACGCTCTACCTGTTCACGCTGATCGGGCTGGTGACCAAGCTGATCAGCGACCTTTGCTATGTACTGGTGGACCCGAGGGTGAAGTTTGACTAGCGGCGGCGTCACCGTGTCGCCCGGCCGCCGCGCCTGGCTGCGCTTCAAGCGCAACCGGCTCGGCTACTGGAGCCTGGTCCTCTTCTCGCTGCTCGTGGTGCTGAGCCTCTTCGCCGAACTGCTCTCCACCGACAAGCCGCTGGTGGTGCGCTACGAGGGCCAGACCTACTTTCCGGTGGCGCGCGACTACTCGGAGAAGACCTTCGGCGGCGATTTCGAGACGCCGGCCGACTACCTGGATCCTTTCATCCGCGAGCGCATCACCTCGGGCGGCAACTGGGCTCTCTTTGCGCCCAACCCCTACGGCCCGAAGACCCTCAACTACTTCGCGAAGTCCCCGAATCCCGCGGCGCCTTCCGCCGAGAACTTCTTCGGCAGCGACGATCGCGGCCGCGACCTGCTGGCGCAGCTGATCTACGGCTTCCGCGTGAGCGTCCTGTTCGCGCTGGCGCTGACCTTCATCGGCGTGGTGCTGGGGGTCGTGACGGGCGCCGTCCAGGGCTTCTTCGCCGGCAAGACCGACCTCGCGTTCCAGCGCTTCATCGAGATCTGGAGCTCGATGCCCGAGCTCTACCTGCTGATCATCTTCAGCGCGGTCTTCGCGCCCAGCGTGTCGCTGCTGCTCATCCTGCTGAGCCTGTTCGGCTGGATGGGGCTGTCGGATTACGTGCGCGCCGAGTTCCTGCGCAACCGCCAGATGGACTACGTGCGGGCAGCGCGCGCACTCGGCGTCGGCAACCTGCAGATCATGTGGCGCCACATCCTGCCCAACAGCATGACGCCGGTCGTGACCTTCCTGCCGTTCCGCATGAGCGCGGCGATCCTGGCGCTGACCTCGCTCGACTTCCTGGGCCTCGGCGTGCCGCCGGGGACGCCTTCGCTGGGCGAGCTGCTGAGCCAGGGCAAGGCCAACATCGACGCCTGGTGGATCTCGCTGTCCACCTTCGCGGTGCTGGTGGTCACGCTGATGCTGCTGACCTTCATGGGCGACGCGCTGCGCGATGCGCTCGATCCGCGGAAGGCCGAGCAATGAGCGCCGCGCCGGGCCGCCCCAAGCAAATGAGCGCTGAACTGTTGAACGTCCAAAGCCTGCGCGTCGCCTTCGGCGACAAGGAGGTGGTGCACGGCATCGACTTCTCGATCCGCGAGGGCGAGAAGCTGGCGCTGGTCGGCGAGTCGGGCTCGGGCAAGACCGTGACCGCGCTGAGCCTGCTGCGGCTGGTGCAGAACGCCGACATCTCGGGCGGCGCGGCCTTCGCCGGCGGGGAGGGCGGTGGCGCGCGGGACCTGCTCGCGATGCCCGAGCGACAGCTCAGGGGCATCCGCGGCAAGGAGATCGCGATGATCTTCCAGGAGCCGATGACCGCGCTCAATGCGCTCTACACGGTCGGCGACCAGATCGCCGAAGTCCTCCAGCTGCACCAGGCGCTGCCGGCGCGTGCGGCCCAGGAGGCCGCGGTGCAGCTGCTGGCCGACACCGGCATCCCGGAGCCGGCGCGGCGGGCCCGCTCCTTTCCGCACCAGCTCTCCGGCGGCCAGCGCCAGCGCGCGATGATCGCGATGGCGCTGGCCTGCAAGCCGCGGCTGCTGCTGGCCGACGAGCCGACCACCGCGCTCGACGTCACGGTGCGGGCCCAGATTCTCGAACTGCTCGCCGAGCTGCAGCGCAAGCACGGCATGGCGGTGCTGCTGATCACGCACGACCTGAACCTGGTGCGCCGCTTCGCCGACCGCGTGGCCGTCATGGAGAACGGCCACATCGTCGAGCATGGCGCGGTCGGGGCCGTGTTCGATGCGCCGCAGCATCCGTACACGCGCAAGCTGATCGACAGCCGGCCGACCCGTGACGTGGCCGCCTTCGCGGTCGATCCGAACGCGCCGGCGGTGCTCGTGGCCAGGGCCCTGCGCGTGATCTATCCGGTGCCACGGCCCGGCATCGGCGGCTGGTTCCGCCACGGCGAATTCGTGGCGGTGCAGGGCGCCGATTTCAGCATCGCGCCGGGCCAGACCCTGGGCGTGGTCGGCGAGTCCGGCTCGGGCAAGTCGACCCTGGCGTTGGCCGCGCTCGGCCTACTGAAGCACCAGGGCGAGCTCGACGTCGCGGGCCGGCAGTGGGACGGCGGCGCTGCCAGCGACCGGTCGCTCCGGCGGCTGATGCAGGTGGTGTTCCAGGACCCGTTCTCGTCGCTGTCGCCGCGCATGACGGTCGAGCAGATCGTCGGCGAGGGGCTGACCGTCCATGCGCCCGAACTCGACACCGGCGCCCGCCGCAGCCGCGCCCTCGACGCGCTGGCCGACGTCGGCCTGACCGAAGCCCAGTTCCCGGCCCTGCTCGATCGCTATCCGCACGAGTTCTCCGGCGGCCAGCGGCAGCGGCTGGCGATCGCCCGGGCGCTGGTGGTCGACCCGAAGCTGCTGGTGCTCGACGAACCCACCAGCGCGCTCGACGTCACGATCCAGAAGCAGGTGCTGGGCCTGCTGCAGCGCCTGCAGCGCGAACGCGGCCTGAGCTACCTGCTGATCACCCACGACGTGGAAGTGATCCGCGCGATGGCGCACCAGGTCATCGTCATGAAGGATGGCGCGATCCTCGAGTCGGGGCCGGCCCTGCGGGTGCTCGACGCGCCCGAGCACCCCTACACGCAAAAGCTGGTCGCGGCAGCCCTGGCCGATTAGAAATACTCAAAGGAATGGAATGTCGCTGATCGGATACGACAGGCGCGGCGCCTGGCGCGCGGCCCTGGCCTGCATGGTGACGCTGGCGGTCGCCATGGGCCTGGGGCGCTTCGCCTTCACGCCGATGCTGCCGATCATGCTGCACGAGGGAAAGCTGGACCTGCAGGGCGGCGGCGTGCTGGCCTCGCTCAATTACCTCGGCTATTTTCTCGGCGCCGTGAGTTGCGCGGCGATCCGGATCCAGCCGGCTGCGATGGTGCGCGGCGGCCTGGTCGCCACAGCGGCCTTGTTGCTCGGGATGGGCCTGCTGCACGGTTTCACCGTCTGGGGCGTGCTGCGCACGGCCGCTGGCGTGATGAGCGCCTGGACCTTCGTCTTCGCCTCCGGCTGGGGCCTGCGGCGGCTGGCCGAGACCGGGGCGCCGGCGCTCGCCGGCGTGATCTATTCCGGGCCCGGCATCGGCATCGCGGTCACCGGGCTGCTGGGCGGCGCCATCGGGCGCTGGGGGGCGGACGCGGGCTGGATCGGCTTCGGCCTGCTGTCGCTGGCCCTGATCGCGCTCATCTGGCACATCTTCGGCGACGGCCACCCGGACACCGCGGGCGCCCAGCCCGGCCCGGCAGCGGCGCCGACGGCGGCCGAATCCGCTGCGGCGCGCAGCGATGCCCGCTGGCTGGTCGGGCTCTACGGGCTGGCGGGCTTCGGTTACATCATCACGGCCACCTTCCTGCCGGTGATCGCGCGGCAGGCCCTGCCGGGCTCGCCCTGGCCGGATTTGTTCTGGCCGCTGCTCGGCCTGGCGGTCGTTCCGGGGGCGCTGATCGGCGCCCGGGCGCCGATGAAGTGGGACAACCGGCTCCTGCTCGCCATCGCCTACGGCTTGCAGGCGCTGGGCGTGGTGCTGTCGGTGGCCTGGCCGACGATCGTCGGCTTCGCGCTCGGGAGCCTGTTGCTGGGCATGCCTTTCACTGCCATCACCCTGTTCGCGATGCGGGAAGCGCGGCGGCTGCGCGGCAACGCCGCGGCCGGACTGATCGGCTATGCCACCGCATCCTATGGGGTCGGCCAGATCCTCGGCCCGCTGTTCGCGGCGCCCCTGGCGCAGCGCACCGGCTCGTTCGCGATGCCGTTGCTGGTCGCGGCGGCGGCGCTGGCGCTCGGCGCGCTGCTTTTCAGCCATGTCTGGTGGCGTTCCAGGCCTGCCAAAGTGCTTCCAGGTGCGTAAAAACCCCTGATTCGTAACGCATTTGGCATATAATTCGAGGCTCACGACCAAACGGGCGAGTACCAACCGCCCGTTTTTTTATGGGTCGACGCATTTTCGATGCCGAGATCGGCGGCGGCATCGGGCACGGCAAACAGTTTTCAAAGGCATATACAAACACGTGGCATTGCAGCAGACAGTGGAACAAACCGTGGCCGGACTCGGCTACGACCTGGTCGAGATCGAGCGCTCGGCCGGGGGATTGCTGCGCGTCACGATTGATTTGCCCTGGCAAGGCCCCAACTTGGATGCAGCGGGTGCGCCGGAGCCTTTCGTCACTGTCGAGGATTGCGAGAAGGTCACGCGTCAGCTGCAGTTCGCGCTCGAGGTCGACGGCGCCGACTACAAGCGGCTCGAGGTGTCATCGCCGGGTATCGACCGCCCGTTGCGTCACGAGAAGGATTTCGAGCGTTTTGCCGGCGAGGTGATCGACATCACGCTGAAGGCGCCGATGGGCGCGGCGGCGAATGGCCAGGTGGCGGCCAACCGCAAGAAATTTCGCGGCACGCTGGAGCGCGTTGTCGCAGCCGACGGCTCGCAGGGCTGGCAGATCGTCTGGAGCGACGAGCCCGCGGCGAAGCCCGGTCAGAAGATCAGCAAGAAGCGCGTGCCTGCCCCCCTGCAGGCACTGGGTTTTGCGTTGGACGAGTTGCGCGAAGCGCGGCTCGCCCCGATAGTGGATTTCAATGGGCGCAGGCCAAAACCCGGCACCGTGGTGTCGGACTGAACGAGGAGAGTGGTGGCATGAATCGCGAAATGTTGATGTTGGTGGATGCGATCTCGCGCGAGAAGAACGTCGAACGTGACGTTGTCTTCGGCGCGGTCGAATCCGCCCTGGCGCAAGCCACCAAGAAGCTCTATCAGGGCGACGTGGACATTCGCGTCGCCGTCGACCGCGACAGCGGCGACTACGAGACCTTCCGCCGCTGGCACGTGGTTCCCGACGAGGCCGGCCTGCAGCTGCCCGACCAGGAAATCCTGCTGTTCGAAGCCAAGGAAGAGATGCCCGACATCGAGGTCGACGAGTACATCGAGGAATCGGTGGATTCGGTGCCGATCGGCCGTATCGGCGCCATGGCCGCCAAGCAGGTGATCCTGCAGAAGATCCGCGACGCCGAGCGCGAGATGCTGCTCAACGACTTCATGTCGCGCGGCGAGAAGATCTTCACCGGCACCGTCAAGCGCCTGGACAAGGGCGACATCATCGTTGAAGCGGGCCGGGTCGAAGGCCGCCTGCGCCGCAGCGAGATGATCGCCAAGGAAAACCTGCGCAACGGCGACCGCGTGCGGGCCATGATCATGGAGGTCGACCTGACGCTGCGCGGCGCGCCGATCATCCTGTCGCGCTCGGCCCCCGAGTTCATGATCGAGCTGTTCCGCCAGGAAGTGCCCGAGATCGAGCAGGGCCTGCTCGAGATCAAGAGCTGCGCCCGCGACCCCGGTTCGCGCGCCAAGATCGCCGTGCTCTCGCATGACAAGCGGGTCGATCCGATCGGCACCTGCGTCGGCGTGCGCGGCACCCGGGTCAACGCGGTCACCAACGAGCTCGCCGGCGAGCGCGTGGACATCGTGCTGTGGAGCGAGGATCCGGCCCAGTTCGTGATCGGCGCCCTGGCGCCGGCCAATGTCTCGTCGATCGTGGTCGACGAGGAAAAGCATGCGATGGACGTGGTGGTCGACGAGGAAAACCTCGCGATCGCGATCGGCCGTGGCGGTCAGAACGTGAGGCTCGCCTCCGACCTGACCGGCTGGAAGATCAACATCATGGACGCCAACGAGTCGGCCCAGAAGCAGGCGACCGAGACCGATGCCAGCCGCAAGCTGTTCATGGAGAAGCTCGACGTCGACGAGGAAATCGCCGACATCCTGATCTCCGAAGGCTTCACCAGCCTCGAGGAAGTGGCTTATGTGCCGATCTCCGAGCTGCTCGAGATCGAGAGCTTCGACGAAGACACGATCAACGAACTGCGGTCGCGCGCCAAGGATGCGCTGCTGACCATGGAAATCGCCCGGGAAGAAAACGTCGAGAGCGTCTCGCAGGATCTGCGCGACCTCGCCGGACTCGATCCGGCCCTCATTCCCAAATTGGCCGAGGCGGGTGTCCACACCCGTGACGACCTGGCCGACCTTGCGGTCGATGAACTCACCGAAATCACCGGCCAAACCGCCGATGAGGCCAAGAACCTGATCTTGAAAGCCCGCGAACACTGGTTCGCTGGCCAAGAGTGACGGTCATGGAGGCACGAAACCAATATGTCCAGTACCACTGTCGCCGAGTTCGCGAACGAACTCAAGAAGACTCCCGAAACCTTGCTTGACCAGCTCAAGAGCGCAGGCGTGCCCAAGCAGGCCGCCACCGATGCGCTCAGCGAGGCCGACAAGCAGCGCTTGCTGGGCTTCCTGAAGGCCAGCCACGGCACCGTCGAGCCGGAGCGCAAGAAGATCACGCTGACCAAGAAATCGACCAGCGAGATCAAGCAGGCCGACGCCACCGGCCGCGCCCGCACGATCCAGGTCGAGGTGCGCAAGAAGCGCACCTTCATCCAGCGCGACGAAGGCCACCCGGCGGTGTCCGAGGCGACTGCGGCCGCTGAAGCCGAAGCGCCCGCCGCTGCGCCCGCAGCGCCCCAGATCGACGAAGCCGAACTCGCCCGTCGCGAGGAAGACGCTCGTCGCCAGGCCGAACTGATCCGTCGCCAGGAAGAAGAACTGGCCGAGAAGCGTCGCCTGCGCGAAGAAACCGAAGCCCGCGAACGCGAGAAGGTCGAACGCGCCGAGCAGGCCGAGCAGGAGGCCAAGGCCGCCAGCAAGAAGGCCGCCGAGGCCGCTGCCGCCGCCACGGTGACCGAAGGCGCGCCCGAAGCGCCCGAGGAAGCGCCGGCCGTGACCGACCGCAAGGCCGCCGCCGAAGCCGCCGCGACGCAAGCCAAGGACGACGCCAAGGCCAAGGCCGCCGCCGAATCGAAGGCCCGCGCCGACGAGGAAGCCGCCCGCGCCAAGGACCTCGACGAACGCCGCCGCAAGGCGCTGGCCGAAGCCGAAGCCATTCGCGCCATGATGAATGCACCGGCGCGCGTGCTGGTGCCGCACAAGGCGCCCGAGAAGCCCGCGCCCGAGAAGGCCGCGGTCAAGGGCACGCTGCACAAGCCGACCGCGCCGCCGGCCCGCCCCGGTGCGCCCGCTGCGCCCGGTGCTGCCGCTGCGCCCGGCGCCGGCAAGGAAGTCAAGTCGGCCAAGCTCTCGTCGAGCTGGGCTGGCGACACGGCCAAGAAGAAGGAAATCAAGACCCGCGGCGATGCCAGCGGCGGCGTCGGTCGCGGCAATTGGCGCGGAGGCCCGCGCGGCCGCCGCGGCAACGACCGCGGAGGCCAGGAAGAGCGCATGCCGGCCGCACCGGTCGAGGCACGCGTGCTCGAAGTGCACGTGCCCGAGACCATCACGGTGTCGGAGCTCGCGCACAAGATGGCGGTCAAGGCGTCGGAAGTCATCAAGCAACTGATGAAGCTCGGCCAGATGGCGACCATCAACCAGTCGCTGGACCAGGACACCGCGATGATCATCGTGGAAGACATGGGCCACACGGCCGTGGTCGCCGCGCTGGACGATCCGGAAGCCTTCACCGACGAGGACGTCTCGGCCACGCAGGCAGAAGCCCTGCCGCGCGCACCGGTCGTGACCGTCATGGGTCACGTCGACCACGGCAAGACCTCGCTGCTGGACTACATCCGCCGCGCCAAGGTGGCCGCGGGCGAAGCCGGCGGCATCACGCAGCACATCGGGGCGTACCACGTCCAGACCGAGCGCGGCATGGTGTCCTTCCTCGACACCCCGGGCCACGAGGCGTTCACCGCCATGCGTGCCCGCGGTGCCCAGGCGACCGACATCGTGATCCTGGTGGTGGCCGCCGACGACGGCGTCATGCCGCAGACCAAGGAAGCCATCAAGCACGCGAAGGCGGCGGGTGTGCCGATCGTGGTCGCGATCAACAAGGTCGACAAGCCCGATGCCAACCTCGACCGTGTCAAGCAGGAACTGGTGGCCGAAGAAGTCGTGCCTGAAGAGTACGGCGGCGACGTGCCGTTCGTGCCGGTCTCCGCGAAGACGGGGCAGGGCGTGGACGATCTGCTCGAACAAGTGCTGCTGCAGGCCGAAGTGCTGGAACTCAAGGCGCCGGTCGATGCCGCCGCCAAGGGCCTGGTCATCGAAGCCCAGCTCGACAAGGGCCGCGGCCCGGTGGCGACCGTGCTGGTCCAGTCCGGCACGCTCAAGACCGGCGACGTGGTGCTGGCCGGCTCGACCTATGGCCGCGTGCGCGCCATGCTCGACGAAGACGGCAAGACCATCAAGACCGCGGGTCCTTCGATCCCGGTCGAGATCCAGGGCCTGACCGAAGTGCCGCAAGCCGGCGACGAGTTCATGGTGATGGCCGACGAGCGCCGTGCGCGCGAGATCGCCACCTACCGGGCCGGCAAGTTCCGCAACACCAAGCTGGCGAAGGCCCAGGCCGCCAACCTGCAGAACATGTTCACCGACCTGTCGGCGGGCGAAGTGCAGACGCTGCGGATCATCATCAAGGCCGACGTCCAGGGTTCGCAAGAGGCGCTGGCCCAGTCGCTGCTCAAGCTGGCGACCGAAGAGGTCAAGGTGCAGATGGTGTACGCCGGCGTCGGCGGCATCAGCGAGAGCGACATCAACCTCGCCATCGCATCGAAGGCCATCGTGATCGGCTTCAACGTGCGGGCCGATGCCGGTGCGCGCAAGCTGGCCGAGAGCAACGGCGTGCAACTGCACTACTACAGCATCATTTACGACGCCGTGGACGACATCAAGGTCGCAATGTCCGGCATGCTGGCTCCCGAGCGGCGCGAAGAGATCATCGGCTCGGCCGAGATCCGCACCGTGTTCGTGGCCTCCAAGATCGGTACGGTCGCGGGTTGTATGGTCACCTCGGGCCTGGTCAACCGCAGCGCGCATTTCCGCCTGCTGCGCGACAACGTGGTGATCTACACCGGCGAAGTCGACTCGATCAAGCGGCTCAAGGACGACGTGCGCGAAGTGCGCGAAGGCTTCGAGTGCGGTATCAAGCTCAAGAACTACAACGACATCAAGGAAGGTGATCACCTGGAGTTCTTCGAGATCAAGGAAATCGCCCGGACGCTGTAAGCGAACGAAGCGACGCCGACCATGCCCAAGAGAAAAGCCGCAGCCCCGAACCGCGCCTTCAAGGTGGCCGACCAGATCCAGCGCGATCTGACGGAATTGATCGCGCGCGAACTCAAGGACCCGCGGGTGGGCATGGTCACGATCCAGGCGGTCGAGGTCACGCCCGACTATGCGCACGCGAAGATCTTCTTCAGCCTGCTCGTGGGCGATCCGGTCCAGACCACCGAAGCCTTGAACCAGGCCGCGGGCTTCCTGCGCAACGGCCTGTTCAAGCGCCTGCACATCCATACGGTGCCGACGCTGCATTTCCAGTTCGACCGCACGACCGAACGTGCGGCCGACATGAATGCGCTGATCGCGCAGGCCGTCGCTTCACGTTCCAAAGACGACTGAAGATGAACGCGCCACGCACACGGGTGCAGCGGCGCCCTGTGCATGGGGTGTTGCTGCTCGACAAACCGCTGGGTCTCTCCAGCAATCAGGCCTTGCAGAAGGCCAAGTGGTTGCTGCGCGCCGAAAAAGCGGGCCATACGGGCACGCTCGATCCGCTCGCGACCGGCGTTCTGCCGCTGTGCTTCGGCGCCGCCACCAAGTTCAGCCAGTTGCATCTCGACGCCGACAAGACCTATGAGGCCAGCGCCCGCCTGGGGGTGAAGACCGCCACCGGCGATGCGGAGGGCGACATCATTGCCGAGCGGCCGGTCGCCGTGGGCGCGGAGGACCTGGCGCGCGTGCAGGCGCAGTTCACCGGCCCGATCCGCCAGGTGCCGCCGATGCACAGCGCGCTCAAGAAGGATGGCCGCGCGCTGTACGAATACGCGCGCGAAGGCATCGAGGTCGAGCGGGCACCGCGCGACGTCGTGGTCTACCAGCTCGTGCTCGCATCGACCTCCGACACCGACATCCGCATCCAGGCGACCGTCAGCAAGGGCACCTACATTCGCACCCTCGGCGAGGACATCGGCGAGGCGCTGGGCTGCGGCGCCCACCTGACCGCGCTGCGCCGCACCGCCACCGGCGGCTTCGACGCCTCGCAATGCGTGACGCTCGAAGCGCTCGAAGCCATGGCCGAGGACGAGCGGCTGGCCTGCCTGCTGCCGACCGAAGCCCTGGTGGCCGATCACACGCGCGTCACGCTCGGCGCCGAAGATACCGGGCGCTTCCTGTCCGGCCTGCGCCGTCGCGGCGACTGGGCCGATGCGCCCGCCGTGGCCGTGTTCGGCAACCAGCCCGAGGCTTTCCTGGGCACGGCCCACGTGAAGGCCGGCGAACTGATCCCGGGGCGGCTGCTGAGCCCCATCGAAATCCAGCAGACATTACTTTTGACCGAAGCGACACCATGACCCAACAGATTCGCAATATCGCCATCATCGCCCACGTGGACCATGGCAAGACCACCATGGTCGACCAACTGCTGCGCCAGTCCGGCACCTTCGCCGAACACGAGAAAGTGGTCGACACCGTGATGGACAACAACGCGATCGAAAAAGAGCGCGGCATCACGATCCTGGCCAAGAACTGCGCCGTGACCTGGGAAGGCACGCACATCAACATCGTCGACACCCCCGGCCACGCCGACTTCGGCGGCGAAGTGGAGCGTGCGCTCAGCATGGTGGACGGCGTGGTGCTGCTGATCGACGCCCAAGAAGGCCCGATGCCCCAGACCCGTTTCGTGACCAAGAAGGCCCTGGCCCTCGGTCTCAAGCCGATCCTGGTGGTGAACAAGGTCGACAAGCCCGGCGCGCGCCCCGACCATGTGGTCAACGCCGCCTTCGACCTGTTCGACAAGCTCGGCGCCACGGATGAACAGCTGGATTTTCCCGTGGTCTACGCTTCGGGCATCAATGGCTGGTCGTCGATGGAAGAGGGTGCCCAGGGTGAGCAGTGGGGTCCCGACATGTCGGCCCTGTTCAACACCATCCTGAAGCACGTGCCGGCGCAGAAGGGCGACCCGAAGGCGCCGCTGCAGCTGCAGATCTCCGCGCTCGACTTCTCGACCTTCGTCGGCCGCATCGGCGTCGGCCGCATCAGCCAGGGCACCATCAAGCCCATGATGGACGTGGTGGTGATGGAAGGTCCGGACGGCAAGACCGTCAAGGGCCGCGTCAACCAGGTGCTGACCTTCCAGGGCCTGGAGCGTGTGCAGGCCACCGAGGCCGGCCCGGGCGAGATCGTGCTGATCAACGGCATCTCCGACATCGGCATCGGCGTCACCGTGACCGACCCGTCGAACCCGGCACCGCTGCCGATGCTCAAGGTCGACGAGCCGACCCTGACCATGAACTTCTGCGTCAACACCAGCCCGCTGGCCGGCCGCGAAGGCAAGTACGTCACCAGCCGCCAGATCTGGGACCGCCTGCAAAAGGAACTGCAGCACAACGTGGCGTTGCGCGTGAGCGAGACCGACGAGGAAGGCATCTTCGAGGTCATGGGCCGCGGTGAACTGCACCTGACCATCCTGCTGGAGAACATGCGCCGCGAAGGCTTCGAGATGGCCGTGTCCAAGCCGCGCGTGGTGTTCCGCGAGATCAACGGCGAGAAGCACGAGCCGATCGAGCTGGTCACGGCCGACATCGAGGATCAGCACCAGGGCGGCGTGATGCAGGCGCTGGGCGAACGCAAGGGCGAACTGGTCAACATGGAACCGGACGGCCGCGGCCGCGTGCGCCTCGAGTACCGCATTCCGGCGCGGGGCCTGATCGGCTTCACCAACGAATTCCTGAACCTGACGCGCGGCTCGGGCCTGATCTCCAACATCTTCGACAAGTACGAACCGTTCAAGGGCGAGATCGGCAGCCGCAAGAACGGCGTGCTGATCTCGATGGACGACGGCGAGATCTTCACCTACGCGCTGGGCAAGCTCGATGACCGCGGCCGCATGTTCGTGCGCGCCAACGATCCGGTGTACGAAGGCATGATCGTCGGCATCCACAGCCGCGACAACGACCTCGTGGTCAATGCCACCCGCACCAAGCAGCTGACCAACTTCCGGGTCTCGGGCAAGGAAGATGCGATCAAGATCACGCCGCCGATCGAACTCACGCTCGAATACGGCGTCGAGTTCATCGAAGACGACGAACTGGTCGAGATCACGCCCAAGAGCGTGCGCCTGCGCAAGCGCTACCTGAAGGAACACGAGCGCAAGCGCGCTTCGCGCGACTGAGTTCGAAGGCCATGAGCAAACCTGGTTTGACTCATGGGCGGGCCGTCTGGCTGATGGTCGTCGTGACCCTGATGTGGGCCACGGCCGGCGTCGTCACGCGGCACCTCGAGCATGCGCGCAGCTTCGAGGTCACCTTCTGGCGCAGCTTCTTCACCTTGCTGTCGCTGGCCGTGATCCTGCCGCTCTGGCAGGGCCGCGCGGTGTTCTCGAAGATTCGCCAGGGCGGGCGCGAGCTATGGATCTCCGGCATCTGCTGGAGCGTGATGTTCACGGCCTTCATGGTCGCGCTCACGCTCACCAGCGTCGCCAACGTGCTGGTGACGATGGCACTGGGCCCGTTGCTGACGGCGCTCGGCGCCAGGATCTTCATCGGCCACAAGCTGCCGGCGCGGACCTGGGCGGCCATCGTCGTGGCCGGCCTCGGCATTGGCTGGATGTACGGCACCCAGCTCGGCGAGGGGCAACTGCTCGGCACCCTGGTGGCGCTGTGCGTGCCGCTGGCCGGCGCCTGCAACTGGACCGTGGTGCAGCATGCCCATGCCAAGGGCCATGACATCGACCTGGTGCCGGCGGTGCTGATCGGTGCGGTGATCTCCACGCTCGTCACGCTGCCGCTGGCCTGGCCGTTCCAGGCCAATGCACGCGACCTCGGCCTGCTGGCCTTTCTCGGGCTGTTCCAGCTCGCGATTCCCTGCGTGCTCTCGGTGCTGTGCGCGCGGGTGCTCAAGGCGCCCGAGGTCGCACTGCTGGCCTTGCTGGAAGTGATCTTCGGCATCGCGCTGGCCTGGATCGGAGCGGGCGAGAAGCCCGAGCCCAGCGTGTTGACCGGCGGCGCACTGGTGATCGGCGCGCTGGTCTTCAACGAGCTGCTGGGCCTTCGCGACCGGCGCGAAGCCTCCAGGCGGGCTCTGCCGACAGCGCACTGAGCCAGAATGCAAAAGGCCGGCGCATGACGCCGGCCTTTTGCATGACGCGCCCTTCAGGCGCGCCGGCTGCCTCAGGGGCGAGCCACCTTCCAGACGCCGTTGAAGCCGTCGCCGGTCTTGTCGCCGGCCTTGGTGTCCTTCGACCAGTAGTAGAGCGGAGCGCCCTTGTAGGCCCACTGCTTGCTGCCGTCGTCGCGCACGATGATCGTGTAGGCGCCCATCGGCTTGGCGGCGTCGGCCACCTTCAGTGCCGGCCAGGCGGTGATGCAGGGACCGTTGCAGACCGACTTGCCGCTGCCGACGACGTCGCGGTCGAAGGTGTAGAGCGTCATGCCGGTCGGGCCGATCAGCACGCCGTCGGCGGTGCGGGTCGGAGTGTCCGGCGCCTTGCTGGACATGCTGCCGCAGCCGGCGAGCAGGGCGACGGCAAGAATCGAGGCGCTGAGCAGTTTCATGAAGATTTCTCCTTCGGTTAAAAAAATTCGGAATGCAGCCCGGGCAGTCTATCCGCCGCCGCTGTCGAGCTGCCGGTACACCACGGTGGCGAGGCCCAGCAATGCGTCGCGCGGCAACGCGCCGGCCAGAGCGTAGCCGAAGCCGCGATCGACCCAGTAGAAGCTGGCCACCGGGCCCTCGGTCGCGAATCGGAAGGCGGTCTCGCCCGACCCGGACGCGGTCGTCTCGGCCTGGCTCCCGACATAGAGCGTGACCCGTTCGCCGCCGGCGTGTTCGAACATGAACTGTGCCCTGGGCCCCTGGCTGCCCGGCAGCAGACGGCCGCCGACCAGCGTGTAGCCCTGGGCCGACAGATCGGGCAGCTTCAATGGGCGGTCGAGGCGCCTGGAGAGCCACTGGACCAGGTGCTGCTGCTCGGCGGCCGCCACCTCGACCGGATGTCTTTTTTCCGGCGAGTAGACCGCGTGCGCGACGGCCGCCGCATGCACGAACTCGAAGGTGCCGGGTGCGGAGCGGGCCAGGCGGGCCGGGTCGCCGGTTACTCGCAGCCAGTGGGAATTGCCCATCCAGCCGGCACCGAAGGCGATCGCCACGGCGGCTGCCATGCCGCCCCAGCGCAGCCAGCGGCGCTCGGCCGGGCGCCGCCCGGGGGCCTGTCCCGCGGCTTGCAGCAGCGCGGCGGGGACGGGCTCGTCGAGCACCTCGCGATGCAGCCGGCGCAACGCGTCGCGCTGGGCCTGCCAGGCGTGCAGGTCTGCGTCGGTGGGCGGAGGGGGGACGTGCATGACGGAAAGCCGGTTACTTGATCCGGTGCAAGGCGGTGCGGTTCGACACCGTCGGCACCTCGTCCATCAGCGCTTGCAGGCGCGCGCGTGCCCGCGACAGGCGCGACATCACGGTGCCGGCGGGAATGCCGAGCACCTTTGCGACCTGGGCGTACGAAAGATCCTCGAGCGCCACCAGCAGCAGCACCGCGCGTTGATCCTCCGGCAGCAGCAGCAGGCAGCGCTGCAGATCGATCGCCTGGTCGCGCTGCGAGTCGACGGCGCGCAGCTCGTGCGCCACGTCGTCGAGGTCGACCGGAGCGAGCGCCGGCGCACGCCGCAGCTGACTCGCGAACAGGTTGTGCATGATCGTGAAGAGCCAGGCCCGCAGGTCGGTGCCCAGGATCCAGAGCCGCCACTTGCCGCAGGCGCGCTCCAGCGTGTCCTGCACCAGGTCGTCGGCCGCCCAGGCATCACCGGTCAACGCACGGGCGTAGCGCCGCAGGCTCGGGATATGGGAGACGAGGGCGCGTTGATCCATGGGTGTAACTGATACACGAACGCTGCCGGCACGGCGTTTATTCCATGTGCCTCGAAATAATCTTCAACGGCTGCGGCTCTTCATGGCGCGCTCGACCTCGCGCTTGCCTTCGCGATCCTTGATGGTGTCGCGCTTGTCGTGCTCCGCCTTGCCCTTGGCCAGCGCGATCTCGCACTTGACCTTGCCGGCCTTCCAGTGGAGGTTCAGCGGCACCAGCGTGTAGCCCTTCTGCTCGACCTTGCCGATCAAGCGGCGGATCTGCTCCTTGTGCAGCAGCAGCTTCTTGGTACGCACCGAATCCGGGTTGACGTGCGTCGAGGCCGAGTGCAGCGGGTTGATCTGGCAGCCGATGACGTAGAGCTCGCCGTCGCGGATGACGACGTAGCCGTCGGTCAGCTGCACCTTGCCTTCGCGCAGCGACTTGACCTCCCAGCCTTCGAGCACCATGCCGGCCTCGAAGCGTTCTTCGAAGAAATAGTTGTAGGCCGCCTTCTTGTTGTCGGCGATGCGGGAGGAGGGGTCTTGTTTCTTTTTCGTGGCCATGGTGTTTCAGGTGAGGGCTGCATGGCTTCAATACAATCCGTCGCGCACGCGGTGCCGATTCTATGAAAACAGTCCACAAGTCCGTTCTTATCTGGTACAGCGCCGAAGAGATGTACGCGCTCGTCACCGACGTGGCGAAGTATCCCGAGTTCCTGCCGTGGTGCGATCGCGCCAAGGTCATCGAGCAGGACGAGCTCGGCATGACGGCCGAGGTCGGCCTCGCATTCAGCGGATTCCATCACAGCTTCACCACCCGCAACACCCATGTGGCGGGCCGCGAGGTGCATCTGAAGCTGGTCGACGGGCCTTTCTCGAACCTCGACGGCATCTGGACCTTCACGCCGGTCGGCGAAGACGGCGAGCGCGCCTGCCGGGTCGAGCTCAACCTGAGCTACGGCTTCAGCAACTTCGCGTTGCAGGCGCTGGTCGGCCCGGTGTTCGACAAGGTCGCCTCGAACCTGGTGGAGGCCTTCGTGAAGCGCGCCGAGCAGGTCTACGGCGCTGCCTGATGCCCAGGATCACGGTTGCCTGCTCTCCGGCGCCGCGCGAGACCTTCGAGCAGGTTCTCGAACTGGCCGAGGGCGCGACGGTGCGCGACGCGGTGCTCGCGAGCGGCCTGTCTCAGGCGTTCCCGCACCTCGACTGGGCCTCGATGACGCCGGGGATCTGGGGCAGGGCGGTCGAATGGACCCACTGCGTGAGTGATCTCGACCGCGTCGAACTGTGCCGCCCGCTCACGGTGGACCCGAAGGTGGCGCGGCGCGAGCGATTCCGCCAGCAGGGCGCACGCGGCACGGGCCTCTTTGCGCGCCGCCGAAAAGGCGGTAAAGCCGGATACTAGGGCCTGTTCACACGCCCTAGCCGCCGCTATTTGCAGTCGGACGCAATGATGGATTGAAGGCGCTGCTGCTCGCTCGCGCGCGCGGCGTCGTCCATGATCTCGCGTTCGCCCTGGGCGTTGACGCGCGCCACGCGGATGCCGCTGTCCATGGTCGCCTTGCTCTGGCGCGCCCGGGTGCAGTTCTCGGCCTTGGCCTGCGCGAACTTCTGGGCTTCGGCCGCCTGCTTGGCCTTCTCGGCCTCTTCGGCCTTGCGCGCCTTCTCTTCAAGTTCCTTGTCGACGCCGGCACCCTTGGCGCTGCTGGCGGGCGCGGGCGCAGGCGGCTGCGCGTCGGCCGCAGGGGCGGCCGCGACATCGGTTGTCGCCGGCGGTGCGCTGAAACTCAGTCGCTTGGCCGGCGGGCCGGGCCGGCGCAGGATGTTCTTCTCGGGCACGTCGGGCGGCGGCGCCTGGTCGCTGAAGACCTTCTTGTTGTCCTTGTCGAGCCACTGCCATTGGGCTTGCGCGCCCAGGGGCAGCAGGAACACGGACCCGACGAGGAGCAGCTGCGCGAATTTCATGGGCGGAAGTTTAGCGCTGCCTTACGTTTCGCAACCAGCTCACTGGCGTTTTTGCAACGCCCGGGTGGCATTCGGGCGCGCCTGGGGCCCATGCCAGCCGGAAAGCGGGAGTCCCTTCGGCTGCCCGGACCCCGGGCCATCGTTACAATCCACCTTTTGGAGCCTCACCCATGCGCCTTCTCGGCAAAGCGCTCACCTTCGACGACGTGTTGCTGGTGCCAGCGTTCTCCCAAGTCCTGCCCAAGGACACCTCCCTCGCCACCCGGCTCTCCCGCAACATCACGCTCAATCTGCCGCTGGTTTCCGCGGCGATGGATACCGTGACCGAAGCCCGTCTCGCGATCGCGATCGCGCAGGAAGGCGGCATCGGCATCGTTCACAAGAACCTCACGGCCGCCGAGCAGGCGGCGCAGGTGGCGAAGGTGAAGCGCTACGAATCCGGCGTGCTGCGCGACCCGGTGGTCATCACCCCGACCCACACCGTACGCCAGGTGATGGCGCTGTCGGACCAGCTCGGCATTTCGGGCTTCCCGGTCTGCGACGCCGGCAAGGTGGTCGGCATCGTCACCGGGCGCGACCTGCGCTTCGAGAGCCGCTACGACGTGCCGGTCAGCGAGATCATGACCCAGCGCGACCGGCTCATCACCGTGCCCGACGGCACCACGCTGGCGGACGCCAAGGCGCTGCTCAACAAGCACAAGCTCGAACGCCTGCTGGTGATCAACGAGGCCTGGGAGCTCAAGGGCCTGATCACCGTCAAGGACATCACCAAGCAGACCAGCTTCCCGAACGCGGCGCGCGATGCCAGCGGGCGGCTGCGCGTCGGCGCCGCGGTGGGCGCGGGCGCGGGCACCGAGGAGCGCGTCGAGGCGCTGGTCAAGGCCGGCGTCGACGCCATCGTGGTCGACACCGCGCACGGCCACCATGCCGGCGTGATCGAGCGCGTGCGCTGGGTCAAGAACAACTACCCGCAGGTCGACGTCATCGGCGGCAACATCGCCACCGGCGATGCCGCGCGCGCGCTGGCCGATGCCGGCGCCGACGCGGTCAAGGTCGGCATCGGCCCGGGCTCCATCTGCACCACCCGCATCGTGGCCGGCGTGGGCGTGCCGCAGATCATGGCGATCGACAACGTCGCCACCGCGCTGCAGGGCACGGGCGTGCCGCTGATCGCCGACGGCGGCGTGCGCTATTCGGGCGATATCGCCAAGGCCATCGCGGCCGGCGCCAGCACCGTGATGATGGGCGGCATGTTCGCCGGCACCGAAGAGGCGCCCGGCGAGATCGTGCTGTTCCAGGGGCGCAGCTACAAGAGCTACCGCGGCATGGGCTCGATCGGGGCGATGCAGCAGGGCAGCGCCGACCGCTACTTCCAGGAATCGAGCACCGGCAACCCGAACGCCGACAAGCTGGTTCCCGAAGGCATCGAGGGCCGCGTGCCGTACAAGGGCTCGATGGTGTCGATCGTCTACCAGATGTCCGGCGGGCTGCGCGCCAGCATGGGCTACTGCGGCTGCGCCACGATCGAGGACATGAAGAACAAGGCCGAGTTCGTCGAGATCACCACGGCGGGCATTCGCGAGAGCCATGTGCACGACGTGCAGATCACCAAGGAAGCCCCGAACTACCGGGCTGAATAAATGGCCCCCACGCTCCCCCACTGCGTGTGGGTCGCTGCCCCCCGAGGGGGCCGCAGGCCGCCTTGGGGCGGCCCGGCGCCGGCCTGGGCCCCCMCGCCCCCTCACTTCGTGTGGTCGCGGCCCCCCCGAGGGGGCCGCCCGGCGCCGGCCTGAGTTCAATCTGGCCAGATATTGGAAGTCGGGCCAGATTGGCATTAGAATTTGGGCCAGATCATTTTTTTCTGGCCCAAATGCAATCCCTCGGCATCGCTGAAGCCAAGAACAACTTCTCGGCCCTGATCGACCTGGTCGAGAAGGGCGAGGAAGTGCGCATCACACGCCACGGCAAGGAAGTCGTGCGCATGCTGCCGGTGCGGCGCAAGCCGGTCATCACCGACGAACAGATCGCGCGCGAACTGGGCCAGATCGACGCGTTGCACGCGACCATCAAGCCGGGCCCCGCCGTGCGCACCCTGCGTGACGAAGGGCGGCAATCGTGACGGCCTTCGTCATGGATGCCTCGGTCACCTCGGCCTGGCTGCTGCCGGATCAGGCCAGCGAACACACGCGCAAGCTCTACGCCGCCATCCGCCGCGACGAGGTCGAGCCGCAGGCGCCCAATGCGTGGCAATGGGAGTGCGCCAACATCCTCGCCAACGGCGTGCGCAGCGGCCGCATTCCGCCGTCCGCGGTCGAAGGGCTTTGGAGCGTGCTCGACGCCATTCGCCACCGCGTCGAACTGCACGAACTGGCGCCGGCCCAGCACAAGGCCGTGCTCGCCGTGGCCATCGACGCCGGTGTCTCGCTCTACGACGCGGGCTATCTGTGGCTCGCACGCTCGCTCGATCTTCCGCTCGCCACCTTCGACGAGCAACTCATCCAGGCGGCGCCGCAAGCGGGCGTCCGCCTCTTCGACATTTCAACGCTCTGAGTCTTCTCCATGCAACACGACAAGATCCTCATCCTCGATTTCGGCTCCCAAGTCACCCAGCTGATCGCGCGCCGCGTGCGCGAGGCGAACGTGTTCTCGGAGGTCCATCCCTGCGACGTCAGCGACGAATGGGTGCGCGAGTTCGCCAAGGACGGCACGCTCAAGGGCGTGATCCTGTCCGGCAGCCACGCGAGCGTCTACGAGGAAACCACGGACAAGGCGCCGCAGGCGGTGTTCGAGCTCGGCGTGCCGGTGCTGGGCATCTGCTACGGCATGCAGACCATGGCGCACCAGCTCGGCGGCAAGGTCGAGGGCGGCCACAAGCGCGAGTTCGGCTTCGCGGCCGTGCGCGCGCGCGGCCACACCGAGTTGCTGCGCGACATCGCCGACTTCACGACCGACGACGGGCACGGCATGCTCAACGTCTGGATGAGCCACGGCGACAAGGTCACCGAGCTGCCGCCCGGCTTCAAGCTGATGGCCTCGACCGAGAGCTGCCCGATCGCCGGCATGGCCGATGAACAGCGGCATTTCTACGCGCTGCAGTTCCACCCCGAAGTCACGCACACGCAGCAGGGCAAGGCGATCCTCGACCGCTTCGTGCTCGGCATCTGCGGCGCCCGCCGCGATTGGGTGATGCGCGACCACATCGCGGAAGCGGTGGAAGCGATCCGCCAGCAGGTCGGCGACGAGGAAGTGATCCTCGGCCTGTCGGGCGGCGTGGATTCCTCGGTGGCCGCGGCGCTGATCCATCGCGCCATCGGCGACCAGCTGACCTGCGTCTTCGTCGACCACGGCCTGCTGCGGCTCAACGAAGGCGACATGGTGATGGACATGTTCGTCGGCCAGCTGCACGCCAAGGTGATCCGCGTCGACGCCAGCGAGCTCTTCCTGGGCAAGCTGGCCGGCGTGAGCGATCCCGAGGCCAAGCGCAAGATCATCGGCGGCGAATTCGTCACCGTGTTCAAGCAGGAGGCCGCCAAGCTCAAGGCCAGCGCCGGCGGAAGGCTCGGAGTTGACGGCCTGCCGGCCGTCAAGGGCGCCACGTGGCTGGCCCAGGGCACCATCTATCCCGACGTGATCGAGTCGGGCGGCGCCAAGAGCAAGAAGGCGGTCACCATCAAGAGCCACCACAACGTCGGCGGCCTGCCCGAGCAACTGGGCCTGAAGCTGCTCGAGCCGCTGCGCGACCTGTTCAAGGACGAGGTGCGCGAACTCGGCGTCGCGCTCGGCCTGCCGCCCGAGATGGTGTATCGCCATCCGTTCCCGGGCCCGGGCCTGGGCGTGCGCATCCTCGGCGAGGTCAAGAAGGAATACGCCGAGCTGCTGCGCCGCGCCGACGCGATCTTCATCGAGGAGTTGCGCAACTTCGTCGATCCCTCGAGCGGCAAGAGCTGGTACGACCTCACGAGCCAGGCCTTCACGGTGTTCCTGCCGGTCAAGAGCGTGGGCGTGATGGGCGACGGCCGCACCTACGACTACGTGGTGGCGCTGCGCGCGGTGCAGACCAGCGACTTCATGACCGCGGACTGGGCCGAGCTGCCCTACGCGCTGCTCAAGAAGGTCTCGGGGCGGATCATCAACGAGGTGCGCGGCATCAACCGCGTGACCTACGACGTGAGCAGCAAGCCGCCGGCGACGATCGAGTGGGAATGAGCCGAGGGCGGTGGACAGCCTGTTCTTCGCCCTCCAGCCGGACGCCGCCGCCGCCGCCCGGGCGGTAGCGCTCGCCACCCGCTTGCGCGCCGATCATGGTCTGAAGACGCCCCCGACCGGGACGCAGCGGCTGCACGTCACCTTGCACTACCTGGGCCGCTCCGGCGTGTGGCCGGAAGACCTGGTGACCGGGGCTCGGCAGGCGGCGCAGACCCTGGACAGCCCCGCATTCGGGCTGAGCTTCGATCGGGTCACGAGCTTTCCGGCCCGCGCCAGGAAGCGCCCGCTGGTGCTGTTGGGGAGCCAGGCGATGGAGGGGCTGCAGGAATTTCGCTTCAACCTGGGCGTTGCGTTGCGCAGCCACGGCGTGGCGGCCGAAACGGGAAGCTTCACGCCGCACCTGACACTGCTGCGCGACACGCGTGTGGTGCCGGAGCAATCGGTGGCCCCCATCGCATGGACGGCGCGCGAGTTCGTCCTGGTACGGAGTCTCGTCGGCAAAGGGCAGCACCTCGTGCTGGGGCGCTGGCCCTTGCAGACCTGATTCCCGCGCCGGTCAATCGCCATCCGCGAAGTTGTCGAACAAGAGGCCACGCAGCCACTGGTTGCCCGGATCGCGATGCACCTTGGCGTGCCAGAACAGGTTGATGGCAATCTGCGGCAGCGCCACGGGGTGAGGGCGCCACACCAGTCCGAAGGGCTCGGCGATGCTCTGCGCCAGTCGCTCGGGCACGGTGGCGATCATTTCGCTCGCGCGCAGGATATGGCCGATGGCGACGAAATGCGGCACGCGCAGACGGATGCGCCGCTGGATGCCTTGCCCCGCCATCACGTCGTCGGCCTTGCCGTGACCGGTGCCGGCGGCCTGCACCAGCACATGATCGGCCGAACCGAAGTCCTTCAATGACACGCTGCGCTTGCGCGCCAGAGGATGCGTGCCCGAGAAAAGGCACACATAGTTCTGGCGGAACAGGCGGCGCTGGAACACGCCGGCCTTGAGCTGCGGCAGCAGGCCGATGGCGATGTCCACGTGGCCGGTCTCCAGTTCATCGCGCAGGCGGGTCGTGGTGTTGTTGCGCAGCGTGCTGATCGTCACGCCCGGCGCCGCGACCGACAGCGCTTCCATCAGCCGCGGCGTGAAGTAGATCTCGCCGATGTCGGTCATGGCGATGGTGAAGCTGCGCGTGCTCGTGGCGGGGTCGAACACCACCTGCTGGTTGAGGGCCGTGTGCAGCGCGCCCATCGCGTAGGCCACGGGCTCGGCCAGCTGCAAGGCGAACGGGGTGGGCTCCATGCCGCGCGCGGTGCGCAGGAAGAGCTCGTCGCCGAGCAGCTTGCGCAGCCGCCCCAGCGCGTTGCTGATGGCGGGCTGCGAAAGCCCGAGCGATGCGGCCACCGCCGACACGCGCTTCTCGGCCAGCATGCGGTCGAACACCAGCAGCAGGTTGAGGTCGATGTCCTTGAGCTGCATGCCTACCTTTATTCACATCGGTGATGAAGATGATTCACCAGATTCTATTGGTCAATCTGCATCGGACCCGCATCATCCCTCCCCTGAGAGACCCACCAGCCCCGAGAGACCGCCACAAGACACCCGACGATGGATCTGCGCATTCACCCCCTTGGACAAACCCTCGAGGTCCGCCCCGGCGCCAATCTGCTGGAGGTGCTGCGCGAGCACCATGTGCCGGTGTCGTACAGCTGCATGGCCGGGCGCTGCGGCACCTGCCGCTGCAAGGTGGTGTCGGGCCAGGTGCTCGATGCGGGGCAGGACGCCATCCGTCCGGATGCGCAGGGCGAGCGCTACGTGCTGGCCTGCCAGAGCACGCTGACCGAAAGCTGCACCATCGAGATTCCCGAAACCGACGAGGTGGTGGTGCATCCGGCGCGCATCCTCAAGGCCACGGTGACCGGCATCGATGCGCTCACGCACGACATCCGCCGGCTGCGGCTGAAGCCGAACCGGCCGCTGGCGTTCTCGCCGGGCCAGTACGCGCAGCTGCAATTCGCGGCGGGCCTGGCACGGCCGTATTCGATGGCCGGCCTGAGCCGTGACGCGGAGCTCGAATTCCACGTGCGCCGCGTTCCCGGCGGGCGGGTCACCGCGCACATCTTCGAGCAGCTTCGCGTCGGCGACGCGGTGCGGGTGAGCGGACCCTTGGGCACGGCCTACCTGCGCACCAGGCACGGCGGCCCCATGCTCTGCGCGGCGGGCGGCACCGGACTGGCGCCCATCCTGTCCATCGTGCGGGGCGCGATCGCGGCCGGCCTCACCCAGCCCATCCATCTCTACCTGGGCGTGCGCTCCGACGCCGATGTCTACGGCCTGGACGAGTTGCGCGAACTGCAATCGCTTCATGCCGGCCTCGAGGTGCACGTGGTGGTCGTCAGCGGCCCCGCGCGCGATGGCCAGCGACTGGGGCTGATCACCGATGCGATCCGTGCCGACTGGCCCGGCAGCCTCGATGGCTGGCGCGCCTACCTATGCGGATCGCCGCCGATGGTCGAGGCCCTGACCCAGTGGGTGCGCGGTCGCGGCCTCGTGCCCGAGAAGACCCATGCCGATGCCTTCTACCTGCAAGGCACCTGAAGTGAAGACCCCACACAAGAAAGGAAACCTCCCATGACTGCCGAGGCCGTGTTCCCCATCGCGCTGCGCTGGGAAAGCGACAAGACCAGCCGCATTCCCTTCATGGCCTACACCGACGAGGCGCTGCACAGGAAAGAACTGCAGCGCTTCTTCTACGAGAAGCATTGGTGCTATGTCGGCCTCGAAGCCGAGATCCCGAATCCGGGCGATTTCAAGCGCACGGCGATCGGCGAGCGTTCGGTCGTCATGTCGCGCGACGAGGAGGGCGTGATCCACGTCTTCGAAAACGTCTGCGCCCACCGCGGCATGCAGTTCTGCCGCGAGCGCCATGGCAACCGCAAGGAGTTCGTCTGCCCCTACCACCAATGGAACTACACGCTCAAGGGCGACCTGCAGGGGGTGCCCTTTCGCCGTGGCGTCAAGCAGGACGGCAAGGTGCATGGCGGCATGCCCGCTGACTTCAAGGTCGAGGACCACGGTCTCAACAAGCTCAAGGTGGCGTCTCGCGGGGGCGTGGTCTTCGCGTCGTTCGACCATGGCATCGAGTCGTTCGAGGACTTCCTGGGCCCCGACATCCTGCGTTACTTCGACCGCCTGTTCGATGGCCGCAAGCTCACGATCCTCGGCTACAGCCGCCAGCGCATTCCCGGCAACTGGAAGCTGATGCAGGAGAACATCAAGGACCCGTACCACCCGGGCCTGCTGCACACCTGGTTCGTCACCTTCGGGCTCTGGCGCGCCGACAACAAGTCGGAACTCAAGATGGACGCGCACGGCCGCCACGCCGCGATGATTTCCACCCGCGGCAATGCAGGCAAGGCGGCGCAGGTGACGCAGGTGTCGAGCTTCAAGGAGAGCATGCAGCTGAAGGACCCGCGCTTCCTCGACATCGCGCCCGAGCCCTGGTGGGGCGGGCCGACCGCGGTCATGATGACCTTGTTCCCGAGCCTGATCCTGCAGCAGCAGGTCAACAGTGTGTCCACCCGCCACATCCAGCCCGTGGGCCACGATGCCTTCGATTTCGTCTGGACCCATTTCGGCTTCGAGGACGACAGCGAGGACATGCAGCAGCGCCGGCTGCGCCAGGCCAACCTGTTCGGCCCGGCGGGCTTCGTCTCGGCCGACGACGGCGAGGTGATCGAGTTCTCGCAGCAGGGCTTCGAGCAGAGGCCCGGCCATCGCACGCTCGCCGAACTGGGCGGCCGCGAGGTCGAGAACACCGACCACATGGTGACCGAGACGCTGATCCGCGGCATGTACCGCTACTGGCGCGAGGTGATGGACGCATGAAACTCGGCACCGACACCTATCTCGAACTGGCGCGCCTCTACGCCGCCTATGCGCATGCCGTCGATTCGGGCCAATGGGATCTGTGGCCCGGGTTCTTCATCGAGCAGTGCAGCTACCGGCTGCAGCCGCGCGAGAACCACGAGCGCGGCCTGCCGCTGGCGACGCTCTCGTTCGAAAGCCGGGGCATGCTCGAAGACCGCGTCTACGGCATCCGCGAGACGCTGTTCCACGACCCTTACTATCAGCGCCACGTGGTCGGCCTGCCGACGGTGCACGCGGTCGACGACGACGGCACGATCCACAGCGAGGCCAACTACGCGGTGTTCCGTACCAAGCTCGACCAGCCGTCGACCGTGTTCAACGTCGGGCGCTACATCGATGCCGTGGTGCCGACGCCGGACGGGCTGAAGTTCGCCTCGCGCCTGTGCGTTTTCGACAGCGAAATGATCCCCAACTCCATCATCTATCCGATCTGACATGCCAAAAGAACCCGAGACACATGGTGCGCCGCTGCGGCGCTTCGTCGACCCAGCCTACCAGCCCCTGTGCGCCAACCTGGCCGAGGTGCGCGAGAACATCGATGCACTCGACTGCAAGATCGTCGCGCTGCTGGCCGAGCGCGGCCGCTACGTGAAGGATGCTGCGCGCTTCAAGCGCGACGCCTTCCAGGTGTCGGCGCCGCAGCGCCAGCAGGAGGTGATCGACAAGGTGAAGGCGCTGGCCGAGAAGGAGGGCGCCTATCCCGAAGTGGTCGAGGCCTGCTACCGCGCGCTGATTGCGGGGTTCATTGCCCGCGAGCAGCAGGACCATCTCGGGATGGTCGATGTGGAGCTGCGCGCATGAAGCACGTCCGCCTCAGGACCTTCGCAGCGCTGGCTTGTGCCGTGCTCGCCGGCAACGCCGTGCATGCGCAGGCGTGGCCGCAGCGCCCGATTCGCATCGTGGTGCCGTTCGCCGCCGGCTCGTCGCCCGACATCCTGGCGCGCATCGTCAACGACAAGCTCGCCGCGCGCATCGGCCAGCCGCTGATCGTCGACAACAAGCCGGGCGCCGGCGGCAACACCGGCACCGACCTGGCCTCGAAGGCGGCGCCCGACGGCCACACCTTCCTGCTGTCGGTGAACGCGCCGCTGGTATACAACACGGTGCTCTACAAGAATCTGCCGTACGACCCCTTCAAGGACCTGGTGCCGGTGTCGCTGGCCGCCACCACGCCCAACGTGTGCGCGGCTTCGAATTCGATGAACGTCGACTCGGTCAAGGGTTGGCTCGCGGCCATGAAGCAGAACCCCGGCAAGTTCAACTTCGCGTCGACCGGCAACGGCTCGATCTCGCACCTGGGCGTGGAGCTGATCAAGCTCAAGACCAGCTCCTTCGCGGTTCACATCCCGTATGCGTCCTCGGGCCAGGCCGTCACGGCGCTCGTCCAGGGCGACGTGCAATACGCCTGCCTGCCGCCGGTGACGGTCATGCCGCAGGTCAAGGCCGGGAGGCTCAAGGCGCTGGCCGTGACGTCGGCCGAGCGTTCGGCGCTGCTGCCCGACCTGCCCACGCTGCGCGAATCGGGCCTGCCCGACATCCAGGCCGTGCCGTGGTTCGCCTACATGGCACCCAAGGGCACTCCGCCCGAGGTCGTGCAGCGCATGAGCCGCGAGATCGCGGCCGTGCTGAAGGACCCCGAGACGCAGAAGCGCCTGCAGACCGCGTACTTCGACCCCGTCGGCAGCACGCCCGAGGCGCTGTCCAGGTTCATGGACGAGGAACTGCGCCGCTGGAAGCCCGTGATCGAACGCGCCGGCCTCAAGCCCGACAACTGACATCTTCCACACAGAGACTCAACGACATGCACACCATGACATGGATAGACGCTGCCGCGGTCGAGGACGTGCCCACCGACGATGTGGTGGGCATTGACGTACAGGGCCGGGACATTGCCCTGTACGGCACCGACGACGGCATCCACGCCACCGACAACATCTGCACCCACGGCCACGCGAGGCTGTGCGACGGTTTCCTGGAGGGCCACGAAATCGAATGCCCGCTGCACCAGGGCCGTTTCGACATCCGCAGCGGCAAGGCGATGTGCGCGCCGCTCACCGAAGACCTGCGCAGCTACCCGGTGAAGATCGAGGGCGGCCGGGTCTACCTCGCGTTCGAGTCGTCGTAGGGGGCCGGCGGGCCGCGGCGACGATGGAACTTGCTCAGCACTCCACCACGTTCACCGCCAGCCCGCCCAGCGAAGTCTCCTTGTACTTCGACTTCATGTCCTCGCCGGTCTGCATCATGGTCTTGATGACGGCGTCGAGCGACACATAGTGGTGGCCGTCGCCGCGCAGCGCCAGCCGCGCGGCGTTGATGGCCTTGACGGCGCCCATCGCGTTGCGCTCGATGCAGGGGATCTGCACCAGCCCGCCGACCGGGTCGCAGGTGAGGCCGAGGTTGTGCTCCATGCCGATCTCGGCCGCGTTCTCGACTTGCGCCGGCGTGCCGCCCAGGACGGCGGCCAGCGCCCCAGCCGCCATCGAACAGGCGACGCCGACCTCGCCCTGGCAACCGACCTCCGCGCCCGAGATCGAGGCGTTGGCCTTGTACAACAGGCCGATCGCGGCCGCGGTGAGCAGGAAGTCGACGATGCCGTCGTCCGAGGCGCCGGGGCAGAACTTCTCGTAGTAGTGCAGCACCGCGGGGACCACGCCTGCCGCGCCGTTGGTCGGCGCGGTCACCACGCGGCCGCCGGCCGCGTTCTCCTCGTTGACCGCCATAGCGAACGCGTTGACCCAATCCATGGCGGCGAGCGGGTCGGCCGCTGCGGCGCCGGCGTCGCGCGCCAGCAGTTCGCGGTGAAGCTGCGGGGCCCGGCGGCGGATGTTCAGCGTGCCGGGCAGGCGTGCGGCGGCGCTCGGGTTGTCGATGCCCAAGCCGCGTTGCACGCACTGCCGCATCGCGGCCCAGATGCGCAGAACGCCCGCGCGCACCTCGACGGGCGGGCGCCAGACGCTCTCGTTGGCCAGCATCAGCTGAGCCACCGAAAGGCCGCCTTCCACCGCTTGGGAGATCAGCTCGTCGCCGGTGCGGAAGGGGTGCGGCCAGACCTGGGCGGCGCCGGTCTCGGCGGGCGCCGGCCCGGCGCCGCCCTCGACCACGAAGCCGCCACCGACCGAGAAATAGCGGCGGTCGGCCAACAGGGTTCCGGTCGCGTCCAGCGCGACCATGCGCATGCCGTTGGGGTGCTCGGCCAGGGACTCGTCGCCGATGAATCGAATGTCGCGCAACGGATCGAAGCCGATCGGTTGGCGCCCCATCAGCAGCAGCGTACCGGAACGCCGCAAGGCCTCGATCCGAGGCTGCACCGCGGCGGGGTCGACGCTGTCTGGCGCCTCGCCGAAGAGCCCGAGGATCACGCCCACGTCGGTCGCGTGGCCGCGCCCGGTGGCGCCGAGCGAGCCGTGCAAATCGACCTGCACCCGCGCCGTGCGCGTCAGCAGGCCGTCGCGCTCGAGCGCGCCCGCGAACATCCGCGCCGCCCGCATCGGCCCGACCGTGTGCGAGCTCGACGGACCGATGCCGACCTTGAAGATGTCGAAGACGGAGAGCATGGTCGAACTATGCAGCAGCCAGCTGCTGCTTGACCAGCGCCACCCAGTAGGCAGCGCCCAGCGGCAGGATCTTGTCGTTGAAGTCGTAGTAGGGATTGTGGACCGGCGGGTCGTTGGGGCCTTCGCCGGCGCCGATGCCGATGTAGGCGCCGGGCCGCTTCTGCAGCATGAAGGCGAAGTCTTCCGAGCCCATCGCGGGCTTGATGTCGGTGTGGACCTGCGCCTCGCCGACCAGGCTTGCGGCCGCCGCGACCGCGGCCGCTGTCTCGTCGACGGTGTTCACCACGCCCGGGTAGCCGCGCATGTACTTCAGCGCCACGCCGGCGCCGTGGGTCTGCGCCATGCCGGCGCAGATCTGGTGCATCGCGGCCTCGACCTTGTCCTGGATGGCCGCATCCAGGGTGCGCGCCGTGCCGCGCAGCACCACCGTCTCGGGCACCACGTTCCAGGTGTCGCCGCCGTGGATCTGCGTCACGCTGACCACCGCCGATTCGGTGGCGCCGATCCGCCGGCTCACGATGGTCTGCAGCGCGTTGATGAGCTGGGCCGAGATCATCACCGGGTCGACGCCGGTTTCGGGCATCGCGCCGTGGCAGCCGCGGCCGGTGATGACGATCTCGAAGGTGTCGAGGTAGGCGGTCATGGTGCCGGTGCGAATCCCGAACTGGCCACGCGGCATGCCGGGGAAGTTGTGCATGCCGTAGACCGCGTCCGCCGGGAACCGGTCGAACAGGCCTTCCTCGACCATCTTGCGGCCGCCGCCTTCGTTCTCCTCGGCGGGCTGGAAAACGAAGTGGACCGTGCCGCGGAAAGGCTTGTGCCGGGCCAGGTGATCGGCCGCGCCGAGCAGCATCGCGGTGTGGCCGTCGTGGCCGCAGCCGTGCATCTTGCCGGCGCAGGTGGACTTGTGGGCGCGCTCGCCGAGCTCCGTCATGTGGAGCGCGTCGAGGTCGGCGCGCAGCGCGATGCTCGGACCCTCGCCGTTCGTCAGGGTGCCGACCACGCCGGTGCCGGCCAGGCCCCGGTGCGCCGGAATGCCCATCAGCAGCAGGGCGTGGGCGACCACGTTGGCGGTGCGGTGCTCCTCGAAGGCGGTCTCGGGGTTGGCGTGGATGTCATGGCGCCAGGCCAGCATTCGTGCGCGCGTTTCTTCGGCAATCTCGGGTTCGCGGTACATGGGGCAGTTCGTCTGGAGGGGTCAGTGGAAGATTTCGGCGATCAGCGTGGCGCCGAGGAAGGTGCCGGCGGTGGCGGTGAGCGAGACCACCACGATGCGCCAGCCGAGCTGGCGGAACACCGGCAGGTCCTTGGCGACGGAGAAGCCGGCGAGCGCCAGCACCGGCGTGGTGAAGGCCAGGAAGTTGAGCTTGGCGGTGAGCGCGATCAGGCTGTCGGAAAACGGGAACAGGCCGGGAATGCCGGCCACCGTGGCCACCAGCGAGAGCACCAGCACCATCGGCATCATCGGCAGCAGGCGCTTCACCAGGCCGACCAGCAGCACCACGGCCATGACTGCGAGCATGCCGGCCAGCGACTGCAGCAAAGGGACCTTGTACGACAGCAGGTTGCCGATCATCACGCCGCCACCGACCACCGCCCAGGCGACCACCTGGTCGGCAAAGGGCAGCTCCGAGGAGCCGGCAGCGACACCACCGTCGAGCGCCGCGGTGTCGGCCGGTTGGCGTTTCGAGAAGCGGCCGAGCACCGGCTCCAGCCGGTCGTAGAGCCACGAGCACACCGGCAATGAAAGGAACAGCGTGAAGTAGAAGCCGACCACCGTGGTCAGCAGGTTCGAGGCGGCGGCGATGGCCGTCAGCTGCGGCAGCATCTCGGCCGGCTGCTGGGCGCCGATGGCGCCGATCGCGGCCGCCATCAGGCTGCCCGAGCCGACGCCGGCGCCCATGGCGAGCGAGCGCGGGTCGAAAATGCCGAGGCTGGTGATGAAGCCCGCGAGCACCGCGATGAACAGCGCCCCGAGAACGGTGCCGGTGATGTACTCGGCCAGCACGCCGCGGCCCTCGGGCGAGGCCATGCCGTACTTCTCGCCGATGATGACCAGGTTGCCCTCGCGTCCGACCGAGAAGGTGGCGCCCACGGCCTCTCGCTTGATGCCCAGCAGCAAGGCCAGCGGCAGCCCCAGCGCCAGGGTGCCGAAGGCGTGGCCGAACTCCTGGAAGACCAGCGCCCAGCCGGCCTGGCGGACCTGCGGCAGCGCGGCGCCGACCGTCAGGCCCAGCTTGACGATGAACAGCAGCAGCCCGGCGTTGAGCAGGCCGCCCGCGTAGGACTGCAGGCCCGTGGGGATGCGCGCCAGCGCCGGGGTGCGGCGCGCGGCGATGCCCCAGACCGCGGCCAGCAGAAGCGCCCACAGCATCGGCAGCAGCACCACCTTGCCGGGGCCGAGCTTGAACTGGGTGGCGCCGATCAGCTCGGCGATGGCGACCACGGTCAAGGACACGACGACAAGCTTGAGTTTGCCCGTGGGAGAGGAATCCAGCGATTCGGGCGCGAGCGCGGCGGTGGCGGAGGTCATGAGGCTGAGGTCTTCCGAAAGTGGGGGCAGACCGAGTCTCAAAGAAAGAAGTCATTGCATCAATGACTAAAATTCAGGATCTTTGTTGCATTGAATGCAACGCTCACCGGGAGGCGGCATGGACGACAAGCTGGAAACGCGGCGCTTGCGCTATTTCATGCAGGTGCTGGAAAGCGGATCCGTCCGGGGTGCCGCCGAGGTGCTCGACATGGACCCGTCGGCGGTCAGCCGGGCGGTCGGCCTGCTCGAAAAGGAATGCGGCACGCTGCTGCTCGAGCGGCGCGGACGTGGCGTGGCGCCGACCGACGCCGGCGAACTGCTGGCGGTCTATCTGCGCCGCCAGCAGAGCCAGAAGCAGCACCTGCTGGCGCAGATGGATGCGATCCGCAAGGTCGAGCGGGGCCATATCGACATCGTCGCCGGCGAGGGCTACGTCGACTGGCTGATGCGCCACAGCCTGCAGGCCTTCATGCGCGCGCACCCGGCGATCACGATCTCGCTGGAGGTCGGCAGCAGCGACGAGATCGTGCGCCGGGTGATCGACGAGAGGGCCCACATCGGCCTCCTGTTCCAGCCGCCGAAGGACGAGCGGCTGCGCTCGCACCACTCGCACCCGCAGCCGATCCAGGCGCTGGTGCTCGAGACGCATCCGCTGGCGCGCCTGGGCCGGCCGCTCAAGCTGGCCGACCTGCTGCCGTATCCGGGCGCCACGCTGAAGCGCAGCTTCGGGGTGCGCCAGCACATCGAAGCGGCCGAGATCGGCGAGGGCGTGCGCCTGCCAACCCTGCTCACGACCACCTCGTTCAGCGCGCTGGGCTACTTTGTCGTCGCCGGCCTGGGCTATGCGCTGAGCACCCGGATGTCACTGCCGCCTCACCTCGACAGGCCGGAGGTCGTTGAACTGCCGATGAAGAATCCGCTGCTGTCCCAGGGCCGCACGCACGTGATCTCGCGCCACGGGCGCATGCTGGCGCCCGCCGCGACCGAGTTGCTGCGCCTGATCGTGAGCGACATGGCCCGCACGATGGGCGAGGCGGCGCGAGCGCCGGCGAGCTGAGTCCTGCACGCTCAACAACTGCTGCCGAGCTGGGTCTTGCTTTGCGCGAGCGGCCTGACGCCAAGCGCCAGCAGCGGGCGAACCACCCGAGCGGCGAAGGCTTCGAGGTCGGCATCCGTGTCGCGGCCGTTGGTGGACACTTCGAAGGCCTGCCTGCCGCCGGGCAGGCTCCAGCGCTCGATCTTGATGCGCTCGGAGGTCAGGCGCAGCATGCTGCTGGTGCAGTCCAGCGGCTGGGCCATGAACCGGGCCGGCAGCAGGTCGGCGATATGGCCGCCGGCCTCGCAGCTGCGCGAATAATTCTTCTTCGGCGCGCCCTCGACGCTCCAGCCGACGTCGACCTCGTTCTGGCGCTTCGCTTCGACCTTGAACGGGCAGCGCCAGTCGGCCTGCGGCCCGCGGGCCGGAAAGGCGACGGGGCTGCGCAGCTTGTACATCGATTCCATCCGGCCTTCGGAGAGCCGCTCGCGGGCGATCGCGCTGGCGCCCTCGGGCGAGCCGGAAGGCTGCTTCACGGCGAAGTACCGGACCTCGAAGGTCTTGCGCTTCCCATCGGGAAGCCGCAGGGCCTCGGCGATCGCTTCGAGCGTCCCGGGGCCGCCCTCGGCCGGATCCCAGCGGATCGCAAATTCCGCATCGCCCGCCGCCAGCGCCGCGTTGGCCAGGAGCAGCGCTGCCGCCGCCAACCCGATGCGCGCCATCACGGCTCAGCCCTTCGCCTTGTGCGTCTTCGGCTTGTCCTTGTCCTTCTGCGACTCGTGGCTGCCATCGAGCACGAGCTGGTGCGGATCGAGCTGYCGCTTCTSCAGGTCRTGGAKMAGGCCCGCATCGCTGAGGTCGATCCTGTGCGAGGACGCCCAGTCGCGCTGCGCGGTTTCCGCCAGCCGCTGCACGGTGCCGGAATGGTCGGTCTCGATGGCCAGTTCGCGCCGGCCGTCGAAGCTGCCCGGAGCGAGGTTGATCGAGCCGACGATCGCGCGCTCACCATCGGCCAGCATCATCTTGGCGTGCAGTTTCAGGTGCTTCATGGTGTG